>CAYUGI010000020.1:0-44927 GCA_964444105.1 uncultured Pirellulaceae bacterium
TTTGTGCGATAGACGGGCCCGTGGCTAGCGCCAACGGCTGACAGAGAATCCGCTAAGGCGTTGCCCGGAGGGAGAGTGAAATTCGATTCGCAGGCAAATCGAAGACCCTGAATCCGCTGCGGCGTTACGCCAAAGGACAGGGAGAATAAAAACCACTCTCCTTGGTACGCGATCTGACACCAACTGGCCTAGTGATAGCCCTACCGGTCCCGTCTTAGATCACCGCGATAGGCTGTTAACTTTTGTGCGAAGTGTTCACGCCAAGCTTGTTGGTTGAACCCGTAATCGACGTCAGGTTCCACCATTTTCAGCAACGTCAGGGCATCCGTGTTCTTGTAGGGCACTGGAACGGGTTTGGTATCCGACCCGGTCGAAAAACTCCCTCCGCCGGTGTTGTCGAATCCGGCTGACACGCCGGGGCCAGGTGGCTTGACTTCCATCTTGATCGTTACCAACGCATCAACGTAGGTCATCGCCAACGCCGGGTCGGGGAAGTACGTGAGGCCGCGGAGTCCGCTACGTATGTTCGAGATGCTGTTCGTTTTCGGATTCAACATTGGAACGTAGGTTGCGATCGCGGAATCGCCACCGTACTTCTTCAGCTCTTGGATTGCGCTCTCTTTGACAGTTGCATCGGGTTCATTCAATCCTGCGAACACCAATGCGCGAACCGAGGCGGGAGTGCGAAAGCTGCCAAGGAGCTTGACCCAAAGCAAACGCAGCGCGCGCGGTTGGCTGGTGTTGCCGCGAGATTTTTCAAATTCGCCCGCTACAGCGACTGATGCAAGTGGATCTTGGATGGCCTGAAGTTGAGCAAATGCTTCTTGCGGGTTCTTGCCACGGCCAAGGTACTGCTTGCGAAGCTTGGCAATTTCCTTGATGAACTGACTGGCTTTGACTTTGGCGGCCTTTGCTGCGTTCTCCTGCGCAACTGCTTCGGGAAAACGCCATCCGCCATTGGCTCGAACGAGACCACGATTGCGCTGTTGAACGGCATAGGGAATCCAGTTCCCGAGGTCATCCCGAACGTAATCCAATGCGGCTCTCGCCTCAGAATGTTCTGGGTTCAGAGTAATCGCGCGGTGATAGTGGTGTAAGCGATGCTGACTAAGATGATTCTTTGTGCACCAGCGTCCCAGCTGGTAATGTTTTTCCGGATCGTCGCCAGCGGCGTTTGCTCGTCGTTTGTATTCGGCAAGTTCGTCTGCCGTGCGAACGCGAGTGACTTGTGCACGATCAATTGCGATGCTGATCCCATCATCCACTTGGATGGTGACGTAGCCTTTCACGTCTCGACCGTTGGGCGTGTCAGCCTTTTGGCGGACCTTGCCGGCAACCTGGCCGCCGCCGCGTAGTTCAACGGTATCGGGCGGAGGTTGTTGGGCCGGTAGATCTCGCAGATGGAATGTCGCAAGAAATGCAACAAAGACAGCAAGGACAAGTGACTTGTTCATGTGCAGAGACCGAAAAAGAAGAGAGTCTGATAGCAATCGCACGAGCAGGACTTCTCTCCAACTTAAACGCCCCGAGCCAACCTGGCGCTATCAAATTTGCCGCGAAAAGACGACAGATGCGATGGCCGCAAGCAAAATCGCTCAATTGGCGGGGAATTTCGGTCGATGAACATACTTGACTAAGTCGATCAGGTTTATACAGTATCGTTGAAATGCCCGCCGATAGTGGAGAGATTCAGTGTCTGCAGCCCGTTCCAGTCATTCCCTACCCCACTCCCTTTCGGCCAACCAGCCTGTCATGAGCGAGTCGAAACAGCCAGTCCCGCAAGAAAGCGGTGCGAAGCAGCCCTTGCCGCCTAGTTTGAGCGTGATCTCGTCCGAAGATGACGGCCAGCCTCGAGGTGCCATGGCGGCTGATCCACCGCTTGCACCGACTGAAGAGTATTTGGCCGAGCTGGCCGCTGAGAGTGCGAAATTGGAGTCGAAGACGCCGCAGGAAATCTTGGCCTGGGCCGTCGACTTCTACGCGCCCAAGTTCACGATGGCGACGGCGTTTGGCCCCGAGGGCATGACGATTATTCACATGCTGTCGAAGATCGCTCCCGAGACACCGATTTTCAATCTAGAAACCGGTTATCAGTTTGCCGAGACGCTTGAACTGCGCGAAGAAGTCAAACGCCGGTACGGGATCGAAGTCGAGTTCAAATATCCTGAGCAGACAGTCGAAGAATACGAAACTGCCAACGGTGGTCCGGTTTACAAAACCGATCCGACAAAGTGCTGTGGCGACCGTAAGTTGAAAGTCTTGCGTGAATCAGCAAGAGGCTGGCACGCATGGGCCAGTGCGATTCGGCGTGACCAGAGTGAGTTTCGTGCGAAGGCGCCGATCGTTGGCTGGGACAAGAAGTTTCAATTGGTGAAGATCAGTCCGCTGGCCAACTGGACCAAAAAGGACGTCTGGAATCTGATCACGAAAGAAAACATTCCTTACAACCCATTGCACGACCAAGGCTACCCGAGTGTCGGATGCTGGCCTTGTACTCGCTCGGTTTCGTTAGGCGAAGACGAGCGTGCAGGTCGTTGGAGTGGATTCAAGAAGACCGAATGTGGTTTACACGATTAAGGCCGCATCATGGTGATCTCAGCACGCGTGCACTATGCCTGTTTGGCGATGATTGAGTTGGCGGAACGCGCCGCCGACGATTCGCCAGTAGCAGTTCGCGAAATTTCGGACAAACATGGTGTTCCCGGACCTTTCTTGGTCCAGATCCTACGCACATTGCGCTCGGTAGGCTGGGTGCAGAGTACTCGCGGTAGCCAGGGCGGCTACCGTCTTGCCGTCGATCCGACACAAGTCACGTTGTTGGACGTCGCCGAAGTGTTTGGTTGCCAGGAATCATCGTTGCCCGCAAGCATGAAAGACACCCAAGCTGGGTCGTTGCTGCAGAAATCTTGGGCGGAAGCTTCCGAGGCTTGCCGCAATGTGCTCGCCGGCGTGACGCTGAGCGAATTGGTTGAACGCAGTCGTCATGGTGACGAAACGATGTTCTATATCTAGCGGATGCGTTTTTCGTATTCCGCCAAACCGTGCAACGCGTGATAAAGCACGCCGCATTCCAGATCGATACCTTCGCAAGCGTCCAGTGTGTCGCACAATTGCAGGGCAGATCGTTGTACCCACGGCTGCTGAAGCACGTCATCGGGTGCTGCAATCGCAAGGAACTCAAGAACGTGACCGGTCGTCCCCAGTGACTCACCTAAATCTCTCGTCCATCCGGTGCGGTGAAAATAGGATGTCGAGTACGAGCCGTCTGGATTCTGGTTTTGCTTGGCGGTCGCGATGGCCGATTCAATCACTTGTTCTGCGTCGGCCCACACCCCGGTGACTGGGTTCTCTTCATTGCGTCGTTGATTGAGCGCCATGGCGATTCCGATCAAGCGATGCGTTCCGCCGCAGGCACCTGAGCGAGCGTCCATCCGATACTGCTGAACTTCCGAATCAAGCAGCGATTCAACGTCGTATGTTTCCCCGTCTCGAGCAAGCCAAGCAGTGGTCGTCGGGTCGAGTGCAGTTAGCGCGATCAACGTCCAGCTAAATTCTGTTTCCAAATTAAGTGGCACGTCGTACTGCGTTTGGCGAATCCAGTCTTGGATTGTAAAGTCGCCGTCAGGTGTTTTCAGCTCGTCACTTTTCTTCACTCCGCTTTGAACCAGCACTGCCAGCCACTGATCACGGTGTCCTTGTCCGATTTTGGTTTCGGGTTGGAGCTGGGCTTTCACGCCTTGTCTTGGCGAGCCACTACCAAAGCGATCGCCTGCTCGCGGGTTGAACCCATCCAACGCACCTCCACCGAGCAAATAGTCGACGGCATTTTGCGGGCCATTATCCGTTTGGACCACAAAGTCCTTGCCGTAAGCAAGCACGCCGTGAAGGACTTGCCACGCACCGTTTTGGGATGTCGAGAGTCCGCGTTGCGCGAAGTCGCGTTTGAGTGTCTGGGCGACACGTTGTCGGGTGGTTTCCGTATCGGACGGATTTTCCGAATCGCCATCGGAATTTGCAGCGGAAGATTCTGTGGCAGGAGAGTGGGGCACCGGTGAGTCCAGGACGGGACATCCGGTGAGTGCCAGAGCCGAAAGTACGGCGAGTAGAATTGATTTTCGCATAAGGACTGAGAGTTTGGTTGCTCAGACCTCGATGTCAACTGCCGACGCCAATTGTGCGCAGACTTCTCGGCGGGCTACTTCTTGTCAGCCCAAATCGATTTTGGCTTTTCATCCGCTGCAACGCTGGTGGCCACGCCATTGCGGTAGTAGGTGCGGAGTGGTTTTGGCAACGGATCGATCGCCAACTGGTCCATCAGGAACCCCTTGTCCTTGGCCGTTCGCAGGACAGAGATTACGTCGCCGTATCCGCCACCGACGCTGACGATGGCTTTGACCAGCGAAACGACTGAATTGTCTGTGACGACGCGGCGATCGTCGGCTCCAGCTTGGAAACGACTGACCCGGATTTTGTTCGGATTGGACGGTTCTGGTTTCAGGATTAAGCCTCCGGGTCCCAGTAGGAAACCGTCGATTTGCAACGGTGCCACCGCGCCAAACAAGACGACTTCAGGCGCTTCACGTAGCGATAAAACGACGGCCGGCGGAGCGGGGGATTCGACGCGATAGACGCGGCACGCTTGTCCAACCAGTTCTCCTCCCAATTTGCGTCTGCCGTCGTCTCGGCTTCGGATGGCAACGAAGGCGCCATATCGCGTTTCAAGACTCGGCTGTGCAAACAGTTTCTTCAAGGTGTCGATCGCCAATTGCTGAGGCATCGCCTCTAGCGCAGACAATGCAGAGTGCCGAAAAGCAGGGACTTCACGAGCAGATTCTTCGAGTGGATCAAGCGATTCGATTTGATCTAAGTAAGCAAGTGACTGAGCCACATAGAACCGGATTTCTGGGTTTTCTGTTTTCATGGCGGCCATCAAAGTCGGCACAGCATTCTCTCCGATCGCTTCCAATTGCAACGAAGCGTCCGATGCGGTGGATGGATCTCGTAGTTGTTCTGCGAGTTCTTCCAAACGTTGCTGAGAATCGGAAATCCGTGGCTTGGCGCCCATGGCCAAGATGACGCTCATCAAGCGATATTTATTGGCGCGATAGCGTGGGTGTACTTCAATTTCGATGTAGTCGTCTTCCTTAGCGGTTGCGATTCCGCGACGGGTGGATCCGTCAAAGAAGAAGAAGCGATCGTTGATCACTTTGGCAATGCGAGAGGACATTTTGACGTGTTGAAATTCTGGTCGCAGGATGAGTCCCAGGTTGCGATCGTTTTGCACGCGACCACCTGAGAGAATTCGACCTTCGGTCATCAGCGATGCATCTTTGCCTGCTTCATGATCGGAGCGTGTCAGTGTTGGGCCGATCGCCATTGCCATCACGTCGCTCTGGCGAAGCTTGCTGCCCAACACTTGCTGGTGACGCAAGCGTGTTTCCAATAGCCAGCCGCCGTGTAAGTCACTGACTCGACTGCGGTTGGGTGACAACACCATCAAGTCCAGCGGATCGCCACGTCGTGCTCCCGGAGGAATCATCGCGCGAACGCGAACAAGCGCGGTCTCGTCTAGCTCCAAGAATTGATTTGGTTTTGTGACATCGTTGCGTTTCATTTCTTCCAGTAACTGATCGCGGAACGGTGAAGGGTCCGCGGGCCCGCCCGTTCCAGGCAAACCATTGACAACACCCACACCTTCGACAGTGATCGACTGCATTCCGCGCGGTACGGCGGCATTGCGGATCAGGTCGGGAGCAGCAGGAACGCGATTGATTAGATCATCTAGGCGTTCTTCATCGGTCTTTTCGCCTTTGCCACCCCACATCGATGTGCAGCCGTGGAACAAGAACGTCGACGCGAAAAGGCCAATCATTAGCCAGCGAGTCGATGGAGAGGGCTTCCTGCCAAGCATGGTTGTTCCTGATGCAATTCGTTTGCAATGGATTTCGGCGTCAATTCAATACCAACTGATAGCGAATCGATCGCTGCTACGGCAAGAGACGTGTGGCCAGGCTTTGCTAGCAGACTCGGTTAGCACGTCAGCTTGCGGCCTGTGTCAACGCAGCTTCGGGTTATCTTGATGCCGTGTTTTGTCCCGCTTCGTCTTTTTGTCCAAGTTACGCCTTAGCGCATCGGTCAGGTCAATGCCGGATTGGTTGGCCAAGCAAATTGTGACAAACAAAACGTCTGCCAATTCATCGGCCAGGTCCCCCGGCGACTCCCCCGGTTTGCTGGACTGTTCGCCGACGCTGCGTGACAAGATCCGTGCGACCTCGCCAACTTCTTCGACAAGCTGAGCGAGGTTGGTCAATTCACCAAAGTAACGGACGCCGATCGTTTGAATCCAATCGTCCACCGCCGTCTGTGCTTCACGTAGCGAGATATCGTCGTCTTGCGGATCACTCATTTCGCAAGCAGCAGATGCGTTCCGCTCTTTCCGGCGACCGCCAAGTCCACTTTTGAATCCCCATTCAGATCTTGGGCGACAATCTGCAGGCCCGAACCGACGTGGCCTTCTTCGATGGTTTGTCGGGTAAATGTTTTCGATTGTGAGTCCCAAGTGTAGTAGTACATGCACGGCATTTCGTTGCCGCCAGGATCTCTGCCGTTGTGGGCAAAATAGCGTTTGCCGGTGATCAGTTCGGCCTTGCCGTCGCCAGTGATGTCGGTCCACAGCAAGCAATGGGGCTGCGAGAAACTCTTGTCAATTTCATGCTCGTCGAAATTGATCTTTCCTTCATCATCGCGGCCGACGTTTTCCCACCAGTAAAGTCCGAAGTCGTGACCGTTGCCGATGATCAAGTCGCTGTCACCGTCTTCGTCCAGGTCGACGACGACCATTGGCAAACTGGCATGTAAATCCCAATTGCGGCGAAACGTCCATGGTTTATCCCACGGTTGATTGGCGGGTTGTTCGTACCAGCCTTGACCGACTAACAGATCTTTTCGGCCGTCGTTGTTGATGTCGCCCACCGCTACGCCGTGACCATTACCTCGCTCGCCGACTTGGTGAGCGACTAAGTCGAACTTGGGGTTGCCGTCCGAAGCCGCCTTCTTCTTTGGCTTCTTCGCGGCAGAAGACTCCGCTTTGACTTTATGTCCTTCCTTTTCCACCAAACGATAGATGAATGCCGGGGTGTCCTTCTTCCAGCTATTAACAATCCATTCGGGACGACCGTCACCGTCTATATCTTCCATTAGCTGGCCTTCGTTTTGCGATTGTCCGGTATCAAGTAAAAGGTGCTTGGGCCACAGCTTTCCTAGTCTCAGTGCTTCGTCCCCGGGGTTTTCGTACCAGTGGACTTCGGTTGGCAAAAAGGAGCCGGCGATGACGTCCAGTCGGCCGTCACCGTTCATGTCAAATAAGTAGTCACCGTTGCTTTCGACGTAGCCATTCCAGTCATCGACCGTTCGCAAAGGTCGCGGTGTCCATTGTCCACCCGGATACCAATTTCGACCTGCAACTAAATCAATCTTTCCATCGCCATCAACATCCCCCGCCGCGATTCCTTCGTTGCCATCAATTGTCAGCTGGCGAACGGAGAACTGCACCGGATCGTCAGCCGACACACAGGTAGAAAACAGAAGCAAAGCGGCAAAGCAAGAAAGGAGTTTATTCATCAGTGCGGATTCGAATAAAAATAGTGGAGCATGGGCAGTGGATCGTCGTATCGCCTCGATTTTAACCACTGACACGATCGCGGTGTGGCATGGCAATCAAGTCCGACCAGGACTCATGGCTTGACTGACCGGCAACGATGCTATCGCTGAACGTTTTTTTTCATGACATTGAAGGAAAAAGACCTGTCCGAAGCAAATCGCGTAAGGCATCATGAAGTGCCAAAAGCGGTGATGCCGGCCACAACTTCTGTAAGCGGCATTCGCCAAACGTCACTCTGTCACTTGTAATTTCGTAAGCAATGAATTCCAGCGGCCAGAATCCCCGCAGCCAGAATCCCAGTGGCCAGAATCCCCGCAGCCAGAATCCCAGTGGCCAGAATCCCAGTGGCCAGAATCCCGGTATCCAGGACGACTTGTTGTACTTCGAGGACCTTGAAGTTGGCAATCAATGGACCAGCGATTGGCGAGAAGTCTCTGGTGACGACGTCGCCGATTTCGCGGCGTTGACAGGTGACCACGATCCGTTGCACACCGATCAGGGTTCCGAGTCACCGTTTGGCAAGCCCGTCGCCCATGGGTTGCTTGGCCTGAGCATTCTGGCTGGCATGAGCACGACACATCCTCGCGTCGCGACCTTAGCGTTGGTCGGTCTGTCGGATTGGGAATTCAAGTCTCCCGTGTTCTTTGGCGATCGGGTCCAAGTTTCGACGATGGTCGAGTCGATCGAGCCGCATGGACGACGCGCTTGCCGTGTCGTCTGGCTTCGCAAGTTGATCAACCAAGACAATCGCATCGTACAGCAAGGACGCTTCATTTCGTTAGTGTCGGCAAAAAACCGTATCAAACGTTTATCGGCAAACGAAGAAGCATCGACTCAGCGCGGATCGTTGCCACCGCGGTAGTTCTTCGCGAACTTATTGTGATTTTTAAAGTCGCGCATTGGAGTGCCGAAGGCACGGTAGGTGGTAGCCAGTTTTCTGCTCTAATTTTCCCGCACATTAAAGTTTACTCTTCCTTCGGGAGAGTCGAGCCTTAGCGAGGAGAGGGCCAATCCAGATAGCTGACAACAATGATCTCCAACACGAAATGCCCTCACCGGCCGCTACTGCGCCTGAATCTCCCGAAGGGCAATGCCGTAGCGGATTCATGTGAGCCGCGACGCGTAAGCGGCCGGGCATTAAGTCGATCACTGTTGCGAACAAGGCCCGTGGCCTCACGGCCAGCGGCTCAGATATGAGGTGATCGCCGACTAGAAATCCGCTACGGCGTCGCGCGGAGGGACTGCGTAAATCCATCGCTTGCGAGTCGCGCTGCTTACGAGTCGCGCTGCCATTCTTCAAAACATCACTTTTTGAAAAAGTGATTCGCCCTACGTTCTAGCGAACTTCGCTCGCCGAGAAACGTTTGATGCGGTTGCACACTTAATCCTACAACCCGAGTTCTTTCAACGTCGGCTCCAATGCTTCAGCCCACAGATCGTAGCCTTTCGCGCTAAGGTGTAATTGGTCAGGCATGATCGATGGGCTGATCGATCCATCTGGCTCCAAAAACTGATCGCCTACTTCCAGATACCTAACGCGATCGCCGTCAGCAAAGCGTCGAATCTGTTGATTGATGGCGATATTGTTAAGCCGTTTTTCGTCCAACGATCCTGCACCTCGTGGAAAGATCCCATGCAAAACGATTTTTGTATCGGGTAGCCGATCGGCCAGTATTTGCAGAATCTCCTTCACGCCCGCGGCGACTTCGCTGGGATCTTGCTGAAAGTGGCCGGTGTTGTTTGTGCCAATCATCAGTACTGCGACCTTGGGCTGGATCTTGCCAAGATTGCCGTGGGTCAGTCGCCAGATGATATGTTCGGTGCGATCGCCACCGATTCCCAGGTTGATCGCTTTACGATTTGAATAAAACTTGTCCCAGGTTGATTTCCCGCGACCTTCCCAGCCTTGGGTGATCGAATCGCCGATGAAAGCGAGATCGAAATCGTTGCTCTTTGCCATCGCTGTCATTGCTGCGTCGCGATCACGCCATCGTTGTTCGTCACCTCGTGTAGCGGGAATCGTTGCCGAATTCACTTCATAGAACTCACGCAGATCGCGGTAGCGCTTCTGCATTCCTGATAAGATGGTGGCATAGTTTGGATCCGCATGAACACTTTTCATCTCCTGCGGATCGGTTTCTAAGTCAAACAAATTCCACTCGCGTGTGCGGGGGAAAAACATCAGTTTGTAACGGTCTGTGCGCACACCGTCGTGAACCGGCACGCTGTGAACGGCGGCATTTTCGTAATACGCGTAATAGATGGCGTCCCTCCACGACGCAGACGCTTTGCCTTGATTGCGTAGCATCGGAACCATGCTGCGGCCTTGCATCTCGGCGGGCACGGGCGCTCCGGCGACATCCAAGAACGTGGGGCCGTAATCGATGTTCTGAATCAGCGCATCAGACTTGACGCCCGCTTTGATCACTCCTGGCCAACGAATTAAGAACGGCATCAGCAACGATTCTTCAAACATCCAGCGTTTGTCATACCAGCCGTGTTCGCCAAGATAAAACCCTTGGTCGGAGCTGTAGATCACGATCGTATTGTCCGTCAAACCTGCTTCGTCCAAGTGTGCCAGCATGCGTCCAACTCCATCGTCCACCGCGGCAATGCATCGCAGATAGTCTTTGATGTAGCGTTGGTACTTCCACTGCAGCACCTGCTTTTTGTTCAGTTCCCCGGCCTTCATTCGCCGAATGAAATCGTCGTTCTCCGGCTGATAAGCGGCGTCCCAGTCCGCTTTCTGCTGATCGGTCATGCGAGCGTACTCCGCATTTCGATGCCGTGATTCAAAGAACTCAGGAAACGGCGTCTCGCCATGAAATTTCATGTCATGGCCCCAGTGGAAATGATTCTCCAGTGACATCTCGTTTTGTTTCAGGAGCGAACTTCGGTTGGCGTAGTCGTCAAACAACGATTCGGGTTCGGGGATATCTGTGTCTTTGTAAAGCGAAAAGTGTCGCTTCGGCGGCGACCAATTGCGGTGCGGCGCCTTGTGCTGGCACATTAAGATGAACGGTTTTGCGGGGTCACGCTCCTTTTGCAACCAATCCAAAGCGTTGTCAGTGATGATGTCCGTGCAGTAGCCTTCGTATTTCTTTCGGCTTCCGTCCATCTGAATGAAGCCTGGGTTGTAGTAGTTCCCTTGGCCGGGAAGGATTTCCCAGTGATCAAAACCCACTGGGTCGGACGACAAATGCCACTTGCCGATAATGGCTGTCTGGTAGCCCGCGTCCTTCATCAATTTTGGAAAGGTCGTTTGGTTGGCGTCAAATCGATTTCCATTTCGCAGGAAACCGTTCAGATGACTGTGCTTTCCAGTCAGAATGCAGGCTCGCGAAGGGCCACAAATCGAATTTGCGCAGAACGAATTACGAAAGACGGCTCCTTCGTTGGCAATGCGATCCAAATTCGGTGTCTGATTAATTTTCGATCCATAAGCTCCAATTGCTTGCGGTGCGTGATCGTCCGAAAAAATGAAGAGGATGTTCGGCTGTTTTGTCTCCGCAGCCTGTGCGGCCGTTGAAAAAACGATCAATGCAACTAACGCAAAAAGCAACTGTGGTGAGCGAACGGGCATCTATGAACTCGACTTTCTAGGCTGACAGGAACAAGGACGGTGCACGATGATAGCCGCCGATCGCAACGCGTGCATCATTCTTGGAGCCAATATTTTGATCGGAATACCGAAGCACCCTATATTGGTTTCGGCTTTCCTCTCCGTCCTTCTCAAATCGAACGATTCACGATGGTTGATCGAGCACTTGTCACTTCTTTTCTTCTTCTAGGCGCGTTGGTCAATGCGCCGTTGGCAAATGCTCAGGAAGAGGACGCCGTCGACCTATTTGCCTTGGAATTGGTTGCAGGTGATTTGAGTATTGCCAAGCGTCAGATGACGGTTCACGATCCAAACGAAGATGGATACATCGACAAAGAAGAACAGGGGACTTTGCAATGGCGTGACTACATCGATGGCTATGATCTGAACAATGATGGAAAGCTAACGCACCTAGAGTTGGCCGTGCGTCAAGCCAAACTGCGCGATGAAGCTGGTATCACACAGGTTGATCTTGATAACATTCAGATTTTTCTGCGTCGTCACGACAAGAACCGCAACGGCCAGCTAGATACCGATGAGATCGCCAACGGGTGGCCTACGAACCCAGAAGACTTCGATACCGATAACGACGGCATCATCAGCAGTGCCGAAATGGCTAGGCAGTTTGCTTTCATGCGCGGGTTGCGTCGTGAAATGGGGATTGAGTCCGTTGATCAAACCAGCGCTATTCGGTTGGTCGGTCGATTCGATACCGACAATGACAAACAATTGGATATTGACGAACGTGCGGGGGCGAGATTGCCGCTCAGCGCGGATCGTTTTGATGACGACAGCGACGGTCTGCTGAGTATCATGGAGGTTGCGACGATGCTTTCGCGACATCGCCGCGATTTGGGTTTAACGGTGCCCGACCAAAAAAAGCTGCGGTCGTTGATGCAGCGAGACCTGGACGGCGACGGCACGATCACGGCAAAGGAGTTAGAACCGTACGGGGACGCTTTGAGTGTGCAATACGCCCAATTTGACGACGACAAAGATGGCGAGATCACCATCAAGGAAATGGAGTCTCACTTTGCCGCGGTTCGCAAAGAACGCGGGTACGGTCCCGAACAATTCAATGTCGCCGTTCGATTGCTACAACGTCATGACACCAACCGTAGCAAATTGATCGAAGCATCCGAGTTACATGAACGAGCATCCAAGGGAAAGTTGGGACGTAGTATTTTGGCTGAGGCCGACTTGGATAAGGACGATAAAATCAGTCTTGACGAACTTTCACGTTACCTTGTGAAGCATCCGCAAGGGTAGACCGACTCAAAAAATTGCATGGCTGACAACTTCTCACTTGAATCGCTGCCGGAACTGGACGAGGACACGCGTGTCTTTCTGGCCAGCGCGGTGAAGTCGAAACTGGTCAGCATGGATGAGATGCGGCGCATTATGAAATTGCTCTATGATCAGGGCGACGATTTTTCTGCCAAACATGTTGCCAAGAGCTTTGTTCACGCCGGTGCCCTGACACACTGGCAGAGTGAGCAATTGACGCGAGGCAAGAAACGAGGTTTTTTTCTGGGCGACTTCCTGTTGCGCAAACCGCTGGGACGGGGTGGGCAATGCGTTGTCTATCTTGCGAAGCACCGGATTATGGACCGATCGGTCGCCCTAAAAATTTTGCCGGCTGAAGAAGCCAGTCGCACGGCGGTTGCAAATCGATTTCAGCGCGAGGCAAGGGTGGCGTCTCAGCTAAACCACCCCAATGTTGTTTGCGTCTATGAATTTGGTGAATGCGAGAAAAAGCACTTCTTGGCGATGGAGTACGTTGAGGGCGACAATTTGCAAGAAGCCGTTACCCGAAGCGGCGCGATGTCGTATCTGTTTGCGTTGGATGTTGTCAAGCAAGCGACGCAGGGGCTAGCACACATTCACGATCGAAGAATCGTTCATCGCGATTTCAAACCGTCCAATGTGCTTCTGAGGACCGATGGTGTCGTCAAGGTCATTGATATGGGCTTGGCGAAAGCCAAGAACGATGAGTTTGAAGGCCTGGATCCATCGCGTTTGCTCGGAACAGCCGACTATGTTTCGCCAGAACAAATCGTCGATAGTCGAAAAGCGGATGCTCGATCGGATCTTTATTCGCTCGGCTGTACGCTCTATTTTTTGCTTACTGGACAGGCACCCTATCCCGGTAAAGACGTCGATGCACAATTAGCGGCGCATCAAATCGCACCGATTCCGGATCCTCGAGCGATCAGGCACGATTGCCCCACGGGCCTGGTCGATCTGATTACCCGCTTGCTGGCCAAAAAGCCCCAGGATCGACCGCGTTCGGCAAAAGAACTCTTGAAGCAAGTCGACCACATGCGGATCAGCATCACCGAGCGTTTGAAAATTGATGACATGACGCCGCCCGGCGAAACGGTCATTGATGGATAGACTCGATCAGTAGACTCGATCAGTAGCCTCGCCTAGACGCTTCAATCAACGTTGTAGCGTTTCAACCGATCTCGCAAAGTGCCACGGTGAATGCCCAGCAGTTCGGCTGCAGCAGCGCGATTGCCAGCGGTATGTTCCAGTACGACACGCAACAACGCTGGTTCGACGGCAGCAAGGAACGACTCGTGCAAATCTGTCGGCTCGTCTGGCGCGTTTTCCAATTGTGAGTGAATCCAGTTTTCGATCGCTGTTTCGAGTGAAGCATCAGGCAGGCCTCCTGCGGCGATTGTTTCCTTTTGTGGTGGAGGAAAGTCGTCCCATCCAATCGCACGGCCTCTTGCCGAAACAGACGCGTGTTCGATTGCCGTTCTCAGTTCGCGTACGTTGCCGTACCAAGGCTGCTGCTGCAATTGTTGCAGCGTCGCTGGGGCGAGGGCTGATGACGGGGACGGATGCCCAAGTCGCTTAAGAAATTCCTCGCACAGAAGCGGGATGTCATCCGCCCGCATCCGCAGCGGCGGCAAATGAATCGACACTGCCGAGAGCCGATAAAGGAGGTCTTCACGAAAGCTGCCATCGCACACCGACGGTTTCAGGTCTTTGCTGCTCGATGCGATGCACCGTACGTCGCATTGCTGCGGCTTCGTGTCTCCGACTGGCGTGAACACGTTCTGCTCCAGCATTCGTAGGAATTTGACCTGAACGCTGATGGGCAAGTCACCGATTTCGTCTAAGAACAAGGTGCCGCCTTCCGCCAGTGAGAACATTCCTTCGCGGTGGTTTCCGGCTCCAGTGAAAGCACCGGCTACATGACCCAGTAGTTCGCTTTCGACAACGTTCTCATTCATTCCCATCGGTGCGATCGTCAGATAAGCCTGGTCGCTGCGACGGCTATGTCGATGAATTGCCGCAGCTACCAACTCTTTTCCCGTACCCGGTTCGCCCGAGATCAGCACGGGCAGCTCGCTGTCGGCTACCAGGGCAATCTGACGGAAAACTTGTTGCATTGCGGCGGATTGCCCGATCAAGACCGATTCATTCCGAATGAGTGGCGCGGATGAGTTCAGTGTCGTGCCCTTGTTGTGTTTGGTCATTGCTTGGCGGCAAACACGATCGGCGTCATCCAACCGAAACGGTTTGGTCAGGTAGTCCGTTGCGCCACTTTGCACCGCATTCACCGCAGTTTGCAAATCTCCGAACGCAGTCATCACTACGATCGGCGCTTCGTTGGTAGCTTGCCGAAACTTGGGGAGAGAGCTGATTCCGTCTTCGCCCGGCAGTCGCACGTCCAGCAACACCAAGTCGTAGTCATGAAGCTTGGCTTTCTTTAAGCCGTCCTCTGCGGTGGACGCGGTGACGACGTCGTGGCCCTGATCGCCCAGCAACTGCTGAAAACCCCAGCAGATGGCTGGCTCGTCATCGACAACCAGGATGCGATACGGAGGGGACATAGCATTAAGAGGACTTGGCGAGCGGTCAAGTTTCAGGGCGACGCAACGAGCCCATTAGTACTAACCCAGTACGACCCGTGCGATGTTGACGTAAATGACGATCCCCAAAATGTCGACTAATCCGGCAACAAACGGGTTGCTCATCATAGCCGGATCCAGCCCAATCCGTTTGAACAATAGCGGCAGCGATGCGCCGAAAAAACAGCCCACAACGATGACAGAGATCAATGTCAACGGAATCACTGTCGCTGCCACGACACTGGGGGCAATGAACGCCGCAACGACAAATCCAATCATCGACAGAAAAACGCCCAGCATCAACGAAACGATCACTTCGCGGCGAATCACAGTGGGGTAGTCATTGAAATGAACTTCGCCACCGGTCATGGCGGTGATGACAAGCGTCGCGGATTGGCTGCCTGAGTTTCCGCCTGCCGAGATGATCAGTGGGATAAACCAAACAAGCCAGCGATAGCGTTCCTGTTCCAAAACATCGTGATAGTGCAGTAGGGCGAAGGCGGTAAGCAAAGCCGCGATGAATAAGATCGTCAGCCAGAGTCCGCGTTTCCAGGACAGCGTTGTTAGCGCGATTCGCAAGTAATCGTCTTCAAGTGGTTCGACCGCCGCGATCCGCTGTGCGTCTTCGGTCAGTTCTTCTCGCACGACATCAATCACGTCGTCGTGCGTGATGATGCCCAGCATCTGGCGGCCCGAATCGACTACGGGGATTGCCAACAGATTGAATCGCTCTACTTTCTCGGCGACCGACTCTTGGTCTTCAGAAACCAAGGCGACTACTACATCGGTTTCCATCATTTCACCAAGCGTTTGGCTCGGATTGCGAAGTGACGAAACCAATTGCCGTGTCGATACGATTCCGCGAAGCAAATTGTCATCATCGACGACATACAGGTAGTAGATAGTCTCCAGTTCGTCCGACAACCGACTGAGTTCATCCAGCGCTTCGCTGACGGATAACCGCTCGGCCAACATAGCGACCTGGGTGGTCATCAGTCCGCCAGCGGTTTCTTCTGGATAAGACCGAAGACGCTGAATGTTTCGGCGATCCGCAACCGGCAGTAGTGCCAAGATCGCATCGACTCGATCGGTCTCTAAATCTTGCACCAAGTCGACGCGGTCGTCGTCGGCAATTTCTTCCAGCAGTTCGGCAACTTGAGTCGGATCTTGTTGATCGAGCAGTTCGACTTGGCGTTCGTCTTCCAGGTAGCCGAAGATTTCAGCGCGGCGCGCCGGATCGGCATACTGCAGGACTCGCCAAAGTTCGCTGTCCCGCAATCCTTCCATGAACTCGGCGGTGCGACCAGGGTTCAGCGCATTGCAAAACTCGACGAGCTCGGCCTGATTCTCATCGGCCAACATCTCACGAAGTTCTGGGAGCAGGAGCGTGTTGACCATGTGTGATTCAGCGCCGACGATACAGCATGCTACTAGTTGCTGACGCGTTCGACGTATTCACCTGTTCGCGTATCGACCTTGATCACGTTGCCCAGCTTGATGAAGCCGGGCACGATGAATTCGGCATTCGTTTCCGTCGTCGCCGGTTTCGTCACGTTCGTCGCGGTGTCACCTTTGGCTCCCGGAGCGCAGTCAGTGATTTCCAACTCAACCATCGTGGGTGGTTCGATGATGATGGCGTTGCCGTTGTAGAGCGTCATGACACACTTCATGCCATCTTTGAGGTACTTCCAAATGTCGCCAGCTACTTCAGCCGTGACTTCGTATTGCTCAAACGTCTCTCCGTCCATGAACACGTAGTCTTCGCCTTGGCGGTACAGAAACGACACGTCGGTCGTCTCCACGTCCGCAGACTCCAGTGAATCGCCGCCCTTGTAAGTTCGGTCCAGGGTGGTGCCTCGAATCAGGTTCTTCATCTTGCACTTGTAGAATGCGTTGCCCTTGCCAGGCTTGACGAACTGCATGTCGACCATCAAGTAGGGATCGCCGTCAATTTCGATCTTCAGGCCTTTGCGAAAGTCACTTGTGTTATAAGTAGCCATGAAAAGACGGCTCCGTTGTATGAGTCAAAACGACGCCAAGCAGCCACGCGTCCGACGAGGACATGTATGCTCCGGCGCTCTCCACCAAGGGAAATGCTCCCCCGCACGAACTATCCGTCCATGCAACCAGCACAGAGTTTAGCGACCCAATCGAATCTTGTCCGCACCGCTTCGGCAACAGAAATTGGACAGCAAGCCACCGAATCCGTCCAATGGCAAGCAGCCATGAAGCGAGCGATCCGAAGTGGAAGCGTTTTGCGTGAACGGCTTGGCTTACCGCCGATCCAGCTGAAGGCGGAAAAATCGCCCTCAACGAGCCGCATCGACGACGCAGAAGCGGACTTTCCGACATTCGTGCCGTTGGAGTTCTTGAGCCGTATTCGCTCAGGCGACCTGAATGATCCGCTACTCAGGCAAGTGCTCCCGGTCGAAGAAGAGACGAAAGTCGCCAACGGTTTTTCGTCTGACCCGGTGGGCGATTTGTCGGCCATGGCGACGCCCGGTGTTCTGCACAAATACAACGGCCGCGCATTGGTGATCACCACGGGAGCTTGTGGTGTTCATTGCCGCTACTGTTTTCGCCGCGAGTTTCCTTACTCAACGGCCAGCGATGGGGCACAATCGCACCAGAGCGTGATCGAGTACCTTCGTCGGACACCGTCTATCGAAGAAGTCCTGCTCAGCGGCGGTGATCCGTTGACCTTAGTTGATGACAAACTCCTGGCGTTGATTTCACAGATCGAATCGATCGCTCACGTTCGCAGACTGCGAGTTCATACGCGGATGCCGATTGTGATTCCACAACGTGTGACGCCAGCACTGGTGACGGCACTCAAAGAATCTCGTCTGGCAATCTGGTTTGTCGTCCACGTTAATCACGCGCAAGAATGGGACGAATCGGTGGCCCAATCGATCGCCAGCTTGATCGATGCCGGTATTCCGGTTCTGAATCAGTCCGTGCTGCTTCGCGGTGTCAACGATAACGTGGATGCCTTGACCGATCTTTCGCGTTTGTTGGTTAACCAGCGTGTTCAACCTTATTACCTGCACCAACTGGATCGAGTCCGCGGCGCTGCACATTTTGAAGTGGCCGAGTCCGTTGGATTGGAACTCGTCGAACAACTTCGCGGCATTTTGCCGGGCTATGCTGTCCCCACTTACGTGCGCGAAACTCAGGGTGAGCCATCCAAGACAGTGATTTAGCGGCAGGGATCAAAAGTGGGACGCACCCGGCAGAAATCTGGTCGCCACAGGGCGAAACGCATTCTGCTAAAATTTTGGTTGCTGAACCCAGGGCACTTGATCGACACGCATGTATATTTTTGAAAACCCGGTACTACAACGCGAATTGTTGGTCAATCTAAGGACCAATCGCGCGTTCATGCTGTTGGCCATCTACCAGCTCTTGCTTGCTGGCGTCGTGCTTTTAGCATGGCCGAGCGCACAACGTTTGGACTTAACCAGTAATCCTGCGTCGGCGACCAAGTTGGTAAACCTGTTCTTTCTGGGTCAGTATGTGATTGCCTCTTTGATGGCTCCCAGCTTTGCGGCCGGCGCGATCACGGGCGAGAAAGAACGCAGGACATACGAGATGCTATTGGCCAGCCCGCTGCGCCCCGGCGCGATTGTGTTTGGCAAAATGGTCGCGTCGTTGACACACCTGGGCATGCTGATTGTGGCGTCTCTGCCAATCATTGTGCTTTGTTTGCCGCTCGGTGGGGTCAGTCTTTACGAAGTCCTGGCCGCATACATGGGCTTGATCGTTTCGGTGATCCTGTTCGGGGCGATTGGCGTGTTCTGTAGTAGCTATTTTTCGCGAACGAGTAGCTCGCTGGTCGTCAGCTATATCGTCATTTTGCCGCTAGTCATGGGCGCGGTGTTCTTTTGGCAGTCCTTGGAAGGTGATGGTGAATTGCGGCTGAAACTGGCGGTGCTGGTCGTTCCCGCGTTCTTGATGTCGGCGGTAATATTGATGTGCGCCGCCGCCGCAGGCCGAATGCTTTATCCACCCGATGTCGGTAGCGAAGGCAAAGAGGTCATTGATCTGGAGAAGGAGGCCGAAGAAGCCGTGGGGCTTGTGATTCAGCCCGATCAATTCCCGGATCGACTATTCGCGCCGCCGAAGAAAAACGAGTTGATGCCGGACGGGTCCAATCCGGTTTACGACAAGGAAATTCACAGCGAGATTTTCAGCCAAGGCACCTTGATGCTGCGGTTGGTGATTCAGATCAGCATGGTGCTAGCGATTCCGCTGATGGGCGTCTTTTTGTTTTGGCAGATTGACAAAGCACCCTGGTTTCCAGTTTACGTGATCGTATTCAACATGCTGGTTGGCCCGGTGTTTTTAGCTGGCAGTATGACTAGCGAACGCGAGCGGCAGACGCTGGATTTGTTGTTGACGACAGTGTTGACGCCATTTCAAATTCTCTCGGGAAAGTTCATTGTTGGCTTCCGCATCTCTGCAGTCCTGACTTCCTTCCTGCTGTGGCCACTGGTTTTGGGGACGCTGCTCAATCGAGTTTTCTACTCCAATTGGGCCAGCGTCCTGGGGATGTTTGCGATCGTGTTGATGGTCTGTCTGGTTAACGCGACAATCGCCCTTGTTTGTTCGCTCTATCAACGCAAGACATCGATCGCACTGCTAAGCACCTACAGCATGCTGCTGATTTTGTATGTCGCGCCACCTGCAGTCATTTCACTGATGACCATCTTGGAGTTTGACGCAACAAAGATCGCCAACGCAGCATGGCTGGGCGTTTCTAGTCCGTTTTCGGCCCTCTTCGCTCTACCGCTGGACGCTCAAATGAATCAAGAATTTGACGGCGAACCTACCAGTGTCGGTGACTTGCGAATCGTGGTGGGCTACTTTGTGTTCAGCGCCTGCCTATTGGCTGTTTCCGCCATTGCCATGGTTATCCGGTTGAAGTCTCGGAAAGGACTTTCTGAGTAGATTGGTTTAGGGAATCAGTTCCCTTGGCTTCGGCGCATCGAACTGGAATCAGTCAAATCGACGCCTACTGCAATAGCGACTCAACGATTCTCAGCCGGTTCTCACTCTCCGGCGTCAAATGATCTAGCGCGCGGTAGTAGGACGCTTCTTGTTTCAATTGTCGGAACAGGTCGGGATCGCGTCGTTTGATGAGGGTCGGTCCAAAAATCAGGGCCGCATCTGGATCGACATCGTTGTACGCCAGGTCATCTAGATCATTTGCTCGGCGTAAGCAGAGTACCTGATAGGGCCAATGGCCCCACGCAATTGTTTCGGACTCCAAATGAAAGCCAGAACGCAGGCCCCATGCTCGCAATCGTTCGGGTTCCCGGTTGGCTTGCAGAATGATTCGCTGCGGAACACGATCGGGAAATGCATTAAGTATCTCAACGATACTCTTTGCCCCCATCCCGCAAATGCTCAAGCTCTGCGCCTCGTCAACTTTCAACGGCGACAGTCCGTCGCCAAAACGCACGTCCGCATTTTCGCCGGCAAGCCGATGCGTCGAATTGACGAATGGCTGCCGCTTATTCTCAATCGCAATCCCGCGTTCAATTCGTCCACTCTTCAACAATGCGTACAGTAGGTTTCCATGATCTGACCCTACGTCCACGTGAACCCGACTGCGGATCATTCTCGCAACCGTCTTTAGCCGATTATCAAGCTTCGGCATCACTCGGCAGAACTGGGCTCGGGCGTTGCCTCGGATTCCGCGGGTGTTTCCGGCTCTGCCTCGCCCTCAACTTCAACCTCTTCTGCTCCGGCAGCATCTTCTTCATAAGCTTCGTCCTGCATGTTGGGGTTCGCACTGGCTTCGATGAGCACGTTTGGCCGCGATTGGCTGTCGTTCAGTGTCTTCCAGAACATGAATCCAACGATGAGTGCGGCGACTAACGTCAAGGCGACCACGATCCCGGCCAGCTTCAGCACTGAACTCCCCTGCTTTGCGGGGGCCTCCGGTAATGGTGCGGCACTATTATCTGGCGAGTCTTGTGTGTTCTGGTGTTCGTCAGTCATCTCTGGCCTTTTCGCTGAATTGGAGAAAAGACAAATGCTAATCGATTGTGATGCCGACCGTAACTCTTTGCCGTCATTTTGTTGGAGAAGATCGAATTACGGCAAGCAACTGAGCTGAAGAACATTGCGAATTCGCAAGACAACTTTTTGATCCGTTTCATCGATCATCCGCAGACGCAGTTCCTTGCGAATTTGGGGGTCCAGGAAACGAACCAGCGCCGAGACGGCTTCCAGTTTTACCTCGCGATCGTCGTCACGAAGCAGAAGTAGCAACCAGGGTCGCGCGTCAACCGTTTCTTGTGTAGCCAGCTGCCGAATCAATTCAATCCGATAGGCCGCGTCGGAGTTGGCGATGGCATTGGCGACTGACAACTCGGTTTCGCTAAAGCCGCGTTGCAGCAGTTGCTCAGAGGCTTGATTGCGAATCCCCGGTTGGTGACTGCCAAGCACTTGAATGATCGACGCCGTGTCGAAGGTTGCCCAATCAACGTGCGTCTGCTCAGGCATCATTGTTTCTTCAACCGCCTCGATGCGCGCGGGGCGCTCCGCGTTTGCATCCGCCGATTCGCTGTGAACGGCTTCGCTGTGAACGGCTTCGCTGTGAACGGCTTCGCTGTGAACGGCGACTTGAACGTTCGTGACCGTTGGTATCAAAAGACTAGCCTGTGCTACTTTGGTTTCCTGCGTGACTGGCTGTTCTTGATCGGCGTCTCCAAGAAAGCCCGCCTGTAGGATCTTTGGCTCCTGCGGTGGCCAGTCAGTCCAAGATGATTCTCCATCGGAAACACGAAGTGGTAGAGGCTCGACAGGCTGTTGTGACGCGACTGCGTCTAGCGAATGATGGGGATTGGGAGCAGGCTTTAGTGCAACGGTGTGTTCAGATGCCACAAGATCGCCGTGGAACAAATGTTGCAACGCGGTGTTGGCGGCGGAGAAAACTTGTTGTGATGAACGCCTATCGTCATCGACGTTTTCGATGATCGCTTGATTTAGAAAGCTGGCTGCCCAAGTTTGCTGGGGTTCAGGAAAACGTTGAGCGTACTGCTCGACAGCGTTGATCAGGGCTAGTTGGTGCCCTTGCGATTCAGCTCGGGGCAAAGTCGTCCACTGCGTTTGAAGGTCGCGGATCAACTTGGTGGCATGATCTGCGACTTCAGGATCTTTATCGACGAGACCCGCCATCATGGGTTCCACTCCCGCAACGCCCAGTTTGGACAGTTGATCCAAACGCGATTGCTTTTCCTCAGATTCAAGCGATTGGAAATCTTGACTCAACCGGTTCGCCAGCCACGCAGGGCCTCGGCTGGTAATGGCCATCAAGATCGCAAAGGCGACCACAATCACCAAAAGTAGTTTCAGCGCCGCAATCAGCCGATCGCCATTCCACGATCTCTTCTGGGGCGCAAATGGATTGGGCAATTGCGAGAGGTCACCGGAATGCATGCGAGTACGATTGGGAAGGGAACGATGAAATGATCGACGGCTATTGGTGTCGGGACAGCAGCGACGGCGGATTGTCGCGGCCTGGTGCCGAGCAGAGCAAGATCAGTTCAAAAGCCGGAAAAACAGGCGTTTTGAGACCAACCGATGCCAAGGCGCGCGTCCGATCTGATGCACGATTGATGTCATCAGTCTGCGAACAGGTGATCGACGTCGTGTTAGACACCCGAGCGCAGGCGGTTCACGAAGTTCAGGATTTCGGCCACGGCGGCGAATAGTTCCGCTGGTATCGCGCCGCCGATATCAACATTGGCGTACAAGAATCGTGCGACGGGTTTGCGCTGAACGACTTCGACGCCATTTTCCTTTGCCACTTCGATGATCTTGCGAGCTAAGTGGTCCGCTCCTTTTGCAAGCACGACGGGGGCCGCCATGGTCTCGCGATCGTATTGAATTGCAACCGCGAAGTGCGTCGGGTTCGTGATGACGACGCTGGCTTTGGGGACATCCGCCATCATGCGTTTTTGACCCATCTCCATTTGCAAACGCCTCATTCTGGCTTTGAGCATCGGGTCGCCATCGGATTCCTTATGTTCGTCCTTGATGTCCTGCATGCTCATTTGAAGTTCTTGCAGGTGTTTGTATTTCTGATAGGCCAAATCGAGAATGCCTAGAAACAGCATCATGGCGGCAATTGCGATCGACGCGTACATCAGAATGCCACACATCGCAAACATCAAATCGCGGAACGTACCAAATCCCGCGAGCGAGATCTCTTCGATTTTGGAGCTGGCGACAAAGTAGATGATGTAGATAATGATCGATGCTTTGGCAATCGACTGCGCACCACGCACCACGCTCTTCATCGAAAAGATGCGGCCAAAACCTGACAGGACGCTCATCTTATTGAGGTCCAGTTCCATGGGTTTGAAACTGATGTTGAAGTTCGTCTGCAAAAGTCCTGCCATTCCCGCAACAAAGCCGATCGGCAGCAGCAATGAAAAACATGCGATACCCACGACGCCGGTGTCGGAAATGAATGCTGGGACCAACATTCTGGGATCAACAATGACATTCTCGAAGTCGCCGATTCGATGTTGGATGGTTTGGCAAATCGAGCTGAAGAATGATCTACCCAGCGTCCAGAACATCAGAACGCCCGTCGCAAGCACGATCCCGCTCATCAATTCCGAACTGAACCCAACCTGTCCGTCAGCGCGAGCCTTCTGGATTCGCTGCGGGGTTGCGTCTTCGGTGCGTTGATCGCGATCTTGATTGTCAGCCATGGTTCAAGTTGCGGTGAAGGTGTCTTACGTCGCCCAAATGGCTCTACATCAGCCGGAGAAGTTCTTCGATGTCCTCTTGCACGCGGTACAGATACGTTTGCATCGCACCCATAACGATGGGGCAAAACAAAAAGAGACAAAAGATGCCCAAGCCAGCGCGCAGTGACATGCCGACCGAAAACAGATTCAGGCTTGGCGCAGCTTTGTTTAGAAATGCCAAAACCAGCGTCACCATCATGAACAGAATCATCAGCGGCGCGGCGATCAGCAGGCCGTAGTCGCTGACCGAATTCAAGGTGTAGACCAGATACTCGGTGGGAAGCTGAAACAAGTTTGCTCCCGTCAAGAATCGTTGAAACGACTCATGGATGACAAGGATCACGAAGTGGTGCAAGTTGATTGAAAAGAACACGAGGACAACAAAGGTGTCAAACAGCCTGGTCACCAGCGTTGAAGAGTCTTGGCTACCCGGGTCGCTGATCGACGCCAGCGAAAGCCCGAGTTCTTGGCCCACGTACGCGCCGGCCACGCGGGCTGGCCAAAAGAACAGCCCCAATGCGATGGATAAGATCGTGCCGACAATCATTTCCTTGATGACCATCATCGCGCCGGTGATGCTGGTCAGGGTTTCGATCCCTGACAAGTCAACCGATGCTTCGATCTGCCCCACCCAAAAAATTGACAGCGACGCGGCCATGCCGACTTTTACCAAATTGGGTAGTTGTCGCTTGCTGAATATTGGAAAGAACGCGATGAACGCGGACACTCGCGTCAGCACCAGCATGAACAACATCATTTGTTCGTGTGGGATCATCTGACAAACTCAACCATTTGGGTCATGACACTCATGGTGTAGTTTTGCAATGTGGTTAAATACCAATTTGCGAGACCCATCAGTACGAACGCGACCGCGACGATTCGAGGAGCGAACGCCAGCGTCTGCTCCTGAATGCTGGTCACCGTTTGCCCGATGCTGATTGCCAAACCGACGATCAAGCTGACAACGACAACCGGGGCCGATAGCAGCAATGCCATCCAAAAGAATTGGTGTCCCATCGCAACAACGTCTTCGAATTCCATTTCGCGATTCCTAAATGCGTCCGTGCTATTCTCGTCTGAACTAAATCGTTGGGCCTGCGGTATCGTCTACTTCTTCTTCGAGCGGACCTTTAGTGCATCAATGAGTTGTTCCACAAGAACTGGATCACTCATCGCCCCAAGGATCTTTGACTTCTGGCGATCAGGCATCTTCTGCAGCAGCGACGATGCAAACGCCATTTTTCCGTTATTGGCGAATTCCTTCAGGTAGTCAGCGGCCTGTTCAGCCTCCAGCCCAGCGAACCAGCTTTTGACATCGTTGACGCGATTGTCCATGTCTTCTTGCAGGGACTCATCGTCGGAACCAGTTTCCTTTTCCAGTTCTTGGAGCTCAGCCTTCCGCGATTCCAATTGATCGAGTGTCTCTCTTAGGGTGTCGCTCAGCCGGTTCGCCATCTCAACCTTTGCATCGATACCTTCGCTGAACGCGCGTAATTCGTCTTGTTCGGTTGCCAGGTCATCAAACAGTAATTGAACGCGTCTTTCGTCTTTGGCGAGTTGCGTTTCGCGCGCGATCATCTGCTGCTCCATCTTCTTGATGGAGTTGCTCATTTGCAAAACGGCCTCGACGGAGACAGCATTTTCGGGGCGGAACGCGACCGGCATCGCGCGCACTTCGGTTGCTTGATCCGATGTGCTTTCTTCGGCGGAATCGTCCTGAGCGGTTTCAAGTTCCGGGTTGTCTGTTTCTTCGGCAGTGTTGAAAAGCAAGTGCGTTGTCGCGGCGGAGACGCCGAACAGGATCATGCAAGTCACAACGGCAGCAATAATTGATTTCATGATTTACCTCGGAGCCGATTGGCTTAAAAAACGGTCGTCGGCTTCCATCGATTCGGCCGATTCTTCTTCAGCGTCGGCTTCGGACTTCAGCTTTTGCGACAACTTCTCCCAACCATTGACTTTCACTTTTTGAGCAATCATCTGCTGGCGAATCACGTCGCAAGCAGACTCGGACTGTTTCACAGCGGCATCGGCAGAAACGAGTTGCGTTTCAAGGCTGCTAAGCCAAGCAAGGCTTTGTAAATGTGACGCAACATTGTGATCGTTGTCGGATAAGGGATTTCTTGTGATGGCGGATCGGATTTTTGCGACGTGCTGTTGCATTTCAATTAGTTTCGCTTGTGCCTGTGCAAACTCGACAGCTAGGGCACTCATTCGACTTTCATCAATTGATCGTAGTCGTTCAACGCGTGCTTGTTTGTTTGATTTTGTACTCATGCTGCACCGATCGTCCGGTCCAGATGCGCTAATTCATCCAGCGTGCATGCAAAGTCGCTGGAAGCGTCGAGCGGTTGCTGCAAGAATTCCGTCACTGCTGGGAATTTGTCAACTGCCAAGTCTGACTCCGGTACGACCCCACGCTTGTAGGCACCGATTTGGATTAGATCTTCCACTTCGCGATACCTGGCCACGATTTTGCGAACACGTGATGCATATGCCTTGTGATCGGCGTTGGTGATTTCGTTGAACAACCTGCTGGCGCTGGCTAGGACATCGATCGCGGGAAAATGCCCTTGGTGTGCAAGCTGACGACTAAGCACGATGTGCCCATCCAAAATGGACCTTGCTGCGTCCGCTACGGGTTCGTTCATATCGTCGCCATCCACTAAGACCGTGACCAATCCAGTGATCGAACCGTTCTTGTCCGATCCAAGCTGTTCAAGGATTTGCGCCATTTTCTGAAAAACACTCGGTGTGTAGCCACGCGATGTCGGTGGTTCACCCAGCAGCAATCCCAATTCGCGTTGGGCATGTGAAAGCCGCGTCAGACTATCGAGCATTAAGAAGACATCATTCCCCTGTGAACGGAACCAGCTTGCGATGACCACGGCGGCTTCGCTGGCGCGGATGCGGGCCAAAGGAGGTTGGTCAGAGGTGGAAACGATCACGATTGATCGTGCCAGGCCTTCCTTGCCAAGGCTCTCTTCGATGAACGGACGCACTTCGCGACCGCGTTCACCGACCAAGGCAACGACGTTGACGTCGGACTGTGCGTGTTTGGTGATCTCGCCCATCAAGGTGCTCTTGCCGACGCCACTTCCAGCGAAAAGACCTACTCTTTGTCCTTTGCCCACCGTCAACATGGCATCAATTGCGCGAACA
Source organism: uncultured Pirellulaceae bacterium (assembly GCA_964444105.1). Classification (GTDB taxonomy): domain Bacteria; phylum Planctomycetota; class Planctomycetia; order Pirellulales; family Pirellulaceae; genus K23-9. The sequence goes on from CAYUGI010000020.1 coordinate 27,061, forward strand.
CCTGTCACAAGCGGTTCGGTAATGGCGGGGCGAGACAATGGATCGGGTGACTGCATGGCAAATGGCGTCACCAAATCTGGCCGAAGCGGCCCCAGTCCGTCGATGGGCTGGCCAATGGCATTGAGAACACGACCAAGCAGTTGCGATCCCACTGGAATATTCATTCGTCGCCCAGTCGCGATCACTGGGCTGCCGCGGCGAAAGTTTCGCTGTGCGTCGAACGGCATCAGTTGCACGAGGTCATCTTCAAAACCAATGACTTCGGCCAATACCGGGTGATCGCAAGTAGAGATGATGTGAACGAGTTCACCTAAGCCCGCTTCGACGCTTGCGCAGATGCGACCGCTGACGCTTTTCAAGCGTCCCGTTCGTCGAATCCATTGACTTGGTGAAATTGCTGACATCCTGTCGCGTTCGGATAGGGGTTACGAAGTGGTGTGTGTTTGTTGGGATAGGCACTCGAAAAATGCATCCAGTGTTGCCGCAACACCCGTGTCACCACAGTCGATGCGACAGTCTCCTGGCAAGACAGATGCGTCTTGGGCGACCGATAGCGATGGAATGTTTGCTTGGACGATCCAGTTTTCGATGGTGGTCAGGCAGCTTGGATGCACGTACGCGACTTTCGCACCGGGGGAATCAATTTGTTCCAAAGCGATCTGGACGAACTTGAGAGATCGGTCTTGAAACAGAGTTGCGTCGTTGAGCAGTGTTTGCGCGATTTGGGTAGCGGCTTGGTGAATCCGTTCACCAACTTGTTTCGCCAACTGCGTATCGGCGGCTTCCAAGTCGGCGAGGCATTGAGCGATCTTTCCAAGGGTTTTTAATGCCTGTTGGTTGGCCGATTCGCTGGCTTGGTCTGCGTGCGCTTCGTCAGCAACGGCATCACGGACCGCAACGACGCAGTCTGCCGCCGTGATACTCGTCAGAGCTTTCGGAAAGGAGATGTGTATTGTCGACATGTTATTCGAGCGTGATCTCACCTGATTCGTCCAGTGAAACCAAAATGGCTACGACTTCGGCGCGGCCGCCATCGATCTCTTCCTGCTTGGCATTCGTTTTGAATTCCATTTCTTCCTGTAGTGATTCCTTTGCTCGCTTGGACATGTTGCCAAGGATTCGCGCGAGAATCGTTTCGTCAGCACCTTGCAGCGCCACAACCAAGGAGTCGGTTTGGCACTGTCCAAGGATTTTTTGCAGGTCGCGATCTTCCAGTCGGTTTAGGTCGTCGAATTGGTAGAGTTGCTTCTTCACATCGTCAGCAAGTGCTTGGTCTTTGGTGGCCAGTTCGTCCAGCATTGGCGTTCGCACCGTCTTGGGAAGCGATCGCATTAGGCGTGCCATCTTCTCAGCCGAGTCCTCGATTGTTTCGCGTTCTTTGACTTCAAGGGCCATTTCAAGGGTCTTTTTCAGCAGCGTCTCTTGGACCATCGGTTTGGTCGCGGCAGGTTTGGCAAGGCCCATGAACACGCCCGGACGTAGTGATTCTGGAAAGCACTCCAGCGTTTTTGCGGCATGTTCGCTAGCGAGTTTGCTTACGACCAAGGCGATGATCTCGGGGCGTTCCTCGCGCAGTGCATGAGCGACTTGATACGGATGCAAGCGGTTGATGTCCAACAGTGCATTGCCGCTTTTCTGGATCGGATCAAAGCGTTTCGTTGGGGCGATATCGACGTCAAAGTGATCTTCGGAGATCTTCAAAACTTTTGGCGCAGGCAAGCCTTCTTCTTCCTCGTCTGCGCTGCCACCGTCTGCATTGCCGCCGACCTTATCAACAGCTTTAAGCGCGAGCGAAAAATAGGCCTCGAAATCGTCCAAGACGAGGTCGATTTCCTCCTGGCTAGGCGGATATTGCTGGAAGTCCTGAAGTGCGGTTCCCAGATCGCCGCTGATACCGCCCGGCAAACCTTCTTTGGCTAGGTCCACCGCATCGTCTCCTAGCAAGTTTAGGAGCAACGCTAAACGCTCGGGGCGAGTTAAAATGGTCATCTTAGTTTTCTCTCCCGAGGCTAGGCAGCTTTACGCTGCGAGGAAGAGTCGCTTTCTTCGGCACCTGACCAAGAGCGAACAATCTGTGCAAAGACTTCTGGATTGTCTTTGATCAAAGTGGAAAGCTGTTCCACGTTTTCTCTGCGTTGCTGCTGCATTTGCGGAGCATCGGCGGCGACATCGTCCTGAGGAATTGGCTTGAAACGTCGAAGCATCATCCAGCCCATCACAAAGGCGACAAGTGCCGCGATCGCGAGCGAAGCACTTTCGATGATCGATGTCAGACGCGACCAGTCAAACGGTGGTGCGACGATATCGGTGCCGACGTCTGACGCCGGAAACGGCAGCAGCTCAACGGAAATGGCATCAATATTGTCCTTGAATCCGACCGCGTTTTTGACAATGGCCGTGACTTTCTCGTTCAAGCCCGGCAATGGGTTGCCGTCCTTGTCGCTGAGTCCTTCTGCCGATGCGTTTACGAGTACGCTGACGGTCATGAAGTTACGAGTGGGGGTTGAATTGGCCTGCGTTTCTTCCGTTTTTGGGACGAGGTAAGTGGTCTTGATGTTCTCCGTTTTGCTTTGAACACTCGGTTTTGACCGACGGGCCCCCGGCGTGTTCGCCGCGACAGTGGCCGGGCCAACCGGCGACTGATTGACATTGGTGGACGTTTCGGAAACAAGGTCCTCTTCGCTGGCGACTTTGCCGTCCGGGTCATAGTCGGTGCGTGTAACACTGCCGCTTTTGAAGGTATAGTCCAAACTGACTTGGACGCTTGCGTTTCCAAAACCCAAGAAGTGCATCAGTTGTGTCTGAGCTTTTTGTTCCAACTTTCGTTCAGCTTCGGCCACGTATTCCACTTGGCTGTTGATTTGAGCCACTTGGTCATCGGGGACCGTGTAGCTGCGACCATCCTTGTCGGTGATCTGAACCGCTTTGGGTTTTAGGTCTTCGACGGCATAAGCCACGAATGAGGCAATCGACAAGGCCTGCTGATCGGTAAGGTGTGTTCCCGGCGTCAGCGTCAGCAACACACTCGCGGTCGGAGCCGATTGTTTTCTCTCGAAAGGACCCTTGTCGGGAATGTTCAAATGAACGTCAGCTTGCTGGACGATGGTCAGCTTTTTGATGGTGCTGGCCAGATTTTGTTGTTTTTGAAGTCTCGCCATGTTACGTCGCTCGGTGGGACTACCAAAAGCGCCGCCCAGACTTCCCGTTGCAGAACCCGAGGATTCAGCAACACCGTTGCTACGCGCCAGCAAGCGTGCTTTGGCAAAGTCGCGTTTGTCGACCATCAGGTTTCCGCCGGCACCGGATAGCTGATAGTCAATGCCCGCTTTGTCTAATGCGTCGATCACTTTGTCGACTTTGCCGCTGTCGGTATCGCTGACCAAGACCACGAAACTGGGCTGGACGGACCAGTAACCTACGCCGCCGATCGCAACCGCGCACAACGCAGCGAGCAGCAGGATCCCGATTCGGGCTGCTGGCGAGTTCTCCTGCCAAATTTTCAGCAGAGCGTCGATGTAGGATTTTAGGTTGTTCACTACGTCTGTTCGGGAGGGGGCTTAAAGAGGTTTCGATTGGGCAGAGCGTTTTCGTTTAGAACTGCATCCGCATCAATTCGTTGTAGGATTCGATCAATTGATTGCGAACTTCCATGAACATCTGAAAAGACATTTCAGATTTGACGACTTGCATGACCACTTGCTGAACGTTGTCGTTCTTCCCTGCAACAAGATCGGAGACCGCTGTGTCAGAAGCTTTCTGATCTTGAACCGCTTGTGTGAGCAGCTTCTCAAAGGCGCCGCCATCGGATTTACCGACTTTTGCCGATGGCGAATTTAGTGGAGTTGTTGCGACAACGGGGTTGTTGCCAATGGGAGGTAGCGCAGCCATTAACGACCTCCTTGCAACAGCGTCAATGTCTGTTCGACCATTTCTTTAAATAGCCCGATCGCTTTAGTGTTCGCTTCGTAAGATCGGCTAGCAGTTATCAAGTCCACCATCTCATGCGAGATCTGGACGTTTGGCATTTTGACGAAACCGTCCTGGTTGGCGTGCGGGTGTCCGGGGTTGTAGACCAACGGAAATTCCGACGTGTCGCCCTCCACCCCAATCGCCTGGACTCCATACTGTTGTCCGTTTCCGCTCTTTGCCGCTTGGTCCATTGCAGCTGAGAAGACCACGCTTTGACGCCGATAAGGGTCACCGGTCTCCGTCATCGTCGTGCCAGCGTTGGCGATGTTGTTGGAGACAACTTCCATGCGCAACCGCTCGGCTTTGAGACCCGAAGCGCTGATATCGATTGCTGAGAAATGGCCGGACATTCTGTTACCCGTTTTCCTTAAGCCAGACGAACTGACAACTGTTATCCGGAGATAGCCCGCCGCATTGTTGACAGTTTGGAAGCCATCAAATGGGTGTAAGCTTGCGAGACGAGCGCGTTCTTTTTGAGCTCCGAGACTTCGCGTTCCAGATCGACATTGTTGCCGTCAATACGTTCCGCAATCCCTTGGAGGGTTTCGATTGGTATCTGTTTCACGGCGTCGGCGGCTGCCTGCGGAGAGGACCCAGCTGCTTGCATTTGTTGCATTAGCTTGTCGAAATCCAACCGCTGGGTCTTGTAACCAGGCGTGTTGACGTTGGCAATATTCTGGCTCAGGACGCGATGGTTTTCCTGCGCGCCCTGCAGAGCATGGTCCAAGGAGTTCAGTTGTGAAAAGATTCCGGTCATACCACTTGTATCGTCATGCCGACGAAGCGGACTTGAGATCCACGACCCATCGCAAACGCTGCGAAAGACGTGAAAACCGCCCTTTCCCGGTGCGGGTATTCCCTCAAAACGGTCTATGTCTTGGGTGTTAACCCGTATCCGCCCGTTCTTTCACAACGCATGGGTAAGAGTCGAGTGATCGATTTAGACAACGCAATGTCTACGACCAAACCGATCGTGCCTCTTTACTCAGAACGACGGGTCGATCACGACGCGTCACAACCACTTCGCGCTAGAAACCAATTGCATCATGGATATCGCAACCATCATCGGCCTAATCTTCGGGTTTGGCCTGATCCTCGTATCGATCATGATGGGAAGTGGTGGCTTGATGCCATTTATCGATGTTCCCAGTGGAATGATTGTGTTTGGGGGAGCCGCCGCAGCGACCTTCATCAACTTTCCGCTGAAGAACGTTTTCGGTAGCTTTTCGATCATTTTGAAGTGCTTCCTATTCAAATTGCCCTCGCCGGTTGAAACGATTGCAGACTTCAAGACGTTCGCCGAAGTGGTTCGCAAAGATGGGCTGTTGGCATTGGAAGAGAAAGCCGCCGACGTTGGCGACGACTTCATGAAACGCGGTTTGGAAGCTCTGATTGGCGGAGCATCATCTACCGAAACCACGGAAATGCTGGACACGGAATTGTCCTACATCCAACAACGCCATGCTGGTGGCAAAAAGATGATTGATTCGATGGGCGCAGCGGCTCCGGCTTTTGGGATGATCGGAACGCTGATTGGCCTGGTGCAAATGTTGGGTGCTTTGGATGACCCGAGCAAAATTGGTGGTGGTATGGCGACGGCTTTGTTGACGACGCTTTACGGTGCCGTCGTAGCCAATGTTGTCTGTATTCCGTTGGCCGGAAAGCTTGAAGCGCGAAGCGCCGAAGAAACCATGGTGCGCGAATTGATCATTCGTGGCGTTGCGTTACTGGGCGAAGGTGCCACGCCGCGTGCCGTCGAAGAGCAGCTGGTTACATTCCTTGCTCCAAAGTCGCGTGCGTCTTCTGACAAGAAGGCAGCCTGATGAAGAAGGAAGTCAAATCAGATCCGCCCGACGATATTCCGCCGTGGTTCATGACCTACAGCGACGTGATCACTTTGTTGATGACGTTCTTCATTTTGTTGTTGACATTCGCGACGACCGAGCCAGAGCGGTTCGAGAAGATCACGGTTAGCTTCAATGGCGAAGCCGGGTCTACGGGTATCGCCGGTCACAAACACGATCAATTAGACAAAGACTCTTGGAGCCAACGCGTACGTCCTCGAGCAGCAAGAATCGCGCTCAATGGTAGCGAAATTTCGCCAGTCATGAAAGAAAACTCAGCCGCTGCGGTTGGCCGTGGGTTGGAAGGCGTCAGTGAAGAGCAGGCAAGTAAGGATGTGATGAACTCCTATGCGTTGGACCTGAAGCTCGGTGAATTAGTCAACGAGAACAACAATCTAACTTCCAAGGGCGTGCAAATCGCAGGCGAACTTTCCAAGCAGCTTCGTTCACTGCCGGTTCATTGTGCGATTGAGATATCGTCGCAATCGATGTCTGCTCGGGCAGCTTCGTTTGCACACCATCTGTATCACGTCGAAAAAGTGCGACCCGGTCAGGTGGGTGTTGGGGTCACGACAGACATGGATTCAGCCATCGTTCGCTTTGTCATTGAACGGTATGAGACTTAACCATGGGAAAACGCAAGAAGATCGAACCGAGTATGCCGAGCAAGGCCTACTTGGTGTCCTTTGGAGACACGATGACCGCGCTTTTGGCGTTCTTCATCGTCCTGAATTCGATGGCGCAGGAACAAACCGGCGCAAACATGTATTCAGGCACTGGATCTTTCGTCGCGGCATTCTCCAGTTCGGGAATGCCGGGCGGACTGCCTGGAAATCGCTCCAGCGACATGATGCAACAAAAGTCGCAAAAGCCGATATATGCCTTGGCTGAAAACTTGGATAAGAACGAAGACCAGCCGGGGAATGTCGGGCCCGACGATACGAACAAAAAAGATCGCGTAATGGATCGCGATAAAGAGAACTTTCAGAAGTTCTTGGAAGACATGGAGAAACGTTTTGGGCTCAAGACCCAATCGCCGCTGACCAATCAAGTCGTTTTCGATTCGTTTGAGCCATGGGATCCAGACACGGGGCAAATGAGCCGTCATGCAATGGAGTTGCTGTCCGAGACGATCAGCAAATTGCGTCAGCCCGATTTGCGCATCGAGATCATTGTTTGGGCCAGCGTGCCTAGTCAAACCGTTATCACTCGGACGGTTGATAAGTCGGTCAAACTGCGAGGGCAGGTTGAAAAGTTGTTCTGGGTGAAGCCGGATGATCGCAAGCGGATCAACTATCGCGTGAAGCCCTGGCTTTTTTCGGACGCGAAACGACCGCAGTTGTCAGTCGTGATGTCAAAAGCAGAAACGGCATCGTGACGATCGATGACGTGGAAGACGGCGGAAATATATCAACGCAAGGGGCATTGGATGTTAGATCAAAAAAACGCAGCGACCACCGGTTATCAATTTGATTTGCCGCCGTTTCCCAGTACCGCGGCGCGATTAGTATCCGCTTTGGGAGATGAATCGACTCACGTTCGCGATGTGATCGGACTGATTGAATGTGAGCCGATTGTTAGTTCGCGGGTGCTGCAGATGTCCAATAGTCCGCTCTATGGGGCGACTAGGAGTATCGCCACAATTGGTCACGCAGTCGTCATATTGGGATTCAAATCGGTTTCAAATTTGGCACTGACCGCCGCCGCGGAAGGGATCTTTTCGCAAGGCGACGCCGAGTGTGGGGCTGTGCGCGAGCGAACGTATTTTCAATCTCTGGCCATTGGCACGGTGGCTAGGCTGTTTGCAAGACAAGTTGATGGAGCCAATCCCGACGAAGCGTTTTTGACGGGTGTGATGCACGACATTGGCAAACTGGTTTTGTTGGATGCGGGAGGACGGGATTACATCGGCGTGATTGCCAGCGACGAGCTTGGTAATACCGTGCAGCAAGAACGCCAGCTCTTTGGAACGTCTCATCCGGAACTCGGCCAATCATGCGGTCACAAATGGGGCCTGCCGCCATCCATCATCACCGCGATCGGTAACCACCACAAAGAGATTGCCAATGTTCCCGATTTGACATCGACCGCATTGATCGCTGCAAACTATGCGGCGCGCAAGTGGGACATCGGCTTTGAAAACAGCACGGGCCTGGCAGATTGCTGCGAATTGGACGCATACGTTGATTCGCTGGGCGATCCAGATTTACAGGAAAAAGCGGCCGATCAATACGCTGCGATTCGCGATATTTGTTCGGCTTAGTTTCGCAAATCAGGTTTTGACCAAGGGGGCATATCGTGCAAGGCAACAATTTTCAACGAACGCTGACAATCTGTGTCGCGATGCTGATCATTGGTGGCACGTGTGGTTACGTCTTGATCGAAGGCTGGCCGTTTGCGGATTCGATCTACATGACGCTGATAACGTTGTCGACCGTCGGATTTGGCGAGGTCCAAGAACTCACGCCCAATGGTCGGCTCTTTACTTCGCTACTGATCACGGTTTCGATCGTGCTAATGGCGTGCTGGACAGCTGGAATCACCACGATCTTGGTCAGTGGTGAACTATCGGGGCGATTTTTGATGCAAAAGGAAAAAAGGATGATTAGCCGTATGACTGAACACGTGATCGTTTGTGGTGGTGGAGTGACAGCCTTGACGGTGATTGGGCGGATGGTTGCCGAAGGTACGCCTGTCGTTGCCATCACCAGTGATGCGGATGAAATCGAATCGATCAAGCGAATCGCTCCTGACATGCCGGTCGTGTGCGATGATCCGCAATCCGAAATGGCGTTGATGGATTCCAACGCGTTGGCTGCGAAGTATCTGATCGCGGCGACCGAAAGCGACTATGACAACCTGTTGATCACGATCAGTGGCAAAGGGCTGGGCAATCAGATGCAGGTCATCAGCTTTGCACACAGCACTGAATTGGCCAGCCGAATGTTCAAGGTGGGTGCGGACGAAGTGATCTGTCCACTCGTGATTGGCGGTGAACACGTCGCCAAGCTCATTCACGCTGCGAAGGGCGCAGCCGCGGCCGTGTAGCTCTTAGGGTTGGCCGTCATCTGGGCGAAATGCAATCCAAGTTAACTCCCGTCTGGGATTGCCGACCTACGGTTTTCCAAAGACTCCATCCGCCATGCAAAATTCACTCCGACTGGGGGCACGATACTATGAATCAACCAGCAACGACTTCCAAAGATCGCATCCGAAATTTTCTTTTTGAAAATTCCATCTTCCTCGTAGCAGGATCCGTAGTCGCTCTGCTCTGGGCGAATCTGGACGCTCTGTGGGGACACGACACATACAATCACTTCATGCACTTTGATCTGCGTGGATTGCTTGGGTTTGCTCACGGCGATGGGCACGGACATCACGGTCCGACAATTCACTTCCTCATCAACGACATTCTGATGGCGTTATTCTTCGCGATCGCGGCAAAGGAAGTTTGGGAAGCGGTCCTGCCTGGCGGTGCCCTTTCCGACATGAAGAAGGCTGCCACACCATTAATCGGAACGCTTGGCGGCGTCATTGGTCCGGCCGTTGTGTATATCGTCGGAGCATTAATGCTGGGGCGGTTTGATGATCTGGGAAATGGCTGGGCGGTCCCCTGTGCGACGGATATCGCGTTTAGTTACTTAATCGCGAAACTGATTTTTGGACCCGGTCATGCAGCAATTTCCTTCCTGCTGCTACTGGCGATTGCTGACGATGCCATTGGTTTGGCGATCCTGGCTGTATTTTATCCAACGGCGGAATGTAATTTTGCGTGGTTGCTGTTGACGGTCGCCGCCATCGGCATCGGCCTGGCAATGCGACGCGGAAAGGTCCGCAGTTTTTGGTGGTATCTAATCATTCCCGGTGTTCTCAGCTGGATCTCATTCTACATGTCAGGTATCCACGCCGCGTTGGGACTGGTGCCGATCATTCCGACGCTGCCACATGCGGGTTGTGACAAAGGCATATTCGCAGATGATGCGAAACAGACCGATACGCTGAATCAATTTGAACACTGGTGGAAGAATCCTGTGGAGCTGATTCTGGGACTGTTTGCTCTTGCCAACGCAGGGGTGATCGTTTCCAGCTTTGGTGCCGGAACGTGGTTGGTCACGGCAGGGCTGTTCCTGGGTAAGCCCCTGGGAATCGGACTCTTCACTTACGCAGCGATGCGGTTCTTGAAATTGGAACTGCCAAGTGGAATGACGATGCGACATGTGATCGTTGTCGGCTGTATCGCAAGCTTTGGATTCACCGTGGCTTTGTTTGTATCAACTGCAGCTTTCCCTGTCGCGGGTGCAATCGCGGACTCAATCAAGATGGGAGCACTTCTTAGTTTTCTTGCTCCGCTAGCCGCATTCGGTTCGGCAATGTTGCTGGGGATACGCCCAGTGGTGTTTGGTGCCAAACCCGCCACGGGCAAACCTTCCAACGCAAAGCTTGGCTCCAAGGCTGCTTCTGCAGTTTGATCCGCGCTTCCAAATCAACCTCTCAACTCAATCGAAAGAACGTGGGGCAACTAAGATGCTAAACAACTCAATGAACCAGACTGTCGAAACACTTGACACTCGCCAAAAGGCGCTTGCCGTCAATTTGGATCCTCGCTGCTACGGAACGTTTGCGGAAATCGGCGCTGGCCAAGAGGTCGTCCGTTGGTTTTTTCGCGTCGGCGGAGGTGCCGGCACCATCGCAAAGAGTATGTCGGCGTATGACATGAAGGTCAGCGATGCGATCTACGGACGTGCAAAACGTTATGTTTGCCGTGAGCGTCTACAAGCGATGCTGGACCAAGAACATAACTTGAACTTGGACCGACTTAGCGATGTGCGTGGCGAGACGACGTCTTTCTTTACATTCGCTGACACGGTTTCGGCTCGAAATTTTCGTGGGACAAACGAGTGCCATGGTTGGATGGGCATCAAGTTCCAGGCACACCCACAGGATGAAGACAGCCAAATCATCATTCACGTGCGGATGCTGGACAACGAAGCCGCACTTCAGCAAGAAGCGTTGGGCATCGTTGGGGTGAACTTGGTTCACGGTGCATTCGCACTAAATCATGAACCGGATCAGCTGGTTGCCTCGCTGTTGGATGGGCTGTCGACGTCCCGAATCGAAATCGACATGATCGAATTTTCTGGTATCGCTTTCCGAAACGTAGACAATCGCTTGATGAGTCTGCGTTTGGTCGAACTGGGGCTCAGTGGCGCGGCGATGTTCTCCAGCACCGGGGAAGTTCTACAGCCATCAGAGTACTTTTACAAAAAGCCGATTCTGATCGAACGCGGAAGTTTCCGTCCGGTTTGCAACGTCAACATGGACATGCTTGCGTGTGCCTACGAGAAGTTCGCTGATCTGCCAGAGAACGAAGGAAAAGAGATTGCGCAAGTCATGGAATTAACCATGAACAACTTGAAGGCTGACGGCGACATCGACCTACGGGACTTTCTCGCTCGGGCCGATGTGATGGCAGCCTGCGGAATGACCGTATTGATATCGGACTATTTCGAGTACTACCGTCTGGCCGCGTATCTGTCGCGATACACCCGCGAGAACATTGCGTTGACGATGGGAGCGCACAGCTTGTGTCAGATCTTTGATGAGAGCTACTACACGGAACTGGAAGGCGGAGTTCTGGAGTCCTTTGGAAAGCTCTTCAAGAATGACCTGAAGATTTACTGTTACCCATGCGAAGACCGCGATACGGGTGAATTGATGACGAGCGATGACTTGAACATCGAGCCAAAACTACGCCAGTTGTACGGCTATCTTCAGGGGCGTGACGTGATCAATTCCCTGGACAACTTCGACCCAGAATGTCTGCAGATTTTCTCGCGAGATGTCCTGAGAAAAATCAAAGACGGAGACTCGTCTTGGGAAACGATGGTTCCCTCGGCGGTTGCCGAGGTCGTCAAATCCAAATGTTACTTTGGCTATCAGCGTGTTGATGACGAAGCCTGTCTCGCTGTGCGATAGTCAGCTGGTTCCAATCTGATTAGCAAACGCAAAACGCCCTAGTGAGAATTCTCACTAGGGCGTTTTTCTTGTTTACTATCGGATCAAGTTCGTCAACTCTTCCAAAATCTCCTCGGCGACAGTCACCGTTCGGGCGTTGGCCGAGAATCCACGTTGAGCGACGATCAGCTGTGTGAACTCTTGAGCGATGTCCACGTTGGAGCTTTCCAGTTGACCACCAACCACTTGGCCGCGTCCGCCACCAAGACCAGTTCCGATCGAAGCGTTGCCGCTTGCCAGCGATTGTTGGAAAAAGTTTCCGCCCAACGGAGACAGGGCACTTTGGTTCGAGAAACTTGCGATCGCTAGTTGTGCAAGAGGCAGAGTTTTTCCGTTAGACGCCAGTCCAGTCAATTCGCCACTGGAATCGACAGAGACGGAGACTAGGCTTCCAGGCGGGAAGCCGTCTTGGGATTGGCTCAATGAGTATTCAGTCGCGAGGTGCTTAATCCCTGAAAAATCTAGTTCAATGACCTGGGAAGCCGCGAGCGAATTGAATTGGATTTCAATGTTCGCGTCGCCGACACCGTTTTCGCCTGCCAGGGCGTAGGTGCCGTCCTCGTTGAACGTCAAGTTCAAGACAGAGTCGTCCAGCATAATACCTGAGCTTCCATTGATGCTCGCCTGCACGGACCAAGTGTTGGCAGTCTCTTTCCGCAGGTCGTAGGTCACCCGGTGACTCTCGCCGCGGCTATCAAAAATTTCTGTGGAGAGCTCAAACGCATCGCCGCTAGATCCTTCGGTCGTCACGACGAGTGAGTTGCTGGAAAACGCTGTTCCCCCGACGTTGCCAGGGGCATCACGTAGCAAGAGACTGCTAAATGCATCGCCGGCAGAATCCGAGGTGATGGTGACGGTTCCGTTGGGCTGTAGTTCTGCCGCTGCGTCAGTCATCAGATTGTTGATCTCAGCGATTAGATCGCCAAGCGTTGCATTTTCCGCGTTGAGCGTTCCACTGAATGGTGAGCCGTCAGGGTTCGTCCCATTGATTTCGATCTGGTCTCCAGGTCCGTAATCAGATTGGTTGAATGCCAGATCGTTCAAGCTGGTCGTTAGATCAGCGACTCCTGTGTTTGATTGGAACGGCTCAAACGAAGTGAGCACTTCTCTGGTGGGCGGCAAAGCGGTGGAGGGAAGATTGCCCGATAATGACATTCGCGTTGTATTCTCACCCGGAATCGCGTCGCCCAATGGAACTTGGATCGACGAGTCTCCTGCCACTTGAAAAGCGATGTCCCCTTCGCTTGCCGGTTCGCCGAGTTCTCCAAAGCGTTGAACGAAAAAGCCTGTCGAGGGATCAACGAGGCGACCTTCGCCGTCAATTGTGAAGGATCCCGCTCGGGTATAGATGTTTTCGCCGGATTGACCGGCAACGGTGAAGAAGCCGTCTCCCTGAATGGCGAAATCCAAGATTTCGCCAGTGGATTGCAAAGTTCCCTGTGTGAACTTGCGGCTGACGCTTCCAATCTGCACACCCGTACCAATTTCCTGAGGGTTTACGCCCCCAGTATTGGCGGTACTACCTGAGCCGCCCTTCTGCTGGTGATAAACCAAGTCAGCGAACTTCGTCGACTGCGACTTAAAGCCAATGGTGTTCATGTTGGCCAGGTTGTTGGAGACCACATCAAGCTGTTGCTGGTGAGCTCGAAGTCCTGTAATGCCTGTGAATAGAGCGCGACTCATGGGAGACCTTTTTGTTTATCCACTTTGCCGGACTTCGTTGAAGACTGGCAAGGAGTATTGTCTAAGTGATGGAGGAATTTTGATTGCGTTTAGCTAGCTGATGCCTACGCTTGGATGACGCCTACGACGTTCAGTACGTCGACCGTCTTGTCACCAACGATCACGTTTACAGTGTCGCCTGCGGTGAACATTTCTGTTGCTTGGCCCGATGCGATTTCACCGGAGATCGGATCTTGATATTGCACGTTCTTTCCCACGAGATTCATTCCTTGGGTAGCCTTTTGCAATTGCAGCATTTGCTCGAAGGTCGCATTTAAGTCTTCGACACCTTCAAGCATCGAAAACTGTGCGAGATCATTAATCAGGCCTTCTTGGTCAACCGGATCGATCGGATCTTGGTTTTGAAGTTGAACCGTCAATAGTTGCAGGTAGTCAACAGTTGCGACTTGAGATGTGATTCCATTCATTGGATCAAAATGCCGTGTAGTGAAGGGTGGATATGGGACTTGTGTTGTGAGCTAGCCAGGAATGACTAGGCAACGATGTCTAGACCATTGCCGGAGGATATGGTTGGAGTTAACGGGGCCATTTGATTGGCGGAGAAAGTAAAACTGCGAGCAGCGTTTTGTTGTGACGACGTTTCTTTGTCGTCGCGGCTGGTCTGGCTATCGTGTGACACGTCAACGCTTGCGTCATCAAATCCGAGTTCGCTGAGCGTTTCCTGAAGCGTTTCTTTCTGGGCGGAAAGCAAATCGCTAGAAGCTAGTTCTGACGCAATGATTTGTGCAGCAATGGCTTCGCCTGATTGAGTGATTTGAATCGTTAGTTTGCCCAGGTCCGCAGGCTCCAAATTGAAGGACATGGTTCTGCTTTTGCCGTCGCTTGACTCGATGACCGTGGCGACTGCAGCGACGGTTTGGTCCGTCAAGCTGGTGGCACTCGCGTTTTCCATGCCACCTACCAGGCCAGTTGCTTCGACGGTGCTCTGTGCGGTGGTAGTGCTCGCAGGAAGAGTGATGTCGTTGCCGTTAGGAGAGACTGCGTACGCTGCCATATTGGGATCAGGTGCGCTGTTGGCAATGGCTGCCGGTATATCGGTCGACGATTGGCCGGTAGTGTTGACATCCAGATGCACGCTACGGCCTGTGTCTGGCTGGATTGGCGATTGTCCCAGAGATGTTTCGACGGCTGGATGGTTGTTCGAACCGTGAAAACCGCTCTCAGAATTCTGGGCTGGCGAATCAGTCTGCCTGGAGCCCGATTCGCTGAAAACCTTAGACGCGGGCTCTTCGACGAACTCACCCGAAGGTTCTGTCGATCGAACTGAACGGTCCAAGCTGCGATCGTTCTCATTCTTCGACCGGGGCTTGTTGTCGACCTGAGAGGCAACTGGGGTAGGAACTGCGTCACCGTTTCGAACCGTTGCCGCAGCTTGTTCCAGTGTTCTTCGCGACGCTGCAGGCTGTATAAGCGATTCGTCAGGAATCGGTGCCTCTTCCCTATCCTGAACAGATTCATTCTGAGATCGTTGAATTGGACGGATATTGTTTGAACTCGCGACTTCGACTTTTGGGTTCTGCGTCGTATTGCTGCTTTCATTCGAATCAGTTTCGGCAAGCTGGTATGACGCGTTAGGCAAGTTTGGATTAGAAGGTCGCGGCGAATCTTGTGTTGCCGTGGGAAGCTTCGGCTCTTGATTGTTCGGTTCAATGGAAGTTGGTCCGGTCTGATCGATTGCATCTGAAGGCAGCTCCTCTGGTCTCATAGAAGCATTTCTATTTGCCAAGCTTTCGTTTGGTGTGCTCAGCACCGTTTCGATGGGATTGGTTTTGTTCAGTCTGCCCGCATTGTGTGGCTGAGCATCCTGACGCCCGGATGGCGACTCCGTAGTTGGCTGTGGGTTTCTTGAACCCTCAATAGCGTTTTCATTCGGCGCGTAGCGGACGGGCTGATCAAAAACGTTTGTGTCGGTCGCCAATTTGACGACGGAGTCCGATTCGATTCGTTCCAACCTGCCTGTTGTTTCGGACTTGGCAGGTTTCGTGTTGGTGCCAGACTCCGTCGTCGGTGGGGCGCTGGCCAAAACCGCTAGATTTGCGAGTTCAATCGTCAGCGGATTGACCGCCAACTCGCTTTCATCAGTGGTTTCAGGGGATTCATCTGTACTTGCCAAATCCAATGAGCCGGGAAGTGAGTCTGGCGCGCGAAGATCAACTGGTCCAGTCGCCAATAATGGGGATGTCGCATCTGACGGCCCAACGAGAAGTTGGCTGAACAGCTGCGCGGGGGTAGCACCGTTTCGAGCTTGCACCGGATTTGCATCAGGCGTTTTTGCAGAGTCGACGCTGGCGAAAAGCTGAGTTGTTGATAAAGCGGAAGGCACCATTTTCTCCATTGGGCAGGATCGACACTGTTAAGCAAGTGTCGTGCCAAAGGAGTGTTTGCCGTTGAACGTCGCCTGAAGCTTACAAAATCGGATCAAGACTTTTGCAATCAGACCAATGAGTACCTGAGAGAATGACTCAAGTCTGACACCGAGCAACTCTTGCCTTGCTATCAGAAAAAAGTGCGTCGCATTAAGGCAGGGCTAAGACCGCGGCAACGTGGAGATGCGGCTGCAGGCCTAGCAATTCGACTGCGTGACTTCGAAGCCCATGTCGCGAATCATATCGTAGTCTGCTTGCGGAGCTTGTCCCTTCGTCGTCAGGTAGTCGCCCACGAAGAGACTGTTGGCGACGTACAGCCCCAGCGGTTGCAGCGACCGAAGATGAAGTTCGCGCCCCCCGGAGATCCGCAGTTCACGATCCGGGTTAACAAAACGAAACATCGCCAATGCGCGAAGACAGTCTTGAGGGGAAAGATCTTCGTTACCCTCCAGGGGAGTGCCATCGATGGCATTCAGGAAGTTCAACGGGATCGATTTCACACCGAGATCTTTCAGGTCGAATGCCATCGAAACGATGTCTTCCAAGCGTTCACCCATGCCGATGATTCCACCGCTGCACATTTCCATACCAGCATCACGAACACGTTTGAGTGTTTCGACTCGATCAGCATAAGTGTGTGTCGTGCAAATGTCGGCGTAGTAATCTTCGCTGGTGTTTAGGTTGTGGTTCACGCGGTCAACGCCACACGCTTTTAAGCGTTGGGCTTGCTCTTCGGATAGCAGTCCCAAACAAGCGCAGATGTCTAATCCGTACTTGGACTTTATTTCCGGAACGATTTCTTCGACCGCGTTCATCTCGCGTTCGTTCGGACCCCTGGCAGAAATCACTAAGCAATAGGTCTTCGCTCCGCTTTCGGCCGCGACCTTGGCTGCGTCCATCAACTTATCCCGCTTCAGGATGTTGTACTTTGGGACGGGAGCAGTGGAGATTTTCGATTGGCTGCAATAGTGGCAGTCTTCTGGGCAAAGGCCGCTCTTCGCGTTCATCAAAAAGTAAAGCTGAACGGTTTTTGCGAAGTACTTTTGTCGAATTCGATACCCTGCATGAAGCAGTGGCAGTAGTTCCTCGTCAGACGACCTCAGCAAGGCCAACGCTTCTTCTCGCGTGAGATCTCCGCCATCAAGCACCCGCGTCGCCAGTTCATCGAACGTCACGTTAAGCTGGATTTTCGAAAGCTCTTGGGGTGTTGAATCGGTTTGTGTTTCGCCGGTGGTTTCAACATGAAGCGACATTAAGATTCTCGAGACGCGAGTCGTGCGTGAGGTGAAACAATTTCTAAAGTCGAATATACTCAGCAGGGTTTCTGTTGAACATCCCGCCGTTTCGGGGCCTCTGCGGTTTTGTTGATCCTTGATCATTCCGCAAGTTCCAGCCATGTTTGGATACCGATGTCGCACTATTTCGTACGCCTTGGCTGCCTGGGTGACATTTACATCGCTCGATCATCGGCCGAACACTCCCGAGGCAGACGCGTTATCGTACGGACATCTCGCGGCGTGGAGTTGGCGGAGGTAGTGGGCCCGCAAGCGGACAGTCGAGTTGGGCAGCATGACACTAACGAAAAGCCCGAGGGGCATCTTAGAATCCTCCGGGCAACCACGGCGGAAGACGAGTTGCTAATCCGGCGTCTGGACCGTCACAAGCGAGACGCCGTGGAATCGTGTCGCGATTTGTTGGCCAAGTCTGGTGCAACGACAACTTTGCTGGACGTCGATTTAGTTTTCGACGGCGGGACTCTATTGATGCACTTTTTGGGACCAGTCGATGAAACCGTCGCCGACATAGAGAGCCAAGTCGCTCAGCGCTACGCCTCCGTCATTGGTACAGAGCGGTTTGCGAAGCTCTTAGATGAGGGATGCGGACCAGATTGCGGCACTTCGGCGGGCGGAGGCTGTGGAGGCTGTGGAGG
>CAYUGI010000021.1:0-44487 GCA_964444105.1 uncultured Pirellulaceae bacterium
CAACTGAAAACGACCTTGCCTCGTTTGTCGGTTTTACCTGACGGTTCGATTCTGGCTAGCGGCGATGTGACCAAGCGTGATGTCTACACGTTGTCTTATGATTTGAAAGATACAGACGAACCGGTCACCGCCATTCGGTTGACCGTGTTGCCTCACGAGTCACTGCCTGCAGGTGGCCCAGGCATGGCCTTTTACGAAGGGCGACGGGGTGATTTTTTTCTAAGTGAATTGGAGGTCACTGCGAACGACAAGCCCGTCAAACTGAAAGACGGTTCGCATAGTTACGGCAAGATCAGCATTGGTTCCGGGAAAGCCGACGCGAGCAACGTTTTCGACGGTGATGGATCGACGGGTTGGTCGACGTCGGGACAGGAAGGCGAGTCCAATCATTTGGTTGCCAATTTCGATGCACCGGTCAGCGACGCTGTTTTGCAGGTCGAACTGGTTTTTGAACGACACTTCGCAGCCGCCTTGGGCCGTTTTCGAGTTGATTTTGCGGGAGGCGATGTTGCCGCGCAAGCAGTATTGCTGCCAGGAATCAAGCGATCTGATGACACAGGTGACCGCGCATTGAGACGGGAATTCGTTTTGGCCAGCGAAGTCATGAAAAAGCACCGGAAGAAAATCGACCGGCTGCGTGGCGAAATACCCGCCGAAGTCCGGACGCTGGGGATGCTTGAACGCGAGCCTGCAGATGCACGAAGAACACATCGGCATCATCGCGGCGAGTATTTGCAGGCGGAAGAAGCCGTTGATCCCGCGGTGCCCGAAGTTTTTGAGTCGATTGATGAGAGGCCAAATCGGTTATCTTTTGCTCGCTGGTTGGTCAGTGACAAGAACGTGCTGGTTGGCCGGGTGAGTGCCAATCGAGCTTGGCGTCATTTCTTTGGCACCGGAATCGTTCGCACCGCAGGTGATTTTGGGACTCAAAGCGAGTCGCCGTCACATCCGGATTTGATCGACTACTTGGACGGGCAACTACGACACGGAGGATGGTCAATGAAGCGTTTGCACCGTGAGATTGTTTTGTCTGCAACGTACCAGCAGCGTGTTGGCCGCGGACCGGAAGGCGATCCGGGAAATCGTTTGCTGTCACGGTTCCCCTATCGCCGGTTGGACGCCGAACGGATTCGCGATGTGATGCTGTCGGCGGCTGGTTTGCTGACGCGCAAGATTGGCGGGCCGAGTGTATTTCCGCCACAGCCGGAGGCGATCAGCAAAATGGCTTACGGGAGCCCCGATTGGAAGACATCCAGTGATGGCGATCGATATCGTCGCTCGCTTTACACGTTCAGCAAACGCACGGCACCGTTTGCCGCTTTTGCTACTTTCGATGGGCCCAGCGGCGAAACCTGCGCAGCACGTCGCGATACCAGCACGACGCCATTGCAGGCGCTTACGCTGATGAATGATGAGATGTACTTGGAGATTGCGCGTGGGTTGGCGGCCGACGGTCTGAGAGAATTGGGTGAGGATGCTTCGCCGAGAAGTATTGCAGAAAGACTGTTTCGCCGGTTGCTGAGCCGCAAGCCTGAGTCGGATGAAATAGACGCGTTGATTGATTTCTATCGTGACCGAGCGTCGCATGAGGAACCTTGGACGCTCGTCGCTCGGGCACTGATGAACACAGATGAGGCAATTACCGTTCCGTGAGAACCTTTTCGTTCTCTCAGGGTTTGGTAACGAAAATGTGTGATGTGTGCGGAAGGAACTTTGATCCAGCCCCCTCATCCCCAGCCCTTCTCCCCCAACAAGTTGGGGGAGAAGGGAGCCAAAGAGAGTTGTGAAGTCACAGTGTCTTGGGGAGATTAGGAATTTGAATTGGACCGCACGAACATGAATATGAACTTAAAACACCAAACACGTCGTCAACTATTCGGGCAGTGTGGTGTCGGCTTGGGAAAACTTGCGCTGGCTTCGATGTTTGCATCGGACTTTGGTGGCCGGTCTTTGCAAGCTGCTTCGATGGAAGCTCGCGGGTTTCATCACACGCCGAAGGCGAAGCGGGTCATTTATCTGTTCATGGCGGGAGCCCCAAGCCAGTTGGATTTGTTTGACTACAAACCTAAGTTGGTCGAGCTGGAAGGTCAGTCGATTCCGCCGTCAGTGATTGCTGGTCAGCGATACGCGTTCATACAGCCTGATGCGGCAGTTTTGTCACCGCGATTCAAATTTGCCAAGCATGGTCAGTCGGGTGCAGAACTATCGGAGATGTTGCCACATTTGTCTGAGGTGGTCGATGACTTGGCGTTTGTGAAAAGCGTCCACACGGATCAATTCAACCACTCGCCAGCGCAGATCTTCGTAAACACGGGCAGCCCGATTCCCGGGCGGCCTTCGATGGGCTCTTGGCTTAGCTACGGAATTGGTAGTGATGCGAATGATCTACCAGGGTTCGTCGTGCTCAAGAGTGGCGGGAATCTCTCGGGAGGCGCATCGATGTGGAACGCGGGGTTCTTGCCGGGCGAACATCAGGGCGTGCCACTGCGTGGAAGTGGCGATCCGATTCTGCATGTTGCCAACCCACCGGGAATTGATCGTCAGACACAACGAGCTACGATCGACGTGATTTCCAAACTGAATCAACGTCGTTATGAGCAAACCGGTGTGGATGAAATCAACACGCGAATCGAATCCTACGAGATGGCGTATCGAATGCAGGCTCGCGCACCTGAGCTGATGGATTTTTCAGGTGAAGACCAAGCGACGTTGGATATGTACGGCGTGAAGCCCAACGATGAGGGATCATTCGGTAAAAGCTGTTTGTTGGCGCGACGTTTGGCCGAACGTGGCGTGCGATTCATTCAGCTGTATCATTCGGGTTGGGATCATCACAGCAATGTCGAAGGCGGCGTGAAGCGTCAGTGTGTACAAACAGACCAAGGATGCGCGGCACTGATCAAAGACCTGAAGCGCCGGGGAATGCTAGACGATACATTGGTCGTGTGGGGCGGCGAGTTCGGACGCACGCCCATGGTCGAATCCAGTGGCGCGCTGGGACGGAAGCTCGGACGCGACCATCACCCGCAAGCGTTCACAATGTGGATGGCGGGCGGAGGCGTGAAAGCAGGTCAGACGATTGGAAAGACCGATGAACTGGGATTTCACCCTGTCGAGGATGCCGTTCACGTTCACGATATTCAAGCGACGATTTTGAACCAACTTGGCATCGATCATGAACGGTTGACGTTCACGTTTGCCGGACGGCCCTATCGTTTGACCGACGTGCATGGTCACGTAGTTGAAAAACTTGTGGGCTAGTCAGCACGGATGAAACTAGTCATGAAAATTCCGTTGTCGGCGATCGCATCCGTGAAGATTTATCGTCGTTGTAGCATGGCACCGATTCTCACTTGCATGGCGGCATGATGGTTCGAATAGCTAGGTCGATAGTTCACGGAGTGACGCTGGGGAACCATTTGCTGAGGCGGCGCAATGATGACGGGCGGAGCTAACACGGGCGGGGCAAGTTCGTGGGGAGCGTACACGGGGGGGCGATAGAAAATTTCCTGCCCCTGAATCTGTCCGCGTGAGTGTTCGCGATTTGCGACACAGCGTGCTTCGTTGAGCACGTCCGTGTACGCGTGAACGACGGATTGCCAGCAGCGAATCAGTTCCGGGCTAGGGTGGTAGCACGCCTGTCCGAAGATGGCTTGTTCGACGCGCGCTTGGAGCTTGTTTATGTCTCGCATCGCCGAAGCGAATCGGTAGTCATACTCTTGGCTGCGATGGACATGTCGCGATGCGCTGCGAAGGCGACTGGTGGAATCTTCCAAGTCATCTACTAGGCGGACGTCGTAACGCTCAAACATCCGCGACTTGATCACGTGACGCTCGAAATCAACGACGGCATCGCGGTAACAATCCGTCGCTTGGTAGAGCGGCGAATGGTGTGACGCTGATGCAATCGAGGTGGCACTGGCGACAAAAACAACGACTAACGCAGCAAGCTTCTTCATATTCCCAATCTCTTCTGAGGGACAGCGATCGATCTGCAGATGGCAGATGTCATCAAGGAAGAAAAGGTGCAGGTCCGGTGCCAAAAGTCCATAAACGCGAAAATGCCGGGTTTTGCGACCCAAATGTGGATTTCCACGTCGTCAGCGTGATTCATGCTTGTCGTCAGACTGAACTCACATCAAAACTCGATCTTGCGACGATTTGGTAAAGCTTGGTAGCTAAGGGTGTTGCTGGAAGTTGCCTCGATGCAGTAACCAGCACCCTCCCAACAATCGAGGAATCTTCCTCCCGAAAGGAATCGGATGGCGATTCAATTATTAGAAATGGCTAGCTTGGTCGGTGGCCAAATCATCGGCGATGAAACGATCACTTGCAGCGGTGCCAATCCGCCTGATGTGGCAAGCGACACGGACATTACCCTACTGGTCGATCCAACGCGTGCCGAAACACTCGACGCGACGAGCGCCGTTGCGGTGATCACTTCGGCACCCATCGACAACGATCGTTTGGTGCAAATCGTGGTGGACGATCCACACGCAGCGTTTTCGCAGATCGTGGCGCATTTTCGTCCGCCGATTTCATCGAACATACCCGGTGTTGGCCTTCATTCGTCGGCCAAAATTGCGGCTTCGGCATCCGTCCATCCGACCGTGACCATCGGGACAGGGGCCGTCATTGGCGAACGCACGGTCATTATGCCGGGCGTCGTGATCATGCCGCACACACGAATCGGCGACGACTGTGTAGTTCACCCCAACGTGATGCTTTATGAATACAGTGAACTGGGTGATCGCGTCATTTTGCACAGCGGAACTGTGATCGGCGCAAATGGCTTCGGTTACCGTCAGCACGAAGGCCGGCACATTCCGACGGCTCAGCTTGGCTATGTCTGCATCGAATCGGATGTAGAAGTGGGTGCTTGCGTAACGATTGATCGAGGCACATACGGCGCGACGCAGATTGGCGAAGGCACCAAGATCGACAATCATGTACAGATCGCTCACAACTGCCGGATTGGAAAGCACAATTTGCTTTGCAGCCAAGTCGGCATCGCTGGTAGTTGCACAACCGGCGACTACGTGGTGATGGCTGGCCAAGTCGGTATCGCAGACCATATCAACATCGAAGACAAAGTTGTGCTGTGTGCCCAGTCAGGCGTGATGCACGATTGCAAAGAAGGTGTGGTCTACATGGGGTCACCGGCAATCCCATTACGAGAACAGATGCAAGTCTACGCATTAGAGCGACGACTACCAGAAATTCGCAAAGAAGTTAGAACGCTTCGCCGGGAACTTGACGCTTTGGTCGAGTCGAAATCGCCCAGCGCAAACCAGTCTCGCGCCGCGTAGTGGTATCGCCCAGTGGTTCGCCAAGGTTATGGAAGCGACTTTCGACGGAGAATCGATCTCGTGAGTGCGTTTAGAAATTTGCCACGGGATGATTCGCCACGGAATCCATCTCTCCTCCGTCCACCAGTTGGGTTGGTAGCCGGCTGGGGAAGCTTTCCTGTGGAAGTTGCGCAGCAGATCGTTCGCGACGGAGGACGGGTGTGCTGTGTCGCTATCACTGGGCACGCGAGCCGTGACTTAGAATCCATTTGCGATCACGTAAAGTGGATGGGCGTTGGAAAAATCGGCGGACACATTCGCTATTTTCGCAAACAAGGTGCCAGACAAGTCACGATGGCGGGCAAGTTGTTTAAGGCTGACATCCTCTTTCAAGGCTCCGTTTGGCTGCGTCATCTTCCTGACTGGACTGCGGTCAAGACGTTTGGACCGCACTTATTTGGTCGCAAACGTGATGCACGTGACGACAACTTGCTGATGGCGGTGACCAACGCGTATTCAAATGGCGACATGGAAGTGTGCGCCGCAACCGATTTTGCACCGGAGCTACTTGTGAAGAAGGGAATCCTTTCGGGGCCAACGCCCAATGCGAAGTTGCAGGCTGATATCCAGTCTGGTTGGCAAGTGGCCAAGCAAATGGGCGGCATGGACATCGGGCAGACCATTACGATCAAGGATGGTACGGTGATCGCGGTCGAAGCGATCGAGGGGACCGATGCTTGTATCCAGCGCACTGGCGAGCTTTGTCGTCGCGGCGGTTGGACGCTGGTGAAAGTCAGTAAGCCCAATCAAGACATGCGATTTGATGTACCAACCATTGGTCCGCAGACGATCGAGCGTGTTCGCGATGCGGGTGGCAAGGCAATTGCCATCGAAGCGGACATGACGATTTTGGTTGACCGTCAAAAGACACTGCAGTTGGCCAAGCAAGCGGGGATCGCAATTGTCGCGATTGATTCTGGCGAAATGGCTGCCGCGCGGCGACATGTTGCTGCCTAGTTTGATGATTGATCAGCAACTTTGGTGTACCGTCTTGAGCCGGCGACAGTAGGATTCAAGCCGGCTGAAGCCGGTACACCAGCTTGCGCTGACTGATTCCTACGCAGTTTTTGCAAATCATCAGACGGTAGTTCCTATGAAAATTGCTCACACGCGTCCGCCTGCGAAACTGAATCTGTTTCTGGAACTCTTGGGCAAACGCGACGATGGTTTTCACGAAATCGATACGGTGATGGTTCCGATCGACCTTTGCGATGAACTGAAGGTTTGGCGAAAGGACGACTCGTCCATTGATCTAGAAGTTGGCTGGTTGCCGTCCGCTGAAATCCTGGCAACCAGGCTGGGCGTGCAAGTCGGCACTCCCACTGCGGACGGCTTGTTGAGTGTCCCCAATGGACCTTCCAATTTGGTTTATCAAGCGTTGGAGCAGTTTTCTGAGCGGTTTGACGTTGCGGGTGGTTTCGGGTGCCAGTTGCACAAACGTATCCCCGCCGGTGCGGGCATGGGGGGTGCCAGTAGCAACGCCGCGAGCGCCTTGTTGGCGGCCGCTGCATTGTGCGGAGTCCCGAAAGATTCAAGGGCTCTGGTTGAAATCGCTTCTTCGATCGGCAGCGACGTGCCGTTTTTTTTGGGTGATTCGGGTCGTTCGATCCAAGCGGCACGCGCACGAGGACGTGGGGAAATCATCGAGCCGACAAAGTTGGCGACGCCACTGCATTTTGTGGTGGTTTTCCCAGCAGCTTCATTATCCACACCGCAAGTTTACAAAAACTGCTCTTTGCCAAGCCAGCCAACGTCGGGCGACGAGATGGTGGCGGCGCTCGCAGATGGTGATAAACAGCTGATAAAGCGGGCCTTGTCGAACCGTCTTACCCAGAGTGCCAAAGAAATTCTGCCGCGAATAGACGAAATACTCGATTGCATGTGGCGGGAAGGAATGCAAGCGTGTCAATTAACAGGAAGCGGCTCCGCTTGCTTTGCACTCATGTCATCGATGAATGAATCAGACCGGTGTGCTAATCGATTGCGGTCCCAGTTGGAGCCCGGTGCATTCATTGCAGCGGTCGGTAGCGTTTCGCTGCCCGCAGTCGTCGCTTGCAGAGAATAGCAGTTCGCCGGTCAGGGAGAGTCGGACAATGGAAATCACAGAGATACGCATCAAGCTAATGGAGTCATCGGAAGATCGACTCCGCGCGTTTTGCTCGATCACGATCGATGAGAGTTTCGTTGTGCGCGACCTGAAAATCATCGACGGAACCAATGGGCCTTTCGTGGCCATGCCCAGCCGAAAACTGTCGGGGCATTGCCAGCGTTGTCACCACAAAAACCATTTGCGAGCAGGTTATTGCAATAACTGCGGCGTGAAGTTGAAGTTTGAATCTGGAGGGGAGTATGACTCTCCTCAAAAGCTCTACGCGGATGTCGCTCACCCGATTAACAGTGAATGCCGCGAGATGATCCAAAATGCTGTGATCGAAGAATTCGAGGCTGAGTTGGCTCGTTCCAACGAACCTGGTTATCGCTCCAGATATGACGACGACTTTGACCAAGCCGAGGTAGCACGCGGAAAAGCCGTTGCCGCGGAAGTCTTGATTGACTCGCCCGCGTCAGATTCCAATGCTGGGATTGTCAAAGCTCCCAAGTTTTCTGAAACCCCTGCCGAGAAAGCTGTTCGCGAACCGGCTTCTTCTGACGCGAGTGACGATGATCCGTTTGGCGAAGGCATCTTCTAGTCTGTGGCCGCCCAATCGCCCAAAATTGGGTGTCGTGACGAAGCTGGCCCGCTGTCGTTAGACTAGCGTGCATGAATCAATCGCTCCCGCCACGTCAGCGTGCACCATTCCAGATTAGCATTGGCTTTATGCTGCTGTTGATGGTTGTGTTCGCTGTGATGTCAGCGGGACTCTTCTACGCTTCTCAAGTGCCGATGATTCAAGATGACTTGAGTGTGATGTTTCGTGGCAAGTCGGCAGGAGCTGGCGAGGACATCGGGCGGACTGCGCACAAGGTATTCATCATGTTCACGTTCGTTTCGCCGCTCGTGCTGGCCGGTGTGCTCTCGACCGGAATGTCGATTTTGCGATGGCTTGAACGACGAAAATGAGTTCCTCTGCAGAAGAATTGTGGTCGCCCCAATCGGTCTTGGAAGCGCTTGGCGAAAGTACGTTATCGAGCAGTGAGCTAGGTGATTTTGTTACTGCGTTACAGCAAAGGCACCGAAGTGTCTTACGCGTGCGACGTGAACTGTCCCCAAACGTTTCTGATAATGTCCTTGCCTATGATGCGAACCAAGTTCCCTGGTATTCGCTAGGGTTTCAAGCAACCGACGCGAGCGATCGTCCTTCACGGCATCTTCTTTATGCTGCGGGGGACTACTATCTTCAGGATGCCGGATCATTGCTGGCTCTGGCAGCTTGTCGTGCGGATACCAATTCGCTTTCCGGTTTGACAATCTGCGATCTCTGCGCTGCACCGGGTGGGAAGGCAAGCGGATTGCTGGAAGCTCTCGGGGAAAGCGGATTCCTGCTTGCCAATGAACCGATTCGATCGCGTATTGCGCCGCTGACGTATAATTTGTCGCGTACTGGTTCGGACCGCTTCGCCGTATCGTGCATGGACCCGGAAAAGTTGGCTGGTGCCCTTGCTGGCCAGTTTGATTTGGTGCTCGTTGACGCACCCTGTAGCGGTCAGGCTTTGATCGGACGTGATAAACGCACAACCGGTGCACTTTCGCTAAAGCAGATTCAGCACAGCGCCGCGCGACAAGAACGCATTCTCAATGCGGCGGTGACGTTGTTGCGTCCCGGCGGCCGTCTGGTCTACAGCACTTGTACCTTTGCCCACGCGGAGAACGAATCACAAACGAACCGACTGGTGGCGGAAGGTGTCGCCAAACCATTGCCGATTACATCGCTTGCCGAATATGCGACCGGTGAGGGCACCTATCGACTGTGGCCACATCGACATAATTGTGCGGGCAGTTTTGCCGCGGCGCTTGAAGTCACGAAGGAGGATGATGATGACATAGCAATCGAGCCTTCTTACCGTCTGAAACGAAAGAACAGCAAAAGAAAAGATGATCAGAGGAAAGACGAAAAACGCTTGCTGCAGACCATTGCCTTAAGTGATTGGTATCAATCATCAACTGGTTTAAAGCGAATGAAACTAACGGATTCAGTGTTGTATGGTTGGCCGGAGGATGCACCTGAATGGGTGACGGAGGTCGCTGTTGATGGGCCGGAAATCGCACATCGAACAGGGCAGACATGGAAGCCCGCGCATGCGGGCGCGCTTCGGCGCGCATCTCTCTGTGGAGCAAGCCTTGTTGGCGCCAGAGCGGTGGATATCGATGCGGATACCGCTACCAACTTCTTTGCAGGCGGAACGATTCGGTGTGAGACAAAGGGGTGGCATGTTGTGCGTTACCTTGGTCGACCGATTGGGTGGACGAAGGCTAGTGGAGGTGCTGGCAAGAACCATCTTCCAAGTACGGCTCGGTTTACAGGTTCCTTGGAGTCGTGATCAACCTGGTATCGGATCGCGCGGCGGCGAAGTTGCCATTTTTTTACGGCTGGGTGATCATACCGATCGCCATGTTGATGCAGATTTGCACCAGCCCAGGCCAGACGTTTGCTGTGAGTGCATTCACACCTTCATTACGCGATTCACTTCAGATAAGTGACAGTCGTCTGTCGCTTGCCTACATGCTTGGAACGGTGCTCGCTGCGTTTCCGCTGTCGTTGATTGGGCCAATGTCAGATCGTTTTGGAATACGGAGGGTCGCGATTTTGGTCGCGGGTTCGCTCTCGCTGTCCTGTCTATTGGCTTCGCGAATTGACAGTTTTTCTAGTTTACTGCTGGTCTTTTTTCTACTCCGATTTCTTGGGCAGGGTTCGCTATCGTTGCTCAGTAGCAATGCCATCGCGATGTGGTATCGAACACGAATTGGCCGCGTATCTGCTTTGATGAGTGTGGGAGGCGCCGTTGCGTTTGCGTGGGTTCCGGGTTGGTTGGAGGCGTCAATCGAAGTCTATGGCTGGCGGCAGACATACGTGGGGCTGTCAGTTTGTGTGGCTGGTTTGCTACTGCCAACGATGGTCTTGCTTTATCGAAATCGTCCCGAGGAGATTGGCCAGGGCGTCGATGGAATCCGTGCGGGTGAAGGGTGTACGGCGAAAGAAAGTGACGTGTTGTCAGCAGAGTCTTCTTGGACACTTCGTAGCGCACTGCGTCAGCGCAGCATCTACATCTTGGCCATAGTGCAGTGCTTTTGGGCGCTGACCGGCACTGGAGTTGTGTTCTACGTTTTCACGTTGTGTACTGATCGTGCATTGCCTGAAGGCCTAGCGGCAGACCTTTTCAAAACGCTCGGCTTGTCGATGTTGGCAACCCAGTTGGTTGGAGGCGTGTTGGCGGACTGGTTGCCGCTGAATCGTCTACTGGGATTTGGCACGTTGCTATTGGCGATTGGACTGGGTTTCGCCTGGCAGGGGAATAGTTCTTTGAAAATGCACGCGTTCGCGTTCTTTTTTGGTGCCGGTCAGGGATTTTCTTTGGCCGTCGGCGCAGTGATCTGGGTGCGTTATTACGGTCGAAAGCACTTAGGTAGCATTCGGGGGAGCACGCTTTGCCTTACGGTGGGTGGCAGCGGATGCGGACCACTCATCATGGGAGTGATTCGGGATCGATATGGCACTTTCGACCCGGCGATCGCAGTCTTTTTTTGTCTGATGGTCGTTCTATCTGGACTATCGTGGTGGGCGACGAAACCAGTGATCTGGCCGGAGCCGTCGCCGGCCAATTTGGCCTAGATTGCCGTTTGCATCCGGATAAGCCCGCCGATTACCGTGTTAAAGCACTGAAAAATCGTCTATCGTCGCGGGAACCCATGGACCTTTCAGTCAAACTGAACAGGATCGATGTGTCTCACGGTTTTGGCAGTTGCAGGTTAGAGAATATTTGTTGGAAATGATTCATGTTTCATTCTAAGTTCCGCGTTTTCAGACGCACCCAGATAGTTGGCGTTTGCCTTCTCTCTTTTTGTCTTTCGCTTTGGTGTGGTTGCTCCAAAGATGAGATCAAAAAAATGGCAACATCGGTGCAAGAAACGACGCAAGATTTTGCGGCCCAGTCACAAGAGTACATTCAGGATGCGGTGGAGGCAGTCGAGGAACAGTTGCCAGAGACGGGGAGCGTTCAGCTAAGACTGGAGCCGGAGTTGCAAGTCAATTCGGCATCGGTAGAAGTGATTAAGATCGGTGACGGACGTAGCAATGTAATGCAACTGGCCACGTACGATACTTCTGCTGACCCGACAGAGTATCCGGCCGTGCTACTGCATGGTCATACAAGAGCCAACTCAGCATCGGCCTTAGTCGGCGAAACCATTGCCTGTGATCTTTACATTCAGACGGCCTACGGGGCAGAAATGTTGATGACGACGGCAGGCAGTTCGGTGCAGGTAACGTTTGGTCGAATTGATCCAAAACAGGGTACCGTTTCCGCAAGGATAGGCAGCGGATCGCTGCTGAGTACTGCTGACAAAAGAGTCAGGTTCAACGGAGGAGATATCGTCGCCTTGTTAAACGGAGACAGCAAATGATTCGCCTTACGAAATTCCGTGGATTCACCCGGTTAGGATTTGTCGCGCTGCTTGGCTTGATCGCGTTGCCGGTTGGACTGGCAATGGGAAATCCAAGTAGTTCTCACCCAGAACGGCAATTGGCTTTGCACGGAACAGTCCCAGAGGCCAGGGCGCTTGCGGCAAAGCTATACGGTGTTTTTGAAAAGCTTCAGACCGGAGCCATCGAGATGAATTTGCGCAAGGACAATCCGGCTCGCTTTTCGTATCGAAAGATCGAAAGCAGCACTCGGGAATTGGTCAAGGCTCAGCGAGATGCGAAGCACTTGCGTCTGATGGGCGAACCGGCAGGTGTGGACTTGACAGCCTTGATCGACATGTTGCGTCTAGAATTCCATCAACTTGCTCAGTTGTTTCGAGTTACTACACCTGGATCGGCGCAAGTTCAAAAAAACATTGCGGAATTGAAGAGACAGCATCCACGCAATGAAAAAGCTCTCGACAAAATTGCGGTCAGCATTAAGAACAATCAGCTGGAAGTCGCAGAAAAACAGCTTGAAAAAATGCAGCAAGAGATGGAAGCACTCGCATGCATTTTGATTCCTTCTCAAGCATCTCGGTATATGAACAGGATGAGAGGTTTAGTAGGCGAGCTTGATGCGAAACTTGATCCTGCTCGCCGTAAGCAGTACTTCGATGAAGCAAAGAAGGTGGCAGCAAAAAATATGCAGGAGGTGAGTGATTTTGTTGCCGAAGCGACCCGGGTTCGCACTGAGATTGCAGCGCAAGGGAAGGTGTCGGTGGAAGGATCAGATGATTTGACGGCGCCGGCCGCCATTCGTTACCTGGCCAAACGTTGGGGAGGAGCCTCGGCAGCGCTCACGCGAAATCTGGCGATTCAGTGGGCGTTTGTTTCTGGCAACGCTGGGCAGGTGCGAGAAAGGTCCATGCCGCAGGTTTCCCAGCTAAAATCGACTGCAACGGAAGCCATCATTGCCGTGATTGATGCGGCAGCGGTATCGACTCCCGCTGAGGAAATTCCGGCTGCCTACAGCCAAATTCTCGAATCACTCAGCTATGTCGACAGACGAATGTCTGGTTCAGGTATCAGCAAAGACTCTCAGGCTGCGTTGCAACGCTTCGCTGCGAAAAGTCCCAAGCTAACGGCGTCTATCGCGGCGTATGATCGAGCGGTGTCGCAGCCGCTTTCTTGGCGTTCGCGATTCGCGACACGACACGGCGCGGCAGTGAAATCAGGATACTCGGCAGTGAGTTCGCTAATTGCTCAGAAGTATGACATCTCGCGCTTCGCGAAGCCGGAAATGTATGCCCCGCATCGTCCAGCAAAACGCGAACTCGTTACGCCAACGTTCACTGCGGGAGCAGGTTGGCGTGTGGCTGATGCATCGCAGTTTGTCGTCGGCGCCCGCGTTGCTGATGAAAAAATCCTGCGTCTTTACGAGGGTAGCCTCACGGCTATTAGCCCGCTTGCGGGAATGTACTATTGCAATGTCGCGATCGGCATGCCGGTCGAAAAGGCACTGGATGATCTGAGGATTAGTCTAATCGTCAATGACGATTATCCTCCTTTGAACATCGAAGCGGCCGACGCGATTTCGGCGGGAGAATCACAAGATTTCTTGGAATTTGGCGGTACGGTAAAGCAGCTTCACTTGGAAGCTCTGGTCACTCGATTGGCTACCTTGCCCGGGCGGGCGCACCAGCTGGTGCCACTGGGAACGCTGCCGTCGCTTCATAAAAATGGAAGCCCCATTGATCAAGCATGTTGGAGGATGGATGTCGAACCGCACTGGGTACGACACCGATACTTCACCGTTGCGATACCCGGCAAACTACCCAAGTAGATCAAGGTCACCGTGTGGCGTCGTCGTTGAATTCGCACCGCAATCTGAATATCGCCGCGATCTGATTAGCGCCGACGTCGGTAGTTGCCGCTGCTGCTATCCCATGATGAGCCGAATCCTCCGCTCCATCCACTGCCTCGCGACCTCCGGTGGCCTGCACGTCGAGCGTGGTTTTGCAATGCACCGCCTGCCGCGTGAGCCATGGCGTTGATGAGAACTTGGGTCAAAGGATGAGTCGCGACTTTGGTCAGTTGCTCAACTGCTGACGGTCCCCATCGCTGTGACTGGCGAATCTTTTGCCAGATCTCATCCACGTCTCTCGCATCACGTCCACGATAGAGTTCTTCGACGAGGTCCAATGAACCAACGAACTGCGATCTGGATGAGTTGAATTCCGATGCTCGGAACTGCTGGATCATGCGCCCCAAGGCATCCAAGTATTCCTGGCGGTCACGTATTTCATCGCGACGATGTCTGGCAGCGGAGTCCAAGTGTTCGATGTCGGATTGAACACCCGAAAGCTGAGCCACAATTTGGTCGTCGGTAATTTCTGATGTCGATCGAGCGCGACGAGCCAAGTCACGTGAGTCAGCTCGATCGAGCATATCACGGAAAACGGTAATCGCTTCGCGGTAGTAAGGTCCACGCGTGTTTTCCAAGTCCGTTAGCTCGTGCTCGAGCGTCTCTGTTTTTTCTCGAATGTCTTCGAGAACTTTGACTTGGGCCGTATGACGTTCTTTCTGGTTCTCGGCGGCTTGGATCTTTTCGGGTAATCCTTTTTCGGCAGCGATTTGGTCGCGGCGTCGTTCCAGTTCTTGCATCACGGTGTCGAACGACTGCCGATCGCCGGCGATCACTTTTCGCATTTGCTCAGGAGTCGTCTTCAGAAACTCATATCCTTGCTTTGCTTTGTTGAAATCAATCAACTTGGCGATCGAACGATCCATGCGGCGAGTGAAGCCCCGCTTGGGGTACTTTGAAGTGCCAAAACCCTGGTCGTACAAATATCGAAAGAGCTTGCTGTTGTCGTAAGCGGGGAGTTTCTTTGCGGCGTC
Source organism: uncultured Pirellulaceae bacterium (assembly GCA_964444105.1). Taxonomy (GTDB): domain Bacteria; phylum Planctomycetota; class Planctomycetia; order Pirellulales; family Pirellulaceae; genus K23-9. Next base: position 14,807 of record CAYUGI010000021.1, read on the forward strand.
TTGTTCGATCTCGTTCAAATTCGCTTCAGCGCGCTCCAGGGCGGCTTCGGCAATGGCCGCGCGATCCGAAAGAGCGACGAACTCTTTGTCCTGACGTAGGATGGCTTCGACTTCATCAGCGATAGCCTGTTGTTCATCCAACGCAGCATCCAGCTGAGACGTGATCTGGACTAGCGATTGTTCTTCGCGGTCACGATTAAGATTTAGTTGATCCAACGACTGCCTAAGCTGGCGACGGTGATCCTCTTTTCGTTCCATGATCTGGACGACGGTAGACCGAATTTCTACCCAAGTGGTCCGGATCGCGTCACGGGTCAGTTCCGGCAGATAGTGTTCCGCCAAATCAACGAGCGCTTCGGCCCGTGTGTCGTCCAGCTGGTCACGTTGTTCCTTTGTTTCGCCAATCGACTCTCTGGCGGCTTCGAGCGTTTTCTGTGCGTTGGCGTAGCCGTCCATCAGTTGCTGGTGAGCGGTGGGACCGGAGATGGGCATGAGCGGTAAAACCTAGTTGCAAAAACAGAGTGTCGTCTTGAAGCCGATGGAGATGGAGATGTCGCGAGGGATTTGACTAGCCGAACAAATACCAAAGGCCGCCTGCTGTGACAGCCAAAGACGCCGCGCCAAACAGAATGCGATCTCGCCAGATCCAACAGTGAGCCATGAAGCTGCTCATGCCTGGTGCCGGATCTTCGTAGGTGTGCAGTGTTTCCATGTACTGGCTAATGGCCGCATCGATTTCCGCTTCCGTGACGTCATCACCAGTCATGCGAGCGGTTCGCATCAGTTTGTCGCGCAAGTTTTTGCGAATGTCGTCTTGACGAAACATCTCCTCGGCGGTTTCGCGCTGCTGACGCATTTCACGGGCCACGTCCATGACGCGGAGTGTCTCTTGCAGCGTCAGGTTTTCACCCGGCAATTCGATGCGGTCAGGCGCGGGAGCTTGAGCCTGGGCTTGAGATGCGTTGGACATGATATTTCGTTGAAACTGATGAAAAGGTGCGATCGCCCAACACAATAATTGGTTGTTTGGCAGTTGGGCGTCGAAGTCGGTCAAAACAGGGCCGGCAGCCAATATCTTACGCAATCGGCAGTCTTTGCGGACCCACTTAGGATCCAAGCCCGTCGAGGGCCCAGCAACAGGTTGGTGCCGACCTGTTGCGCCCTGCATGATTGCTCTTTAGGCCTCAAAGACATAATCTTAAGGCGGACGATTTATCAATCCAATCGCCAATTTTTTGACCTCTTCAGTGGAGAAGCCTCGGGCATGTCTGAGCAAGCACAAGCATCCGCGCCGAAACAAAGCGCACCCAAGACCCAAGAACGTGACATGTCGTCGATGCGAAAGTACTTGGATCGCGCCGTCGTCGTCCTGAAAAAATTCGGGGTCGATAGCAAGAACACTGCTCCTCAGGAGCTGATCGCACTACTGGAAGAGGTCAAGCATCTTGATGAAGACAAGGTGCTAGCCATCGCTGATGTGATTCAGCATATGAGTTCGTTCAATGCGCTGGTTCGCGAGAACGTGGAAAGCATCAAAGTCGGTAATCGCTACATGGACATCACCACGATGTTCGACTCGGTTCGCGAAGACAGCAAGCGTCTGATTCAGCAGTTGGACGATGGCAAGATCAGCGGCACCGAGAAGATCTCGAATTGGTGGATGAAAATGCGTCGTGGCTCACCAAACGATCGCTTTGAAAAGATCGTCGAGGTGTACGGTGACGTCGCGAAGGACACGAAGGAAGCGCTCAAGAGTGAGCAGGCCATCATGGAAGGCTACATCGATTTCCGGTTTGCACTCAAAGAAGCCGAAGTCTTGGCTCGCGAACTACTCGACACTCATGCACCAATTTTGGAAGCCGCCAAAGAGGAACTTTCGGCCGCACAAACCGCGCTGGATGAGTACGCTGGCGAAGATCAAGGTGGTAAGAGCCAGCTAGAGTTGCGACGTGATGAATCGCGACATCGTTATGAGAAAGAGGATGAGAATTTCCAGCTGCTCAAAGACATCGCAGAGAACTTGGAGATCGGTTACGACGTCGGCGAAACGCTCATCAGTAAGCTGCGTCAGACTCACACGGTCAAGGAACGAGTCTATCGCCGTGCGGTGACGTTCTTCACAACCAACGAGCACGTCTTCACAATTTTGGGCACTGTTTATACCAGTCAGCACGGCTTGCACGAAGTCACGCAGGCAACCGAAGCAATGAAGGATGGTGTCAATAAAGGCTTGGAAGATGTGGCTGAACTGGGTCGCGAATTGGAACGCGCCGCATTGAAAGCTGGCTACGGAAGCACGATTGATCCCGAGTCGGTTCAGAAACTAGTTGATGCCATCAGTGGTTTCCAAATCGAATCGCTTGAAATGATTGCTGAGCTTCGCAAAGAAAGCGAAGAGAGCACCAAAGCGATCCGCAAGAGCGTTGAGGAAGGCAAGAAGAAGTATCAAGAAACGCTGGCCAAACACGCTCGCGGCGATAGCTTGAGTGGTTGATCGACAGCGGATCCGTTAGAAGTATGCAAGAAGCGGCCCGGTCATTCACTGGGTCGCTTCTTTTGTTGAATGATCAAGCAATGTGCATCTATAAAATTCGCTTGGGCGGAATGATCGCGTTGGAAACCAGTAGTCCACCGACCAAACTGACTGCGATCAGGACCATGGTGAATCCAAATTGCACGCCTTGAACGGTTTGCTGTTCTAAGAGTGCCGATAGCGAACGGTAGCCCAGCGAGCCGGGGACCAAAATCAGCATGCCCGGCGTCTGCGGAACCATGGCGGGCAGATCGCGAAGGCGAGCGTAGAGATTGCTGCCGCAGCCCACCGCCAAAGCTCCGAAAAACGACGCAACTTCGACGCCGAATTTAGGTTCAATAGCCCAGCTGACGACGACTCCGAATATCGAGACGGCGGCAATGATGGGCCACTGCTTGTAGCCGGCGCGAAAGACGATGGCGAACGCTACCGGTGCGATGGCGAGTGCGATCCATCGCCAGAGATTATTCGTTGGCTCGGGTGGCAATTCGATCGCTGGACGTAGGACACCTGCCATTCGCCAAACCAAAGCGACTCCGACGAATAGCGTTGCCAAGCACACCATCGCACCAGCCAAACGAGCCATCCCGGCTGATAAATGACCAACCGCCAACTCGGTCAGGGCAACCGTCAATCGCAGCCCCGGAATCAAGACGATGAGTCCAGCCAATGTGGTCAAGCGATCATCGATCGGCACGAGATACCTGGCAACAAGGATCGAGCCGACCGCAGCTAAGATTCCCGCTAGCGGTTCGAGAAGTCCGAACTCCCATTGTCGGCGTTCGTGTAGTAGTTCAAGTGCCGCCACTGCCAGTCCAATCCCGCCAGCGACCACTACTTCAGCGAGTGAACCACCAAAGAAGACCGCGACGCAAATGCAGGCTACCGAGCAAGCGAGCGCGTAGATCGGATTGCTGTAGAGATGCCGTGCCCTGTCAATTTTGGCCAGCTGCTTGATCGCTTTGCCCAGCACGATGTCGCCGCGCTCAACACGTCCAATCAATCGGTCAAACTGAATCAGCTTATCGACATCGAAGGCACCGCTGCGGACGTGGCGAACGACCGTGATCTCTTCACCAGACGGCTCGGCCAACGAAATCACCAGCGCAGTGGGCGTATAAAGAAACTCGCCGTGGATTCCTAACGATTCGGCGACTTGGCTGAGGACGCGTTCCAAGCGATGCGATGGCGTGCCGTACTTGTGCAGCAACATCGCGGCGTCGATCAGAAACGTCTGCGCGGGTGATTTTGTGCTCGAAGACATCGGCTTGGTTGTACCGATATGAAATCACCCATCCAAGAGGAGCAGCGACGATGACAACAAGAGTTACTTGCTGGCGTTCGCTTCGCCGCGTTCCTTCAGGTACGCCTTGACGGCATCGACAGGAATCGGGATGCCGCGGATCGTGCCATCGACCACCAGTTTATCGCCGACGACGCCCTGAAAGTCGGCCACAATCATTCGATTGCGACGTGCCTTGCTGAGCTTAATCATGATCAGCAATCGGTCGCCTGGGACGACAACATCACGAAACCGGGCGTTATCAACACCGCCATAGCCCACCATCTCGGCACCCAGCAGATCATTCCGCTGAGTGAAGAAACTAGCGAGCTGTGCGACGGCTTCCAATTGAATCACGGCGGGCATCAGCGGCATGCCAGGCATGTGGCCGCGGATCCAAAATTCGTCGTGGGAGACATCTTTGTAACCGGCGCAGCTGAGTTCGGCGACATTCTCAGCCAGAATGCCAGTCAAGTGCTCCATCTCGTGTCGCTGAGGATTTCGGGCCCGGATCTCCTCTAAGTCGGCGATCGGGTTGTCGTAGTCCAGCGAGGACGGATCAAAAAAGAATTCGGTTTTTGCCACGGTCTTAGAAGCTCGCCCGATCAGGTATCAATCGCTCAGGTTTTGATCTTTTTGCGTTTTGCTTTGCGAGCCTTGGCGCTAGCGGGACGTCGCCCGTGGTTAGCTTTTTTGAGCTTGTGTTGTGGTTTAGCCATCAGTCTATGGTCAAAAGTGATCGTGAATCAGAAATCCGCGTTATCACGCGGGCGTGCGAAAATAGCAGGTTTTGCGACTTTGCGGTAGTGTCGTTGGATTCAAATCGAATGCGAAAGAACTCGAACCGATCCAGGAAAAACCTTCAAACGTCGCATTTTCGGCTTGTCCCGGCAGCTACCGAAATTTTCGGACCATCGATGCAGGGGTCAGAAAATAGATCGGTTCGCTTCCCGAAGCCGCTTTGCGAAGTGTCACGCCTTGCCGTGACATTTGCTGCTCTGCCTGGGGTTGGCTGACGCTGTAGCGACCGCTATCCCGAATGGAGGGTGGAACGATTGGGTTTTGGACGACCGGGTTTCCAGCGGCGACTCGCGGAGGACCTTCGGGCCGCTTGGCCAGCGAATTGTTGACCAGTGAATTGTTGGCCAACGTATTTTCAGCTTCATCGCGTTTACGCGTGTACCAGTTGCCACCTTTGCTACTTGTGTCGTTTGTTCTCCGCTGGACCTGTGAAAGTGCCGTGCCGGCAGGTGCTCCGCTGGCACGATTGAGTCCTTGGGGCGTTTGCCGAACGGGGGTGGTAGCCGACGCGAGAGCAACGCGTGAATCGTCTGATGAAGACGCGCTAGCTTGGCGAACGGGAGAACGGTTTGGATCCACGGCGGCAAATTTCTCGACCGGTCCGCTGCCTTCAGCAACCCAGGCCAACCAGAACTCTTGAAGCTCACGCAGCGACTTGTAGCCGTAGTAGCGTTGAACGTTCTGCGTCCACGAGCGTTGTTCCATGTAATCGTGCAAGAAGTTGATGAACGTCGGCGCACCCTTTTGTTCAATCAAGAACCGGCATACCGAATAACCCTGTGCATACATCGGTAGAACATCGTTGGGATACTCGGTCAACAAAAACAATTGGTTCATTGCGATGCCGCGGCGCGAACGCAAGAATTCGCGAAGTTTGGCTTCGTGTTTGGTTCGTTCGCTGATGTGTTCGACGGTCGTGCAGATCCCCTCGTCAGCCCAACGCGGAAGCGGTCGGCCAAAATGAGTGGCCAAAATCGTGTGTGTAATTTCGTGAGGAAGAACGCTATCGAGAATACGCTCGGGAGTTCCGACGACTTCCATTTGGAAATCGCGAACGGGTTGAAGGCTGTAGGTCGTCACACCTTGCGCGGCCAGTTGACCAGCGATTACACGGATTGGACAAGGTCGTGGCCATGGCGGCAGTTGTTTTCCTAGCCAATGCTTCGCCAAATTCGCACGGTACTTTTCAGCGGCTTTTCCAACAGCTTCAGCCAACTGCCCGTTGGGAGCTTGGATCAGAAAATTCTGAGTGCGAAAGTTCGCGGCATCGACATTCGACACGTCCAATATCAGCAAAGCAATTGTCACGAAAAAGACGCAACGCAAGCGGTAAGCGGCTTCCATGCCGTCGAGCTCCAGATTCAGTCGTCAACCGGAAATGACCACGATCCATCGTCGTCAAAACGCTACTCGATCTCCCACGAAGGTCAGTCGAAATCGCGTCGGCGGAGTCTACGCAAACGCTCTGGCTGACCGATAGCCGAATCAAAGAAGCTAGCAATCGGATTGTCAGAATTCAGAATCCGGATCGACTGACTACTGTTCGCCAAGCATTCACGGCTCGTGTCTTGGTGTTGGCGTTGGCTCCGAGCTGGAATCGAGGGCCTGGGCCGTAGAACACGGTGAGCAAGTAATTTGCGATCACCTGCGTCGCGGCATCGTTGGACTGAACCATTCGCAATAGTTGATCTCGCTTGGTTGTATCCGGTCGGCGACTGGCCCAAACGTCAAGGAAGTACGAGCGAATCGCGACGAATATTCGTGGGTTGCTGCTCTTTGCTTGCAAGCGACGCCAAAGTAATTGGTGCCGTGGATCGCTCGGCGTGATCATTCGTAAGTAGCCCAGCGCCGCTTCGCGGATCAGTGGATCTTGGGAAGCGATCATGCGGATGAGATTGTCGCCACTGGAACTGACCAACCATCCTCGGATCGTCGCGGCGGACTTTCCTTGAACTGTGCCTGACCGAAGCGACTGCATCATCGCGGATTGGACATCGCCACTGGAAGCGAATTGTGCCAGCACGTTGCGTCCTAGCTCGATACGGTCAACGCGCTGCCTTGTCCAGCGTGGCAATCGTTCGGACGCGTCGGCGATGCGTTGAACATTCGAAAACGTGTCACCAATGCTAAGACGTGATCTTGCGTAGATTCGTTGTCCCACGGTGACATCAGATCCAGTGATTTCGACTTCGATTCCATCGACTGTCTTGCGAACAAGGACCGTGGAACCAGCCTGGGCCTGAATCGGGACGCTCGAGTTCAGTGTTTTGCCAAACCGCACAGTCGATTTCGATTCGGTTGGTTTCGTTTCCGGTGCCATCAAAGCGATCGAGCCGTGTCGAAGACTGATCACACCATCGTTTGTCAATTGAATTTGAGTGTCGGCGGCCAGCACAAGCTTGTCACCGCCGCTGAGTGTTGCCGTTGCTCGGCATAGCGGCAGCGTTTGTAGTTGGAGTGTTTCCCGTTCGTCCGTCGTGGCAAGTTCCAGTGTCGATCCTTCGGTGACAGCTCGCAAAGCGTCTGGCCGTGAAGAACTTGAGGAATCTGTGCGCGATGAAGTACTTTTTAGTAACAGCCCATCAATTTGGTTCCAGTTGGCAACCAATCGAGTTGGCTCCTTCATCGTTTCATTGTCGCGAGGCATTTCGACGATTGTGCCCGGTGCCGCATCCAGCTTGGGAACAGGATCGTTGGCGATGCTTTGCGTGGGAGGCTCAGGAGACATCTCGCCAGTCGAACTTGGCTCAGGTGAAGGTGGTTGTTCAAGTTTGGGAATCTCGATTGGATCCGAATCGGGCGCGAGTGATTCGACCAAGATGGCATCGTTACTTACGACGGGGCTGGGTTGTTCACGCGGCACTTCAGGTGCAGCGACTTCCTGTTCTCGAGCAACAGGAACATCGTGATCTCCAAATGAGGCACTAAACCACCAGCCAACCGCGAGCAGCAACGCCGCCGCCGTCGCAGCCAGCCCAAGCGTCAACACGCGTGACCGTCGCAAACGGGTTTGCGCACGTGTTCTACCACGAGACGTCGGTGTGAGCGTGATCGATGTTGATTCCGGTTTCGATTGGTGGCTCACCTCATTCGTCGCTGATGGAGGCTGAAGCCCAATCAGTCGCGATCTCAAATCTTCGGACAAACTCGTTGTTGAAGGCTGTCGCCCGGCCGAGACAGCCGCAACGATCTCCATCATCAAACCTGGATCGGTGATCGCTGCGTCCGTGATTGCCTGAGCCTTATCGGAATCCTCCAACATATTGTCGACGTACGCAGCGACATCAAAAAGTGGTACGGGGTTCACGCCGGAACTGCTGGTGGACGCGTCTTTGGTGTGAGCTGAAATGGTCGACATGATTTGCCGTACAGCCAAACCAAGCGGGCCATCGTTTTGATCGGCGATTGCATCCGTATGGGTGTGTGCAGCGGTTGCCCGATCCAAGGATTGATGGATCAAACGTAGCAGCGATTCGCGGTCAATTGGTTTATGCGGTTTCATCATTCATCCATTGACGTAGTCGCTGTTCGGCCTGCCTGAGTGTTTTTCCAATGGAACCGATCGGAATATCAAATCGATCGCTGATTTGGACGTAGGTTAGTTCCTGTCGATAAAAGGCAACGACAAGTTCTCTTTGTTTCACGGGTAAACGGTCAACCAACGTCAACAAATGCTCACGTTCTTCTTGGTCGATCAGTGATGACTCAGCATTGGGCGCATCGGTGGGAGAAGGAAGCTCATCGAGCGATTCGCTTTGATGATGATCGATTCGGCAGGCGTGCGCGATGACACGTCGCGCGACGCGTGTGGCAATCACGGCCAGGTAGGTCGATAGTCGACTTTGCCCGCGAAAACAACGCAGCGCAGCTCCATCGCGAGCCAAGAGAGTCGCGAACACTTCCGCCGTGACGTCGTCGATGGTTGACCAGTCTTCGCGCCGTCCGAAGACTCGGGCGACATCCACGACACGGCTGCGCACCAGCCCACCGTGCAGATCAATCAACCGCACCCAAGCGTCGGGACAACCCGAAACCAAATCGGAGACCAAAGATGAATCGTCTGACGGCGATCCTAACGCAGAATCCTCCAACGACATCCGGTCGCCGGAGGTAGAGTCTGCTTGGTTTGGGCCAGCTGGTTGAACGCTGGTCCTTGTTGAAAGACGTGTTGGCTCGATCGTCTCAGACGCTCAATACGAACAGTGAAGTAAATCCATTTTCAGAATAGCCGAACCACCCGTTTGAAAGTGCTTGATCGCACGACTAAGTTAAAACAAAGTTGCCAGCGTCTCACCAACGCCAAACGAATCGTCGGTGTCGCGAATCGCAATGCGGTCGATTTCGTCGACGATGAGTGTGTCAAATGAGTCTGCAAAAATAACGTCCACTTCGCCGTCACGAGCGCGAATGGTATCGGCACCCAGCCCGCCACGAAGGTCATCGGTACCAGCACCGCCGATCAAGACATCATCGCCTCGCTCGCCACGAATGCGATCGTTTCCTTTTCCGCCGACTAGCAGATCATTGCCGGTGCCGCCATGAAGGCGATCATTGCCGCGACCGCCCAGAATGATGTCGTTGCCGCGTCCACCATCAATCACATCGTTGCCACGATTGGTGTCTTGGGTTCGACGTGCGTATTGCAGCGGATCGCTCACGCCTTCGGGTAGCGAGTTCGTTGCATCGCCGAAGATCCAGTCGTTTCCGGCACCGCCGCGAAGCACGTCGTTTCCAGCACCGCCGATTAGGTAGTCGTCAGATGCGCCACCGAATAAACGATCGTTTCCCGCGCCGCCGAACAGTATATTGACGCCAGCACCCCCGCGGATATCGTCATCGCCGTTTCCGCCCAGGACCAACGTGGGGCCACTGCCAGCGCCAAGACGATCGTCACCATTTCCTCCGGCAATTTGAGCTGGTATTTCAACATTTCGGGCGACTCGAACCCCGTCATCCCCGGGTCCCGCATTGATACGGATCAGGCTGACTTCGTCAGTGGCAAAGTCTTTGGTGCGTCCGTCGATCGAAACACGCAGGCGTTCACCCGTCGTGCTTTCAGCGACCCAGATTCGGTTGTTTGCGGCGTCTCCTTCGATCGACAGCACGCCATCGGCTGACAGGTTGAGAGCAGCGGCCATCACGCGGCGAGTTTCCAAGGTCTCGCCCCGCAGCTGGCGAGTTTTTCGAGAGTGCGGCTTGCGAGCGATTAGTTTGCGAGAACGACGAGAAGAATTGCGAGAAGTCACGGCAGCGTCCCATAGAGAATCGAAAAGACCAACAAACCAACACGCTCGGCTTGCATGTGGGGTTAGTGGCAACCGATCACCGGGCGCTTACTAGAAAGTCGCAGAAAAACGCTTATTTGGCTGCGACAGCACCGTTTTTTTGGTAGTTTCATTGCCCAAAACGGGAAGAATCCCATTTCATCAATGTGCTGACACCGTCGCGAGAACCGTGTTCCGTCAGGTCCCCTTTCTCGTCGATCGCTCCCTTCCAGGTGGCAGTTCCTGAGGATTGCGAGAATTCAGCGAGGATTGCAAACGGTTTGTTGGGATATCGATGTGAATTGTCGATCAGAGCGAATTGATCGCTCAGATAATCTCGGGTGGCGATCACTCGATCGGTCAGTTCTTGGGAAGTGGCGCTAATCAGGTCGATACCTGAGAATACGGTCGCGTCGTCTGACCGCATTCCCGCTGCCGTGATCAGTGTTGGGAGCAAATCGGCATGCGATGTGGGGGCGTCGATCGTTCGTGCTTCTCCATCGGGGACATAGATTATTGCCGGCGTCATGTTTTGAAACTTGGAAATGCGTACGCCGTGACCACAAACGCCATCCTCCAGGAATGACTCTCCGTGATCGCCCGTGACAACGACGACGCGGTCGTCAGTTAGCACCGCGCTGAGGAATCGGTCGACGCAGTGTGCGCTGTTCTTGTAACGATTCCAAACCGCGGGCCGAGCGGCCGCGGAGAAAGGAATCAAAAACCGATCGTCAGCAGCAGGCTTAAAGATCTGATCCTGCGGATAGCTGTGATAGTCGGCGTGCGTGGAGTACAAGTACAAAATCGCCAGTCGCGGCGCTCGAGTTTGGCGGTCTTCATCCAAGAAGGCTCTGGCACGCTCTGTTGAACGCCGATCAGACTCGAGCCAATCTAGTTGGTCGATTTGGAATCGATCGAAGTGATCGGCATGAATGAAACCGTCCATGCGAAAATCTTGCCAGTCATCGTGGCCAGCAAAGAACCCCGTTTCATAGCCAGCGTCGCGGAAGAGTCGATTCAACAAAGGTGCCGTGCGGCTGAAACGTTCATACAGCGTGGCATCGATTCCGTTGACGATGCTGAACATGCCGTGGTTGGTAGCGTTACCAGCGCTGAAGTGGTACCGGCAGTGGATGCCGTCTTGAGCGTACTGCCAAAGGTTAGGCATCGTTTGCGGGTCGACGAGTTCACTGCGCATCGATTCAATGACAACGATCAAGACGTCGGGAGATGGCTCGCCATTTTCAATCAACGAAACCGTTTCACGCCGTCGTTGGAAATTTTGAACGATCGCATCGAACGACGCCTCGGATTTCGGCGTTACCTTGGCAACGTTTTGTTTCTTTCTGGCAGAAGTAGGCGGGTACAGTCGAAGCGAACACAACGGAAACCGAGCCGAATGGCTGTGCATCGCGGTGAGAGTGGTTCGCAAATTCCACATCGCCGGAGCGGCCAAGACGATGCTCAAAGCGGTCAGACTTAATAGCGTCCAAGGCACCGACAAACGACTTGAGAACCGATTGGCGATCCCGTTGGACAGTCGCAGTGACGCAATCACGAAAACGAAAAATGCGATTCCGAGGCAGGAAAGAAAGAGCGAAGTGTTTAGCGGGACATGTTGTGCCAGAGTCAACGGAAGCTCGCTGGCGATCGAGAGCATCTTTCGAGAAAGAAAACGTTCGGCGATCCAGTTGAACGTCACCACATCACATAGGACGACTAGGGCAACGCCAAAGCACCAAACACTTCCCACCGCAAAGCCAATCCTCGGACGGATTGTGACGATGGATAAGCCGAACAATAGTCCAGGCACCATCAAGAAAATGGACTGAGCCAGAATCCATGCTGCGGTCCAAGCCATCGCAGTTGGCGTCCATCCTGGGGTCGCTTCGAACAGTGACTTACTGCCGGGATACAACGCGGCTGTCAGCGCGATCGCGACGGCAACCACGCAGGCCAAGGCAATCAGTCGCGGAGCCGTATAGCGAGGGGCCGCATGGACGGGAGCCGGGGCCTTAGTAGGGCACATCGATAGCGTCGCAAATGAATCGCATGAGCGGTTTTGCCTTTTTGACTTTGTCGATCAACGCCGTGACAATTTTTTCATCAGAAAAATCCTTTGGCTTCAACGGCGCGACTGCGATGAAATCGATTCGACGAAGGTCTTCGATCATCGGATGATCTTTCGGATAGTCACGCGGCGACGTCTTGAGGCTTTCGCCAGAAAGTTCGTAGATTGACCTAAACGCTTTGTTATTACGAGCACGCTTCCAGGCTTTCGGGTCTTCGTCGATGGCTGCGCGAATCGCCGAAAGCACGCTGCTCTCCGGACGCCAACATCCCGCACCGATAAAACACTCTGACGGGTCCAAGTGGATGTAGACGCCGGGCGCGTGAATGTCCTTGGCGGCTTGATGGCGGATAGAGATTCCGACATTGGTCTTGTAGGGAGTTTTGTCCTTACCGAATCGCGTATCGCGATAGATACGCATGATTGAGCCATTATGCGCCTTTGGAATCACGCCTAGCATCGGAGCGGTCTTGGCGAGTGGTTTCTCCAGTTCGGCGACCAGTTCCACGGCAGGATGAAGGACGTCGCTTAAGTAGCGAGGTTTGTTTTCGGTGAACCAGTCGCGATTGTTATTCTTCTTCAGTTCTCGGAGGAACTTGAATAGCTTGGGCGTGATTGGTGATTGCGGCATTCTTTTCATTTCCTTGGATTTATCTGCGATATCGTAGGTTGGCCGCCAAGGTCATGCCAGCGATACCAGGCGTCAGCTACTGTTATGCGGGGGCTGAGTTAGAATGGATCGCTGAAGCACGTACTTTACTCTCCCTCTGGGAGAGTCGGACGCAGTAGCGGCCGGAGAGGGCTAAACCGGAACGTCATGGTTACCGATGTTTGCTAGCCGCATTGGCCCTCTCCTCGCTAAGGCTCGACTCTCCCAGAGGGAGAGTGAACAAGTTTGTGCGATATCAAAATGACGGTTTCCTCCTACACACAATTCAAACTCGAAGGCTTTTTTGGTGTATCCCCACGGTATTTTCCGCGTCACAGCCGCCTCCCCTCCGCTTTCGGTTGCCAATCCCGATGCAAACGCCGACTCATCGATGCGATTGATCGATGATACGGACGCGGATTTGGTTTTGCTGCCCGAGCTGGGACTGACTGGATACACGTGCGGCGATTTGTTTGGAAGTGATGCGTTGCTTGATGGTGCGTTGGACGCGCTGGCGCAGTTGGCCCAACACAGCGATTCGCATCGCAAGATTGTTGTGGTGGGATTGCCTTTGGCTGTCGCCGGTTCCTTGATGAATGTTGCGGCGCTGATCGCAAATGGCAAAGTCATGGGAATTGTGCCAAAGACTTTCTTGCCAACGTATCGGGAGTTCTATGAAGGGCGGCATTTTCGCGGCGCAGGCATCAGTGAACCCGAACTCGTCACGGTGCTCGGCCGCGACCTGCCCTTTGGAACGGATCTGTTATTTCAAAGCGGCGATGCGACGATCGCGATTGAGGTTTGTGAAGACTTATGGACGCCGCTACAGCCAAGCAGTTATGCAGCCGTTGCCGGCGCGAATGTGCTTTTGAATCTTTCTGCCAGCAATGAAACGATTGGTAAAGCGAATTGGCGACGCGATTTGGTGCGAAGCCAATCGGGGCGGTGCATCGCTGCTTACGCCTATGCATCCTCTGGCGGCGGCGAGTCAACGTCCGACTTGGTCTTCGGTGGTCACTGTATGATCGCCGAGAACGGCGGCATTTTGGGTGAGTCGCGGCGAATCGGGGATGGATTGGAACCGTCGCATTTTGATCAGACGAGTGTGACTTGCGATATCGACTTGCAGCGTCTGACACATGATCGACGCGTTGTCGGATCTTTCGATGACGTCCGCGATCGTCTAGACCGTCAGTTTCGATTGGTTGAACTGCCCATGAAATCGAAGCCCACTCAGCCGCGAGAATCGTTGGCACGTCGTATCGATGCGCACCCGTTTGTGCCGGACGAATCGAAAGAGCTGGATGCACGTTGTGCCGAGATCTTCTCGATCCAGGCTGCTGGGCTGATCAAACGGTTGTCGCGGTTGCCAGAGAATTTGCCGCTGACGATCGGCGTTTCCGGAGGTTTGGATAGCACGTTGGCATTGTTGGTAGCGCTGCGAGCTGTCGATGCGATAGGTCGAGATCGCAAGTGCATTCAGGGCATCACCATGCCGGGGTTCGGCACCAGTTCGCACACGCGCACCAGCGCCGATCGGTTGATTGAAGCGACCGGCATCAAGGGCGATTGCATTGATATCCGGCAACTGTGCCTGGATACATTTCGCGGTATCAATCATCAACCGCTGGGGATCGAGATTGACGAATCAACAACGGTCGATTCGCTTCATGAAAATCTTCAAGAGAATGCTGAAGGTGCAAGTGACCTGACGTTTGAGAACGTTCAGGCTCGCGTTCGTACGATGTTGCTGATGAGTCGCGGCTTCGTGCTGGGTACAGGCGACATGAGTGAACAAGCATTGGGTTGGTGTACTTACAATGCCGACCACATGTCGATGTACAACGTCAATACTTCGATCCCAAAGACACTGGTGCGGTTCTTGGTGCGATACGCTGCCGACCATTATTTCGACGGTGAACTGAAAGAACTACTGCACCGCGTTGCCGATACACCGATATCGCCCGAATTGATGCCGACTGCGGCAGATGGTTCCATTTTGCAGGATACCGAAGCGGTGGTGGGCGCGTACGAGCTACACGATTTTTTTCTGTATCACTTCGTTCGGAACGGGTTCTCGCGTGAGAAAATTCTGTACCTAGCAGCGCATGCCAAGTTTAAGAAGACCTACGCCAGTAGCGAGATCGCCGAGACACTGGACACATTCATCAAACGTTTCTTTGGTAACCAATTCAAACGCAACTGCGTTCCCGATGGTCCCAAAGTCGGTTCGGTGAGTCTATCGCCACGCGGAGACTGGAGAATGCCGAGTGACGCTGATTCGGATGCGTTTTAGAGTCTCGCATTGTTGTCTGGAGCGAGAGTGAAGAATCGGGATTCGAAAGAACAAGGTGAAAGTCAGCACGACCTCTCAGTCGGGCGAGGCAGAAAACATGAAAGTCAAAAATGGAACCACACCCGTACGAATTTTGGAGCCTGTTGCCACCGATCGTTGCGATCGTGTTGGCAGTGTTGACACGTCGCCCTGTGGTTTCCTTATTGCTAGGCATCTTCTTTGGTGCTTTGGTGACCAATGACTGGCATCCAGCGGGTGCCGTCCACGCTTTGTTTGAAGTGCATCTTTGGCCGACGTTGATCGACCCAGGAAAAATGCGAGTGTTCGCTTTCACTCTGTTAATGGGTGCGATGGTAGGCGTGATTTCGGCAGGCGGAGGCATGCACGGCTTGATCGAAAAAATCTCTCCACTGGCGCGTACGCGCCGCGGCGGCCAACTGACAACTTGGGTACTGGGTTGGGTGATCTTTTTTGACGACTACGCCAACACCATTTTGTTGGGCAGCACGCTCAGACCATTGGCCGATCGATTAAGAATTTCGCGGGAAAAGTTGGCTTACTTAGTCGATTCGACAGCCGCCCCGATCGCCGGACTGGCTGTACTATCGACTTGGGTTGCCGTTGAGATTGATTACATCAGCGACGGGCTTTCCCAAGTCGAAGGCGCTGACGATATCAATGCGATGAGCCTGTTCGTGGATAGCATTCCCTATCGTTTCTACGTGATTGGAGCGTTGTTATTCGTGCCAATCGTCGCCATGATGGGACGGGAGTTTGGTCCGATGCTCCGGGCCGAACAAGCGAGTTTCCGCGGCCAGGATTCAGCAGGGAAATTGGACGACGAAGCTGACCAAGGCGAATCGGTTCACGCGGACAAGGCCCGTTGGTACAACGCAGCGATTCCGATTGCCGTAACGCTGGCGGTCGTCATGTGGCTGCTGTATGTCACTGGAAACCAAGTCACTGGAAACCAAGCGCCGGAGTCGACCACCGCAAACCGCGTTCGCGATATTTTGGGTGCTGCTGATTCCAGTTTAGCATTGCAATACGGTGCGCTCGCTGGGCTCGTTACTGCTGGCGTGTTGTGTTTGACGCAACGGATTTTGAATGTTGCATCCGTGACGGCTGCCGCTGCAACGGGCGCTCGGCTTGTATTGCCGGCACTCGCGATTCTGTGGTGTGCGTCGGCACTATCGCGACTGACTGGCAATAATTCCGTGGACGGCGAAGCGTCGGCGACAGCCTTCGAGTTCGAGGATCATCGACTCTACACCGGAGACTATTTGGCAGCAGTGATACTGCCAACCGAAGTGAAAGATCCGCGGCAGTCGGTGACCATCAAGCTATTGCCAACCATGATCTTCGGACTCGCAGCGGTACTGGCGTTCGCTACGGGTACCAGCTTTGGCACGATGGGGATTTTGATGCCGATGGTGATTGGATTCATCGGGCCGATCGTCAGCAGCGCGGAAGCGTTTGATGCGAGCAATCCCATTTTGCTATCTGCCGTGGCTAGTGTTCTGGCGGGCGCCGTCTTTGGTGACCATTGCTCGCCGATTTCTGACACGACGATTTTATCGTCGCAAGCCTGCGGTTGTGAACACATGGCGCACGTCGTGACACAAATGCCTTACGCAGTGAGCGTTGGTGCAGTGGCGATTATTTTTGGCACGTTACCGATTGGTTGGGGCGTGTCGGTATGGGTTTTATGGCCGCTGCAAATCGTGGCTCTTGTCGGGATGTTGAGAGTCTTTGGAACACGGATTGAACCTGCCACTATTTAGCGTGAAGCGTTAGCGCGCGGCGCGGAACGACGTGGCCACTCGCATTCAGGGTGAGAGAGCGACGTGGGCGGGCGGCACGGCGGAGCGTGCCTGCTGCTATGGCTTGGCTGCTTAGACCTTCTCTCGACCGTTGATAAAGTCGATCAGCATTCGCAATCGTCCCAGAGCACGACGGTTGAAGTGAAAATAGAGTCGCGGAAGTTTTGCCAAGTCCGGCTCTCCGGCTTCTTCAGGCAACGCATCGCACTGCTGGAAATCACCGCTTGCCAAAATATCGGCGAACTTTTCGTTGATGGCTGCGATGGTGTCATCGCTTAGCTTTTCTTCCAGACGGAACACCAGACGATCTTTGACGTACCGCATACTGTGGTAGATCTTGTAAAAGCCCATGACTTCATCGACAGCATCCTCGACCGAGTTGGCGACTTTATAGAGGTGGACATCCTCGGGGCTAATCATTCCATTGCCCAAGAGTTGCTTGTCAATGAAGGTGCCCAGGTCTTTCCAGTAACTTCCTTCGGGTGAATCCAGCAGCACCAATGGAATCATCGTTTGCTTGCCGGTTTGCATCAGCGTCAGTGTTTCAAGTGCTTCGTCCAAGGTGCCGAAACCGCCGGGCAAACAGACGACGCCACTGCACTCTTTGACAAACATCAGCTTGCGGGTGAAGAAGTACTTCATCGTGACAAGTTTAGGGTCTCCTTCGATGTAGGGATTCGCACCCTGCTCGAACGGCAGCATGATATTCAGCCCCATCGACGCTTCTCGGCCGGCTCCCTTGTGGCCGGCTTCCATGATGCCACCACCGGCACCTGTGATGACCATCCATCCGTGGTCGGCAGCCATCTGACGGCTCAGTTCGACCGCGGTTTCGTATTCAGGGTGACCAGGCTTGGTACGTGCAGACCCAAAAACGGTGACTTTGCGACGGCGTCGAAAGGGACGGAAAACGGTAAAAGCGTATCGTAGTTCTCGCAGGGTGCGTGAGAGGATCTTTAGGTCGCCTCGAGCCGTTTTATCCTCTTCCAGACGATCGACCGTGTGCCGCATGACTTGGTACAAGTCTTGCGGATCTGGAGTCGAGATCGGCTCATCAGCCGGTTGTGGTCGTTCGTCTTCGTCTTCTCCAATGGCTTCGTGTGGAAGTTTGTCTTCGTGCATCAGTTGGGAAGGTCCGAAAAAAGGTCGGCAAATGTGAATGGGTTATGAACCGCTCTTTGCCTGAAAAGCAAACAGCGCGGGTGACATCTTAGCAGAGAGCTGCTACCAATCGAATCCACGTTCGGATCCGCATTGACGGCTCCGGGTTGCTCTGTGAAAACGGAATTAGTCTCGAAAATTGGCGACACCTTGGAAAAGCCTCAAAGTTGGCCTGAACTTGAAACCGGGTTTGACGCTATATTCCCGCCAAATGAGCAAGTCTCGCTTTCAAGCGACTCAATCAACCTACTGCCAACGTTTACCGAATAGCTTCAATGATGTCGAATCACCACGGACCGGGCAACAAATTCGTCTATGTGCTTCAGGAGTTCTCTATTCCCTTGGTGTTAGGAGTTTTCGCCGCACTAGCGATGGCGAACCTAATGCCTGCGACCTACCACAAAGTCGTTCATGACACCTACTCATACTTCGACGGTCAACCCGGAGCAGATGGAATAGATGATGCTCATACCGACGACCAATCGATTGCTCACTCGCATGGCGAAGACGAGCATACCCAGGGTGCCGGTGAGCACGAGGAATCCGCCGATGCAGGTCATCATGGATTGCACCACTTCTTGTCGCTGCACTTCATCATCAACGACTTGTTTATGGTGCTATTCTTCGGCATCGCTGCCAAAGAAATCGCCGAAGCCTGTCTACCTGGCGGTGCGTTGAATCCATTGTCCAAAGCCATCAGTCCATTGCTTGGGACGATCGGTGGCGTGGTGGGCCCAGTTGCAGTTTACCTGCTGCTGAATCTGACAATAGGCGAAGAAGCTTGGACGCGAGGATGGGGGATTCCGACAGCGACCGACATTGCGTTGGCATGGTTGATTGCTCGATTGGTGTTCGGCAATGGGCATCCGGCGATCAGTTTCCTACTGCTGTTGGCCGTGGCCGACGACGGAATTGGGCTGATGATTATTGCGATCTTCTATCCGACACAGGATCCCGTTTGGGCGAATGCACTGCTGATCATCCCGGGAATGATCGTCGCGTTCTTGCTGCGAAAGAAGGGCGTCAAGAGTTGGATTCCGTACATCGCGATTGGCGGGGCCTTTAGCTGGTGGGGATTGTTTAGCGCGCACCTTCACCCTGCGTTGGCCCTGGTGCCGATCGTGCCCTTCTTACCTGGACCCGCCTACGACGAGGGAATGTTTAGCGACGACACACGTACCGTTGAGACGGATACGCTGAACAACTTTGAGCATGACCTGAAGTTCTTTGTCGATTTTGGCTTGTTCTTCTTCGCCTTTGCCAACGCTGGCGTTCAATTTTCCAACATCAATAATTTGACGTGGATTGTTTTCCTTTCCCTTTTGGTTGGCAAAACCGTTGGTATCACCTTGTTCTCTTGGGCGGGAACCCTCGTCAATATTCCGTTGCCAGACGGGATGAAATTGAAGCACTTGGTTGTCGCCGGTGTGATCGCGGGACTTGGGCTGACCGTCGCGTTGTTCGTCTCCGGACAAGCGTTCACGGCGTTTGACCTACAAGGCTCGGCCAAAATGGGAGCGTTGTTTTCCGCGGCAATCGGAGGGCTGGCGATTGTCTTAGGAAAGGTACTTGGCGTCAAAGACTACGTCTCCCCAACGAAACGCGATACGTAGTCCGTGCATCAGACAAATTCCGTTTTGGCGAAACTACTTCGTGATCGAACGTTTGATGCGTCCGATATGCTTCGCGGGCAGGTCGCCTTCGCGAATGACCACTCCTGATGAGCGTTTGGGATCGAAGACAATGTACCGAGCCCGAGATGGCAATTCGATGTCGATGGGCTTGAGATTTCGCGCTCGCATAAGCGTTGCGAGTTGTTCCGCGTTTACGTGGCGATAGGGGTGTTTCGAGGCCGCGTTTTCGAGATCGGTCCAACCCAAATTGCGTTTGTCAGCGATACTATCGACGTCGATCGGTGGCCATGGTCGCAGCGTTTTTAAGATGGGTGGATCGAGGGCGAGAACTACCATCTTTCTCTCGGCATTGCTGTCCCACCAATTCAATAGTTCTTGTGATTGATTGTGACGCGTCACCGGTGACTGCTTCCACACAAGTTCCGCGAACACAGTCCAGTTCTCCTTAAAGTTCGATCCTTCAACAAAAGGAAGCATCGCGTCACACCAAGGCTGTCGAGCCTGCGTGTGTTGTTCGATCACTGCCAGACGAACTCGGTCGCTTGCGTCGTCAAAAGCAAATCGCTGCTTAACATCCTGTAGATAAGTTTCTTCAAAAGACTCGCCAATTCTCGCCAATGCACGTCGCTTGAGTGAGTCCGATTCGACGATTTGATCGTCGTCCTCTTCTACGTTTTGTCGAACAATTTTCTTCATTGCGTCAACCGCCTCACGCCACAAACGTGGCATGCGTTTGGAATTGTATTCAGTGACACCGTCAAATCGCTTGGCCAAATCCGCATGGTCGTTGCCAACATTATTCTGCAGTGTTTGGACAAACTGCGCGTCCTCAATCAACGTCAACATTTCGTCTATATCAGGCACGCCGATTTGTAAGGCCAGCAATCGGTAGTCACTGTCGCACAAAGCAAGCATCGCGCGTTCGGGCTGGGTGCGATCGATGCCATTGGTCAGCAGTTTGGGTGTTCCAGCGGCAATGGGTTGCAATACGTAGTGGTCCTTTAGGTCCGGACGTGAACGAAGCACTCTCTTGAACACAGATTCGATGATTGGCTTGCACCAGAGTATCGCCGGTTTATCAGTTTGTGATTTAGCGGCGGCATCACCGGACAAATCGTCCAGCGGATCATCATTCGTAATCACGATGAAAACTAACGGGCTCACCGTCGTCGAAGCTGAGATAGCTTCGAAGGGCGTTGACCACGTGAGATCGACTTTCTGCTGTCCCGGTTCTTCGCCAACTGCTGATTCAAATGTGGTCAGACAAAGGAAGCACACCAAACAAAGAAACCTGGCGTCACCAATACGGCTCATAAAGACTGCCCATCGAAAAGAGAAAACGAGGAGTGCCATTGATCGAAATCGAGCGATCATGTCCCGGTTTCATAATAACGGTTTGCCACAAGCCAAATCTGATTCTTTGGGCCGTTGGCAATCTGATTTGGGCATCCAAAAGCGTGCAAATCAGGTGCCCCAGAAAAACAACCCTTTCTGGCTGTAACAAACGAGTTCTGGCTCCGCTTGGTATTTATCGCCGCTCAACTTTCCAATTGCAGAACAACCGTTTTTGGGAAACCCGCTTAAAGGAAACGACGTCATGAGTACAAAACGCAACGAACTAGAGCGGCCTGTTTTGGGCTACGTCGTCATCGCCGTAGCCTTGCTGACTGGTCTTGCGACAGCAAATGCGTTCGCACAGCACAACACTGATGTTTCGGTTGTGAAGCTTCAAAAGACCGATTCGACATCCTCCGCGAAAATGACGAAGTCTCGTCGTCAGTGGATTCTTGGTGTGCGTGCGGACGCAACCCAAACGGGCTACTTGGTCGAACATGTGCAGCACCCGAGTGCGGCCAGCAAGGCGGGCTTAGAAGTCGGTGATCGAATCCTCTGCGTCAATGGCCAGCAGGTTGGTTATGTCGGCGGCCAGCTCATTTCCTTGGCACGAACACTGGATCTCGCCGGCAATCGAAACGGCTACGTCCAGCTACTCGTTCAAAACCGTCGCAATCAACGCCTCGTGGTCGTTGGTGCCAAATTGCAGCGTCCACTGCATCTTCTTGGTCACTAATTCAGCCAGCCTCACACAATGCAATTCGATCTGCGACCAGATGTCGATGGAAGAAATCAATCTGACGCTGATGATACGCAGGCTCGCGCCACAGACGGTTGTGTCCGTGGGACTGAAGCGGCCAAACAATCGGATCCTGTTGCCAATCCGCCGATGAGGCGAGCGATTCCAAGTGATGCAGGGGTAGCATTCTGTCGCCATCACTGTGCGTCAGGAACACGGGACACTCGATCGAATCGATGTGATAGATGGGGCTCGCTTGTTCTAGTTTCACACCAGCCAGTCTTGTCAGCCAGTGTCGCGCAGGGATGGCGAAAATCGATGGAATCTTTTTGTGACGCATGAAGTCAGCCATGGCGGACGATGCGTCTGCGAAAGCCGAGTCCGACCAGATTGCGCCAATAGAGTCGTGGCGATCGTGGGCGCCAGCGATCAGACAGGTTGCGCCGCCCATGCTCTCGCCGCGCAGTCCAATACGATTACGATCAATGCCAAGTGTGCCGGAGCGTGACTGTAGGTAGCGGACGGTAGCCAAGACATCTTCGGACTCCTTGGCTCCCAACGTCACCGGTCCGTTGTCATCCGACGCGCCGTGATTGCGCAGATCAATCGCGACGACATAAAAACCCGCTTCGACCAACGACAACGCGCCTTGTTCCAAAGTCGATGCTTGGTAGTCGTCCTCAGCGAATTGCCAAAGTTTGTCCTTACTGCTACTGAAGCCATGAACCATCACGACACAAGCGCCACCGAGTGAAACTTCGCTTTTGGGCGTCAACAGCCATGCGGCCAAGCTGTGCTTGGAATCGACAGGGATTGTCAGATCAGTCGCGTGCAAGCCGAACTGATCAGGAGTCTGCGAAGATTCAATTTCGTGATGGTTGCTGTACAGCAATTTGTAAGCGATCAGCCCACCGGCAACTTGCCAGAGAAAAACGATCGCGAGGAGTCCCCAGAAAACAATGACCATCATTTCGCTATCCGTTTGCTTCCTTGCAGCGGGAGATCACGCGGGCCAGAACCGATTCTGACCACTTTTGCTAAGACGCCTGTTTCTTGTCGCCTGTTTCTTGTCGGCGGCTACTTCTTACCGAACAAGCGTCCTGCACCAAATTTCATCATGTCCATCATGTCAAAATCGCCGTCACCGTCTTGGTCGAACATCTTTGATATCATGCCACCACCAAACGTCTTTGACTCCACTTCTTTGCGTTCGCTACTAAGCAAATCACCGAGTCCGCCTGGAGACAGGTCTTCTTGTTTTCGGCGTTTTCCTATCGCGCCCATTAATAACGGTGCCAGCAATGCCATCAATTTCATCACCTGTCCGCTGGAAAGCCCGCTAGCACGGCTCACGCCATCTTCGACACGTGATTTTCGATTGCCCAGGATGTGATCCAAAATCGAACCGCCCGCCGTCGTTCGCTCCGAGACTTCGGGGGCTGCTGGCTGCTGACCGCCGAATAGGCTGCCCAGATGATCCAAGATGGATCCGTCGTGGTCTTTTTGTAGTGCGTTGTGAAGCTTCGTCGCACCCTCCGGTTCGCTCGCTTGACGGGTGATAGCACCAAGCAGTGTCGGCAAGGCCGCACCGATTGCTTGCTGTGTCTGTGCAGGGTCAGCACCGATTTGACTGCTAATCGCGGCGACACTGTCGTCATCAAGGTATTGGCCAACGAGATCAAGTAATTGAGACATGGTGAGCTTTCTGAAAAAGGCGACTAAGAAATGAGAATACGATGCAGCGAATCAAATGTATCGATACAACGGTTCGGTCGTCGAGGAGGTTCGGTTGTGGAGGACCCATTCCTGCAAAGAGGTGGATTTGTTGAAAATGTCTTGAACACGCTGCGTGGCGGCGAAACGGGCGTTAAACGGATTAGTTTAACGTGCTCCAGTTTGCTTGGTGGCGTGGCGGGTAGCTGAGTGGCGCGAGAGAACCGAGGCTGAGTCGATGCAGTTTGATCGGTTCGCCTGCGGGCCAGATTAAACGCGGGTTATTTGCATAAAACAGCGACTCTGTTCGAGTCACGTTACAATCGTCTTCTTACGCTTGCGCCGCGATACTTCCAAGGGGCTCCGATGGTGTTCAGATCTGGCTATTTGTTTTTGCTATTTTCCGTCGTCCTTCCCCAGGCAATCAAGCTGAATGCTTCTGCTGAAGGCCCGCAGAAACCGCTCCTTGACCCTCAGCAGATTGCAGATGATGTCGCACGATCCTGTAGCGCACTACCGAATCCGATTTTTGATTTGGCTGTCGAAGGACTGATTGCCTCAACGATTTCAAACGATGGGAAAACCGTTGCTTACGCGACCAGTCAAGCAATTCACACGGTCGTACTAGCGGACGGAAAAACGAAGCGAGTCGCGGTCGAACTATCCGCCCCTGCTCAGTTGCGTTTGCTGGGCGGTGAGGCTGCAATCGCGATTTGGATGCCTTCTAAGTTCCTCTTACTGGATCTGAGAACCGAGAAAATAATCACCACCCTGAAGCCAAAGCCAGAGGAGGGTCGTTTCATCGATTGGGCTGTATCACCCAGCGGTTTTCAAGTTGTTTTAGTCGCCGGCAATGGCAACCGATACGTAGTGGATTTGTCGACCGGCAAAGGAAATGGGTACGTCGAAAAAAATCCTAAGGATCGCGAAGGAACGTCCCAGGCGATTTCTGACAATGGGCTTCGACTCGTTACATCGCTTGACAAAGGATCGGTGGATATTACCTACCGAGAGCTTGAGCCACCCAAAGACACCGGTTCCTTTCAGGAGAGAGAATTTGTTCCTGGCTCGATGAAATTGGCGGCAAGTGATTCGAATCTGGCGATCGTCTACAAAAATGCCCTGATCATTTATCCAATGCCGATCGGTGGTGACCCCAATCAAGCCCCTTTAACACTCAGTGGAGACTTCGTTTGTTTCTTTGCTCAGATGGGTCGCCGTGGGCAGGAAGATATCTTGCTCGCTGTTTTGCGAAGTCAGCTGACAGACGACATGATGATGGCAAATGTGGACATCAAGACCAACCGGGTTAGCCGCATTTGGAAGCTTCCAGAAGCAGATCCATTTGATGTTCGATGGAGCCTCTCAGGGGACCGTGTGTGCTACTCAACGTCGGATAGCGTCTATGTAATTGACGCACCGGCACTGAATCAAAGTCGTAGCCTGGAGCCTGTCGCCGAAATCTCCAAGCGTCTGATTGACAGTCGTGACTTCAAGACGATGGATCAAGTTGCCGACTTGCTTTTTGACAACTATCAAGAACCAGTCCGACCGTTTGATCGTTGGTACGGCAGCCTGTCGACTCAGATAATGGACGACACTCTTGAACAAGAAGAACTTCCCGAACTCATCAAGCAATGGTTGAAAGAACGTCCTCGGAGCGAATTAGCGCGATTGATGGGGGCACATTGGCACCGGATGAAGGGTTGGTCGGTTCGTGGCGATGGCTTTGTCCAGGGTAGAACGGAAGAGCAATTGAACAGCTTCCGCGATCACTTCGTGGAGGCATACGAGATACTTGGCGTTGTCAATAAACGCAAAATTTCCGTGTTGGCACTCGAGACTGCGTTAGAAATTTCCAAAGCACTCGGGCCGAGTGCTTTGGATCGCCAAGCATTGGTTGATAAGTTGACCGAAGAGTACCCGTGGTATGTCGCGGGGCATTCTCGCGTCGTCGAAATGTTGATGCCAAGATGGGGAGGGACAGTTGATCAGTTAACAGATTACATCGACAGAGCATCCAAACTGCAGCACGAAGATGAGCGTGACAAAATGTATGCGTTGTTGGTGCTGAACCTTTTCCCTTACTTCAAAACCGATGAGCTTTTTGAGACGTTCGACTTCGACCTGGATCAGATAGTGCGGGGTGCACAGAAAATAGATCTTCGCAAAGGCCTCGGTGGTCAGGGTTACAGACGCTTGATGGTCGAACTTGGGAAGCAAGACCGCAGTCAGGATCTTCACGATCTGCTAAAGCACCACACAAGTTGCACGCCTTTCTTTGTTCAAGAGTTCGGGCGTCAACGTGACACTGTGTTGTACCTTTGGCGGGACATCTTGGAGTCAAAGATCGTCAGCGTCGATAAGCTCAACGCGGCGACTTTGTTGGAGAAAGAGTCTCGCAAGCGGCGTACCTCGCCGCGCAAGAAAAAAGAGGATTAGCAGTCACTGGCACCACGAACATTCGCCTCCGAAGGTGATTGCCGAGCTGAAGCCGCCAAGGGTGGACCGCAATAAATCTAAGTTCAGGAAATCTAAGTTCAGGGTCGTCTTGCCCCAACGCAGCGAATCTAAGTATGAACAGCTTAGAAAATCATTTCTGCGAAATAGAAAGCAATGCAGGCAAACGATTCGCTTCAGCCACGCCACTACCTGACCTGTTTATGGCCAGGATTGACGGATTTGTGGTGGCGAGGACGGCTCTCGGGGCTGCCAGCAGCCATGGTGTTCGCTGTTGCGCTGAACCTGTTGCTGATAATGCGATTCATGTATCCGGAATGGCTTTCAGGCATTCTGGTCCGGATGGCTTGCTGGATTGGAGTCGCGGCTTGGGCATTTTTCGTGATCCGCAGCTTCAAGGAGCTGCCCGAAATTTTGACGCCACGGCAGGTGAGCGAAGAACCAGACCGTTTTCAGGACGCTCAGCATGCGTACTTGATGAATCGGTGGGAAACCGCAGAGAAGTACTTGATGAAAGTGCTAGCAATTGAGCCGCGTGATCCGCCGGCTTTGTTGATGCTTTCTGGGGTCTACCGGCACACGGATCGCGTCGAATCGGCGCAGTTGGTCGTCACGGAACTCGGCCGGTTGGAGATAGGGGACACTTGGGCATTGGAGATCGAAGCTGAGGCATTGCGGATTGAAAGAGCGTCCCAGGGCGACCAAGACGACTCAGATACACAAGACAACGACACAACTGCTGCCGATTTGACAGCAGCGTAAAAATGGATAACCGCGAAATCAGGCGGCAAACACAAAGATCGAGCGATGAAATGAACCAAGTTTCCATCCAGAAATAGGAAAACGAATTTCCCATTGGTTGCCAATTCCCGTGTTTTGTCGTCTGCTTTAGTCAAAGCTCCTATCCCCGTTTTTTCGCGTAACCGATAGAATCAGGGCGTGTGTCAAAGCGAACAAGTTAGCGGGCGGGGTTTGCCGTCAGCACATGGCGATTCACTTTTCCATCAGTGTTATGGCGTACCCTTTGCATAGATAGAAGAACCGAAGAAGAACGACGCCACTTTGACAGCGACCAAGCACCGGTGGCTGACACCCGGCCAATGAAAATTTCAGTTGGAAATTAGCCGGCTAAGAGACACGAACCGATTGGGACCTCACCCATTCCATTCGGATCGGAAACAACCTGGGTTTTGAGATTTAAATATGTACGAAAGATTCACCGATCGCGCCCGCAAGGTCATGCAACTGGCCAACCAAGAGGCTCAGCGGTTTAACCACGAATACATCGGCACCGAGCACATCCTTCTGGGCTTGGTCAAAGAAGGCAGTGGTGTGGCCGCCAATGTCTTGAAAAATCTAGAAGTCGACCTTCGCAAGATTCGCCTGGAAGTTGAGAAACTTGTCCAAAGCGGTCCCGAAATGGTCACCGTCGGCAAACTGCCGCAAACACCGCGAGCCAAGAAAGTCATCGAGTATTCGATGGAAGAAGCTCGAAACTTGAATCACAGCTATGTAGGTACCGAGCACATTTTGCTGGGGCTTTTGCGTGAACAAGAAGGCGTTGCCGCACAAGTTTTGATGAACTTGGGGCTAAAGCTGGAGGATGTTCGCGAAGAAGTCTTAAACCTGCTGGGCCATGGCCTGGAAGGTGCCGAAGTTGGCGAACGCGGTGGTCGCGGCGAAGGCAGCGACGGTGGAAGTTCATCGTCCGGCAAAAGTGGCAAAAGCAAAACTCCTGCTCTGGATAGCTTCGGTCGCGACTTGACTGAACTGGCCAAGAAAGGCGAGTTAGATCCTGTCATCGGACGTGCTCGTGAAATCGAGCGCGCGATCCAGATTCTCTGCCGACGCACCAAGAACAACCCGGTCCTGTTAGGCGAAGCTGGTGTCGGTAAGACTGCCATCGTCGAAGGCTTCGCTCAGAAGTGCATCGCGGGTGAAGTTCCTGAAATCCTATGCGACAAACGCATCGTTGTTTTGGACTTGGCAATGATGGTTGCCGGTACAAAGTACCGTGGTCAATTTGAAGAACGCATCAAAGCGGTCATGACAGAAGTCAGACGTGTGAAAAACACGATTCTGTTCATCGACGAACTCCACACCCTCGTTGGCGCCGGTGGTGCGGAAGGCGCGATCGATGCAGCCAACGTCTTGAAGCCTGCGTTGGCTCGAGGTGAGATCCAGTGCATCGGTGCGACAACTTTGGACGAGTACCGCAAGTACATCGAAAAAGACAACGCACTGGCACGACGATTCCAAGAGATCATCGTTGAACCGACCAGCAAAGATGAGACGATCGAGATCCTAAAGGGTCTGCGTGGTCGCTACGAAGAACACCACCGCGTACAGTTCACTGACGACGCGGTTGCCGCAGCTGTCGAAATGAGCGAACGCTACATCACTGCACGTTGCTTACCAGACAAGGCCATCGACGTCATCGATGAAGCAGGCGCGCGGGTGCGGCTTCGCACCATGACTCGTCCACCAGACCTGAAAGAGATCGACGAAGAAGTCGAAAAGCTGAACAAAGAGAAAGAGGACGCGGTCGCCAATCAAGACTTTGAAAAGGCAGCTAATCTGCGTGATCAGGCCGAAAAACTTCGCAAGAAGAAAGACCAGATCACCCAGGACTGGCGTGAGAAGTCGCAGCAGACAGATGGCGTTGTCGATGAAGAAGTGATCGCCGAAGTCGTCAGCAAAATGACCGGCGTTCCACTGACACGTCTTTCAACCGAAGACAGCATGCGTCTGATGCAGATGGAGGACGAACTTCACAAGCGAGTCGTCAGCCAAAGTGCAGCCGTTTCGGCAATCGCCAAGGCGGTGCGTCGAAGTCGAAGTGGTCTGAAAGATCCCAAGCGTCCAACCGGGTCGTTCATCTTCGCTGGTCCGACCGGTGTGGGTAAAACGTTGCTGGCCAAGGCGCTTGCCGAGTACATGTTCGGCGACTCCGAAGCACTCGTGCACATCGACATGAGCGAATACATGGAGAAGCACAATGTCAGTCGTCTGATTGGTGCCCCTCCCGGATTCGTCGGCTACGAAGAAGGTGGTCAGCTGACCGAAAAGATTCGTCGTCGTCCGTACGCTGTCGTCCTGTTTGACGAAATTGAAAAGGCGCACCCGGATGTCTTCAACATGATGTTGCAAGTGATGGAAGAAGGCCGTTTGACGGACTCCTTCGGTCGCAACATTGACTTCCGCAACACAATCTTGATCATGACCACCAATGCCGGTGCCGAAGCAATCAAGAATGAATCAGCGTTCGGTTTTCAGAAAGCCGACGGCGATGCCAGCTACGATTCGATGAAGTCACGCGTGATGGATCAAATCGAACGTCATTTCCGACCTGAATTCCTCAATCGTCTGGACGATACGATCATCTTCCGTCACTTGACGAAAGAAGACCTGAAAACCGTTATCGATTACGAATTGGCAAAAGTCCGCGAGCGTCTGCTCGAACGAGGCCTGGCAATTGAATTGACTGACGAAGCCAAAGAGTTCTTGGTCAAGAAGGGTAGCAACCTCGATTACGGTGCTCGTCCACTACGTCGTGCGATCGAACAACGCATCGAAGACCCCTTGAGCGAAGAATTGCTTCGTGGTGCATTCGAGGGCAAAGACACGATCCTGATCGACGCCTTCAAGAACGATGAAGGCAAGACGACTCGTCTCGACTTCAAAGGCGAGGCCCGGGGATTGCCCGATCCAAAAGAACCAGTCAGTGCTGGCGTCGGAGAAGGTGAATCCGAAGAGAAAGGCAGCTAAGCAAGCTCCCTTTCTTCAATTAAATAGCAAAAAGCAGGTCCAAGAGAAATCTTGGGCCTGCTTTTTTTTCGCAATCGCTTCTTAGCAGCGGCACGGTTGGAAGCTAACCACCGACATAGCGGTCATACAACGTTCTTGCTTCGCTGATATCG
>CAYUGI010000022.1:0-35501 GCA_964444105.1 uncultured Pirellulaceae bacterium
GCTTCTTCTTCAAGGGCTTTGTTGCCCGCGAGTTTCTCCGCCTGCTTCAAAACTTTGGGTTTAGATGCCTCCAGGACGCACTCCAGCCGGCGTAGGATCGTGAACGGCAGGATGACACGGCCGTACTGGGATTGCTTGAAATCGCCGCGCAAGAGGTCGGCGAGCGACCAAATGAAAGCGGCGGAATGAGAGAAATTCGTAGTCATGAAACGCCCTGTCCGTCTAACGAAACAGAGTCATGATATGGGCAGCAATCAGCCCATGTGCCGCCCCCAAACGAAGAAAGCCCGCAAAGTGCGGGCTTAAGTGGGTTGGTGTCTGTTAGTGCCGACACCGGCAGCTACCCCGCAAGGACTTGAACCTTGAATGGCTGGACCAAAACCAGCTGTGTTGCCAATTACACCACGGGGTAGTGACTCGTGATGGCGGAATCTTAGCAATTTGACGCCGCCTGCTAAAGAGGACTCCTGAAGTTCTTTCAGGTTCACCTTCGTGCAATGCGGTGGACGTAGTTGCTCTGTGCCGCGATCAAACGATTCTACGACACTTTTAGAGATCGTGTAGCGGCGTTTCAAGCCGAATATGGCCCTATTTTTTCTGCTGGACGCTGAATGCCAGCCTTTGCAGCTCGCTGGCTAGATCGACGTTGACGACTGCCACCGCCGATGAGAGCTTCAAGGTTGTCGGTGCAAAATTTAAGATGCCCGTGATCCCCCCTGCTACCAGTTCACCGGCGACTTCCACCGCCTTCTCTGCCGGAACCGCCAAAATCGCTAGGTCCGGGGACAATTCCGCCAAGGCTGGTTTCATCTGCGATGCGTCTCGGACTCGTACACCACCGATCTCGGTCCCAATCCGCTCGGTCGCAACATCGAAGGCACCGACGAGCTGAAAGCCGAGCCTTTGGAAACCGCGATATCGCAGCAGCGCGTCCCCCAGCGAACCGACTCCAATCAGGATGACTCGCCACTGAAGACCGGATCCCAAAGCTTGGCCGATCGCTTCGATCAATAGTTCAACGGTGTAACCCACTCCGCGGCGACCGATTGTGCCCAGCGCACTGAGGTCCCGCCGTACGACTGCCGGAGAAACATTGACGAGCTTTCCTAGTTCGCGAGAGTTGATCGAAGTGGTTCCACCATCGCTAAGCCGGAAGAGTTCGCGGTAGTACAGACTGAGCCGACCGACGGCGGGTTCGGGCAAGTTGCGAATCGGACTGGGGCCAGGGTCGCCATCCGACGGCAGCAGATTGTTTTCTTCAGAAGCGGACAAGGCAGTGGGAGTGGGTGGGATGAAACGCTGAATGAGAAACACTCAGTCTACCATCGGTCGATGAGACGTGCGTGATCTCATGCGAGAACTCGCACGGGAACTTGTGGGCTATTGATGCTCCGCCTGCAGGCGGCATTTGCGTTACCGACGCCGGCTGAAGCCGGTCTCCAACTTGCGCGATGCGTTGTCGACTTGAATGCAAAGGACGGTAAGCAGGAACAGTTATCGAGGCGGGCGGCACGGCGGAGCGTGCCTGCTACTTTTGCTAGGACCGGTGTAATCGTTAGGCAAGAATAGTTGAGAAAAAATCGAAAAGTGATTTGACCCTCACTAAACGCACAGCATTCGCATTCAAGAACCCTTCTGCAAACTTTGCCTTGCAAATATCCCGCAAGGTGAACGTGTGTGTCATATCTTTCATTTGACTCTTGGTCTGCGCGCCGACATCTGCGCGCACCGGGTGCATGGGTGGGTTTTGAAGAATGGAAAACTACACCTGGACTGCGCTCAAGGGCAGCCTGGAATTATGGATATCTCGCTTAACGGCTCGACTTTAGGAACGAACTGGTCATGTCAAATCAACCCAATCAAAAGCTCCATCGCATCATGGAGCAACTTGAGGATCGCGTCCTTTTTGACGCCGTCCCCGATGGTGGGTTTCTGTTTCAACCTGACGCGGTCGACAATCCGATCGAAGCGGCTCGCGATATGCCGGCCCAGGAGATGTCGGTGGGCACCTCGGTTGCTGCGGATCAGCAGACACAGCCGCGCGAACTGATCTTGATTGATGCCAACGTTGATAATGCAGACCAGATCATTGCCGACATTTTGGCTGAGCGCAATGACCGCTCGCTGGAAGTCCGAATGCTGAGCGCGGATCGCGATGGAGTGGATCAAATCACCGAGTTGCTTGATGGAGCATCGACGCGTTACAGCGCCCTGCATATCATTTCGCACGGTACCGAGGGAAGTCTCAGCCTTGGTTCGTCGGTGCTGGACGCTGATTCGCTGAGTGGATATGCAGGCCAGTTGGTTGGGTGGGCCGACGGCATGACGCAGGACGCTGACCTGTTGTTTTATGGCTGCAACCTAGCTGGCAACGATGCCGGACAAGCCTTCATTGGTTCGCTGAGTGAACTGACCGGTGCCGATGTCGCGGCATCAGATGACTTGACGGGAGCGGCGGACCAAGGCGGTGACTGGGAACTGGAGCAACGAACGGGCCTGATCGAGGCGCAAACGCTTAGCTCCTCCAGCTACGACAGTGTTCTACTGACGACGGACAACGGATTCGTTGTTGGAACCCAAGCGAACTTCGGCGCGATCAACGAGATCGACGTGGTGCCTGAAGGGCAAACCGGTACGAATAGTCGTACCTACGCAAATGCTGCTACGGCCAACGGGGGTGCGATTTCGATCGACGTCCGCGTAACGTTGGTCGAGACTTACGATGCCAATGGCAATGTCACTTCTGGCACGGCGAATCAGATGCCCGTGACCTTCTCTGACTTTACGGACGGTCCGTTGCTCTTTGCGCGTTCGGTTGCCAACGGTAACGAACCGGGTTTCGAGGGTCACTCAGCCGATGTACGGATTGAGTATTTCGACAGCGCGAGTGGCAATCCACTTTCGGTCGTCGGCGACTTTACTGTCAAAGACATCGATTACGAAGCGCCGACTGCCAATGGCTCGGGAATCGAAGGATTCTCGGTCGTGGATAACGAGCTGCATTCTTACCAACTTTCGACCGTTCCCGCTTCACAAATCGACGTGGTCAACAATATCGATGGCACGACGACTTTTCAAAACACGACGGGGCGCGGCAGCGGAGCGGATCAGCAGCGATGGGTCGGTTTCAAGACTTATGACTCTACGTCGATCCTCCTGAACTTCCAGGCTCGAAACGCAAATACAGGCTACGGTCTATCGACGGCCAATTTCACCGCTACACCGGTCAGCTTTGGCGAGATGACGCTTGATTTGGATGGCGATGACAGCACGGACGGCAACGAAGCTTACTTGGGCACATTCTCATCTGGCGTGCCTTCTTCCATCGTGGACACCGATGTCGACGTCGATTCGGCAGACGCAGCGGCCACTGTCACCCAGATTTCGATCACGCCAAGCGGCTTGGAGGACCCCGCCAACGAATCGCTGACATTCAATGGTGCTGGTGCCAGCCAGGCAGTAATCACGTTGGATGCCCCTTCGTTTAACAACACCATCACATTGGATGGAATCACCTACGACATTGATTTCAACGGCACGGTGTTCACTATCAGCAACAACGCTGGTGGCACGTTCACGATGGCTCAAGCTGAGTCGTTGATGCAGGGGATCGACTACCAAAATGACTCTGCAACCGCGGCCACGCAGAATCGTGAATTTTCATTTTATGCAACGGACGATGCAGGCAACCGAAGCAATACTGCGGTCGGTCGACTCGTGCGTGACACGGTTGGCAGCTGGGACATCACCGGTACAACCAGCTTGGCGGAAGGCGTTACGGGATCGTACACAATCTCAATGCCGGTTTCGGTCGCGCCGGGTGATTCCGCTTCGGTGAACCTAACCCTGTTAGATGTCAGCACGGACTCCGCTGACTACGCGAACTTTCTCGATTCAGTCGACGCGGCGATCGGAACCAGAACCGACATCGTTCGTGTTGGAAATACGCTGACATACACATCCAGTGGCGGTGCAATGCCGCCGCTAACGGTCAATGTCGCAACGATCAACGACACCATCGGCGAAGGCACGGAGGTGTTTCGCGTCGTCTTGTCCAACCCCAACAATTCCTTGTTGGTCAACAGCGAAGTCCAAACGACCATCATTGATGACGATGGAAACAACGTGCCTGTCGCGTTTGACGATGCATTCACGGGTACGGAAAACCAGCTGTTAAGCGGCAATGTGGTCACGGCCGACAATGGCAACGGCGTCGATTTCGATTTCGACGGCACTCCGCTGAGTGTCGCCGCGGTGAACGGAGTCCCCGGAAACGTTGGCAACAATGTGACGGGATCCACCGGTGGCACGTTTGTCATCGCCGCGGACGGGTCGTACACGTTCGACCCCGGCACCAGTTTTGACTCGCTGACCGTCGGGCAAACAACGACTACATCGGTGACTTACACCATCACGGACGGAACGGACACCGACACGGCAACCGTGACCGTCACGATCACCGGCACCAACGACGCGCCCACGGTGACGTCGACCATTCCCAATCAGTCAGATGACGATGCTGAAACCGGCATCAGCGTTGATGTTTCGACTTATTTTGGTGATCCGGAATCCGAGACGCTGACGTACACAGCGACGAATCTGCCTCCTGGGTTGTCGATCAATTCCATTGGTTTGATCACGGGCACGATTGACGCTGACGCTTCAACGGGCGGTCCCTATAGCGTGACGATTACGGCAGAAGATCCACAGGGTGCGACGGTTTCGCAAACGATCACTTGGGCAATCAGTAACCCACCACCCACGGCGACCGACAACGACCTGACCACGACCGAGAACACTTCGATCAGTGGCAACATCGTTACGGACAATGACGGCAACGGTGTTGACAGCGATCCCGACGGCGACAACTTGAACGTGACGCAGATCAATGGGGTGCCTGGGAATGTGGGCAGTCCGGTTGCCGGCACGAATGGTGGTTCGTTTACGGTCAGTTCGACCGGTGCGTATTCCTTTGATCCGGGCACGGACTTTGACTACTTGGCGGTAGGTGAAACGGCCACGACAACGATCAACTACACGATCAGTGATGGCGAAGGTGGCACGGACACCGCATCGGTGACGGTCACGATCACGGGCGTCAACGATAGTCCGACTGCGTTTGGGACCGTTCCGCCACAGACCGGTGTCGATGACACAACATCGTCTCCGCTGGATCTAAGTAGTTTTTTTGGCGATCCGGATTTGACGGACACACTGACGTACACGGATGGCGGTTCGCTCCCTCCTGGGCTATCAATCAATACTGCCACCGGTGAGATTACTGGGTCTTACGATGCAGATGCCTCGACCGGCGGGCCTTACAGCGTCGTCATCACGGCAGAAGATCCCAGCGGCGCGACCGTCATTCAGGCCTTCACGTGGAATGTCACCAACCCGCCTCCCGTGGCGACTGACAATGATTTGACGACCAGCGAAGGCTCGACACTTTCAGGCAACGTGATCAGCGACAATGACGGCAATGGAGTCGATGCAGATCCCGACGGCGACACGATCACGGTGACGGAGGTGAACGGCACAGCGGGCAATGTCGGATCGACCGTTTCGGGCACGAACGGCGGT
The DNA here is from genome assembly GCA_964444105.1 of uncultured Pirellulaceae bacterium. Taxonomy (GTDB): domain Bacteria; phylum Planctomycetota; class Planctomycetia; order Pirellulales; family Pirellulaceae; genus K23-9. The sequence goes on from CAYUGI010000022.1 coordinate 5,581, forward strand.
GCGTTTGCGATCAACACGAACGGAACTTACTCGTTTGATACCAACGGGAATTTCCAGTACTTGGACGCTGGCGAGACTGCGACGACCACGGTCGACTACACGATCAGCGACGGTCAAGGTGGGACCGACACCGCTACGGTCACGGTGGTCGTCACGGGAACCAACGACACGCCAACAGCCACCGGCACGATCCCGCCGCAATCGGGCATCGACGGGACGGTTGAGTCACCGCTGGACGTCAGTGGATTCTTCGACGACGTGGACACCAACGATACGTTAACGTTCAGTGATGGCGGTACGCTGCCAGATGGTCTTTCGATCAACCCAGCTACCGGCGTCATCACTGGCGCTTACGATTCGGATTCATCGCAAGGTGGTCCGTATTCGGTTGTGATCACGGCAACGGATGACGACGGCGCGACGGTGACGCAGTCATTCACTTGGGCGGTGACGAACCCGGGGCCGACGGCGACGGACAATGACTTGGGCACCAGCGAAGGTTCCACGTTGTCGGGAAACGTGATGACGGACGACGATGGCAATGGAGTGGATAGCGATATCGATGGCGACACGATCACGGTGAGCGCCGTCAATGGTGTCGCAGGAAACGTCGGCAGCGGAATCGCTGGCAGCAACGGCGGTACGTTTACGATCAACGCAAACGGAACGTACACGTTTGCCACGGGCAGTGATTTTGAGTACTTAGCTGCTGGAGAAACGGCCAGCACAACGATCAACTACACGATCAGCGATGGTGAAGGCGGAACGGATTCGGCTACGGTCACCGTTGTTGTCACCGGCACGAATGATACGCCAACCGCCAACGGTACCGTTCCATCGCAAACGGGTGTGGATGGCACGGTTGAGTCTCCGCTGGACGTGAGCGGTTTCTTTGCGGACGCTGATACCACCGACACGCTGACATTCAGCGCTGGTGGAACTTTGCCGGCTGGTCTTTCGATCAATCCAACTACCGGCGTCATCACTGGCGCTTACGATTCGGATTCATCGCAAGGTGGTCCGTATTCGGTTGTGATCACGGCAACGGATGACGACGGCGCGACGGTGACGCAGTCATTCACTTGGGCGGTGACGAACCCGGGGCCGACGGCGACGGACAATGACTTGGGCACCAGCGAAGGCTCCACGTTGGCTGGCAACGTGATGACGGACGACGATGGCAATGGTGTTGACAGTGACGTCGACGGCGACACGATTTCCGTCAGCGCTGTCAATGGCGTCGCCGGAAACGTCGGGACCAGCGTGGCGGGCACAAACGGTGGATCATTCGTTGTCAATGCAAACGGTAGCTATGGGTTTGATACGCTCAGCGACTTTGAATATCTGGACGCTGGCGAATCCGCTACGACGACTGTGACCTACACGATCAGCGATGGCGAAGGTGGAACGGATTCGGCCACGGTCACGGTGGTTGTAACGGGCACGAACGATACGCCGACCGCCGAAGGAACGATTTCACCGCAATCAGGCGTGGACGGGACGGTTGAATCGCCGCTAGACGTCAGTCCATTTTTTGGTGACGTCGATACGAATGACACGCTGACGTTCAGCGCAGGCGGAACACTCCCTGGCGGTCTTTCGATCAATTCTACAACGGGCGTAATCACTGGCACCTACGACGCGGACGCTTCGCAAGGTGGACCGTACTCGGTCGTGATCACGGCGACCGATGATGACGGCGCGACGGTGACGCAGTCGTTCACTTGGGCGGTGACCAACCCTGGTCCAACGGCAACCGATAATGATCTTGGGACCAGCGAAGGTTCGACGCTGTCGGGCAATGTGATGACGGACGACGACGGCAATGGCGTTGACAGCGATGTCGATGGCGACACGATCGCAGTCAGCGCGGTCAATGGCGTTTCAGGCAATGTTGGCAGCGGTATCGCAGGGACCAACGGTGGTACCTTCACAATCAACGCCAATGGAACGTACGCGTTTGCCACGGGCAGTGATTTTGAATACCTCAATGCCGGCGAAACTGCCACGACCACGATCAATTACACGATCAGCGACGGAGAAGGCGGAACGGATTCGGCTACGGTCAGCGTGGTTGTCACGGGAACGAATGACACGCCAACGGCCAACGGAACCATTTCGCCACAATCAGGCGTGGACAGCACGGTTGAATCACCCTTGGACGTCAGTGGATTCTTTGCGGATGCTGACACAAGCGATACGCTGACATTTAGTGCCGGCGGAACGCTGCCCGGTGGTCTTTCGATTAATCCCACAACCGGCGTTATCACTGGCACCTACGACGCGGACGCTTCGCAAGGTGGACCGTACTCGGTCGTGATCACTGCGACCGACGATGACGGCGCGACGGTAACGCAGGCGTTTACCTGGACGGTGACGAATCCTGGTCCGACTGCGACTGACAATGATCTTGGTACCGGCGAAGGTTCCACATTGTCGGGCAACGTGATGACCGACGACGACGGCAGCGGGGTGGATAGCGATATCGATGGCGACGCGATCACAGTTAGCGCGGTCAACGGCGTCTCAGGCAATGTTGGCAGCGGTATCGCTGGCACCAACGGCGGTACGTTTACGATCAGCGCCAACGGAAGCTATACCTTTGCGACCGGAAATGCGTTTGACTACCTGGGCGCCGGTGAAACAGCCACGACAACGGTCAACTACACGATCAGCGATGGCGAAGGCGGAACGGATTGGGCAACTGTCACCGTGGTCGTCACTGGCACGAATGATACGCCAACGGCAAACGGAACCATTCCACCGCAGACAGGTGTGGACAGCACGGTTGAGTCACCGTTGGACGTAAGCGGATTCTTTGCGGATGTCGACACGAACGACACGTTGACATTCAGCGCTGGCGGCACCTTGCCTGGCGGACTGTCAATGGATGCATCGACTGGCGTCATCACCGGAACATATGACGCGGATTCGTCTCAAGGTGGACCATACACAGTCGTGATCACGGCGACGGACGATGACGGCGCGACCGTTACGCAGTCGTTCACTTGGACGGTTACGAATCCTGGACCGACAGCGACTGACAACGACCTGGGCACAGACGAAGGGTCCACGTTGTCCGGCAATGTGATGTCCGATGACGATGGAAGCGGCGTTGACAACGACGTTGATGGCGATGCGATCACGGTGAGCCAAGTCAACGGAGTCGCTGGAAATGTCGGCAGCGGAATCACTGGCACCAACGGTGGCACTTTCACCATTAACGCCAACGGTAGCTACACGTTTGCGACTGGCGGCGATTTTGAGTACCTGGACGCTGGCGAAACCGCTACGACGACGGTTAACTACACGATCAGCGACGGCCAAGGCGGAACAGATTCGGCGACAGTCACGGTGGTTGTGACCGGAACCAATGACACTCCCACTGCTGAAGGCACGGTCCCACCGCAATCTGGCGTGGATGGCACCGTGGAATCACCACTGGATGTCAGCACCTACTTTGGCGACGTCGATACGAATGACACGCTGACTTTTAGTGACGGCGGAACGTTACCAGGTGGACTGTCGATCAATTCGTCGACTGGCGTTATCACTGGTACTTATGACGCTGATTCTTCACAAAGCGGACCGTACACCGTCGTCATTACAGCGACCGATGATGACGGCGCGACCGTTACGCAGTCGTTCACTTGGGCGGTGACCAACCCAGGGCCGACGGCGACGGACAATGACCTTGGAACGAGTGAAGGCTCCACCTTGTCTGGCAACGTGATGACGGACGACGACGGCAACGGAGTTGATAGTGATGTCGATGGCGATACGATCACCGTTAGCGAAGTTAACGGAGTTGCTGGGAGTGTTGGTAGCGGAATCGCAGGCACAAACGGTGGCACGTTCACGATCAACGCCAACGGTAGCTACACGTTCGCGACTGGCAGTGACTTTGAATACCTGGACGCTGGCGAAACCGCTACGACGACGGTTAACTACACGATCACGGATGGTGAAGGTGGAACGGACACTGCCACGGTAACCGTGGTCGTTACCGGAACGAACGACACGCCAACCGCCCAAGGCACAATCCCGCCGCAAACGGGCGTTGATAGCACCGTTGAGTCGCCGTTGGACGTGAGCGGCTTTTTTGGCGATGCCGATACCAACGACACGCTGACTTTCAGTGACGGCGGAACGCTTCCGGGTGGGCTTTCCATCAATGCGACTACGGGCATTATCACCGGGACGTACGACGCGGATTCTTCGCAAAGTGGTCCCTACAACGTGGTCGTCTCCGCGACCGATGACAATGGCGCGACGGTCACACAGTCGTTTACTTGGACGGTGACCAACCCAGGTCCTGATGCGACCGACAATGACCTGGGTGCCAGCGAAGGTTCCACGTTGTCCGGCAACGTGATGACGGACGACGATGGCAATGGCGTTGATGCCGATGTCGATGGTGACACGATCACCGTCAGCGAAGTCAACGCAGCCGCGGGCAACGTTGGCACCAGTGTCGCGGGAACGAACGGCGGCTCATTCACGATCAATGCCAGCGGCGACTACACGTTTGCCACTGGCACGGACTTTGATGATCTTGGTTTCGGCCAAACCCGCACGACGACGATCAACTATACGATCAGTGATGGCGAAGGCGGAACGGATTCGGCGACGGTCACCGTTGTCGTCAGCGGTGCAAACGAAGCTCCTACGGCCAGCGGCACGATTCCTCCACAAACTGGTATCGATAGCACCGTCATTGCCCCGTTGGATGTGAGCGGATATTTCTCGGATGGCGATGCAGGAGACGTGCTGACGTTCTCGACGGGAACCACGCTTCCCGCAGGACTTTCGATCAATCCAACGACGGGTGTGATCACGGGAACTTATGACGCCGACGCTTCGCAAACGAGCCCCTACAGCGTCACCGTCACGGCGACGGATATCGCCGGCGCGACTGCGACTCGTACGTTTACGTGGACAGTCACCAACCCCGGTCCCGACGCGACCGATAATGATTTGGGAACCAGCGAAGGTTCCACCTTGTCAGGCAACGTGATGACTGACGATGACGGCAATGGGATTGATAGCGATATCGATGGCGACACGATCATGGTCAGCGAAGTCAACGCGGCCGCGGGCAATGTTGGTAGCAGCGTCGCGGGAACCAACGGTGGTAGTTTCACCATCAATGCCGATGGTAGTTACACGTTCGCGACCGGGAGCGATTTTGAATACCTGGACGCCGGTGAAACGGCCACAACAACAGTCAGTTACACGATTAGTGACGGTGAAGGCGGAGCGGATTCTGCGACGGTCACCGTAGTGGTCACTGGCACCAACGATGCTCCGACTGCCGAAGGAACGATCCCGCCGCAAGCTGGCGTGGACGGCACCGTGGAGTCACCGCTGGATGTCAGTACGTACTTCGGCGACGTCGATACGAACGACGCGTTAACGTTCAGCGCGGGCGGAACCTTACCGGGCGGACTGTCGATCAATCCGTCGACTGGCATTATCACGGGCACTTATGACGCGGACTCCTCGCAAGGCGGGCCTTACACGGTCGTCATCACAGCGACGGATGACAATGGCGCTACGGTCACACAGTCGTTTACTTGGACGGTGACCAACCCAGGACCTAACGCGACTGACAATGATCTTGGTATCAACGAAGGTTCCACCTTGTCTGGTAACGTGATGACGGACAATGACGGCAGCGGCATTGATAGCGATATCGATGGGGACACGATCATGGTCAGCGCGGTCAACGGCGTTGGCGGAAATGTTGCGAATAGTGTTTCAGGAACTAACGGTGGCAGCTTCACGATCAATGCCGACGGAAGCTACACGTTTGCGACTGGTAGCGATTTTGAATACCTGGACGCTGGCGAAACAGCAACCACGACGGTCAACTACACGATTAGCGACGGTGAAGGCGGAACAGATTCGGCGACTGTCACGGTCGTTGTCACGGGAACGAACGACGCGCCGACAGCTGAAGGAACCATCCCGCCGCAAACTGGCGTCGATGGCACGGTGGAATCTCCGCTGGATGTCAGTACGTTCTTTGGCGACGCCGATGCAAATGACACATTGACGTTTAGCGCTGGCGGGACGTTACCAGGAGGCCTATCGATCGATTCTGCGACGGGCGTCATCACTGGCACATACGACGCGGATTCATCGCAAGGCGGTCCTTACACGGTCGTCGTCACAGCGACGGATGATGACGGCGCGACGGTCACGCAGTCGTTCACTTGGGCGGTGACCAACCCAGGGCCAACCGCGACTGACAACGATCTTGGTACCGGCGAAGGTTCCACTTTGTCGGGTAACGTGATGACGGACGATGATGGCAATGGCGTTGACAGCGATGTCGACGGCGACGCGATCTCGGTCAGCCAAGTCAATGGAGTTGCAGGTAATGTGGGCAGCAGCGTTGCCGGTACAAACGGTGGCACATTCACGATCAACACCAACGGCGACTATACATTCGCGACGGGCAGCGATTTTGATTACTTGGACGCGGGCGAAACAGCAACCACGACGGTCAACTACACGATTAGCGATGGTGAAGGCGGAACAGATTCGGCGACTGTCACGGTCGTTGTCATGGGAACGAATAATGCACCGACGGCTGAAGGAACCATCCCGCCGCAAACTGGTGTCGACGGCACGGTGGAATCACCGCTGGACGTCAGTACGTTCTTTAGCGATGTCGATACGAATGACACACTGACGTTTAGTGACGGCGGCACGTTACCAGGCGGACTTTCGATCAATTCGGCGACGGGCGTCATTTCGGGGGCTTACGACGCGGATTCATCTCAAGGCGGTCCTTACACGGTTGTCATCACAGCGACCGATGACGGTGGAGCGACAATCACGCAGTCGTTTGTGTGGACGGTGACGAATCCTGGCCCGACTGCGACTGACAATGACCTTGGGGCAAGCGAAGGTTCCACGCTGTCTGGCAACGTGATGACTGACGATAACGGAAGCGGCGTTGATAGCGATATCGATGGCGACACGATCACCGTCAGCGAAGTGAATGGAACAGCGGGCAATGTTGGTAACAGCGTTGCGGGCACTAACGGCGGAAGCTTCACAATCAATCCGAACGGCGGCTACACGTTCGCGACCGGAGTCGACTTTGAATACCTGGACGCTGGCGAAACTGCGACCACGACAGTCAATTACACGATCAGCGATGGTGAAGGTGGCACGGATTCTGCGACGGTCACGGTTGTTGTCACCGGAACCAACGATACGCCCACTGCCGAAGGAACCATCCCGCCACAAACGGGCGTGGACGGCACCGTTGAATCGCCGCTGGATCTTTCGACCTTCTTTGGCGATGCCGACACGAATGACTCGCTGACGTTTAGCGATGGCGGGACGTTACCGGGCGGCTTGTCAATCAATCCTGTGACAGGCGTCATCACCGGCGCCTACGACGCGGATTCATCTCAAGGTGGGCCTTACGCAGTCGTCATTGCGGCGACGGATGATGACGGCGCGACGGTGACGCAGTCTTTTGCGTGGACGGTGACAAATCCAGGGCCGACTGCGACTGACAATGACCTTGGAACAAGCGAAGGATCAACGTTGTCGGGCAACGTGATGACCGACGACGATGGTAATGGAGTGGATAGCGATGTCGATGGCGACACGATCACCGTTAGCCAAGTCAATGGAACGGCAGGCAATGTTGGTACCAGCGTTGCTGGCACAAACGGTGGTACGTTCACGATCAATGCCAACGGAAGCTACACCTTCGCGACCGGCAGTGATTTTGAATACCTCGACGCTGGCGAAACCGCTGCAACGACCGTCCATTACACGATCACGGATGGCGAAGGTGGAACCGATACAGCAACGGTAACCGTGGTCGTTACCGGTACGAACGACACACCGATGGCCGAAGGCACGATCCCGCCGCAAACGGGCGTGGACGGCACCGTTGAATCACCGCTGGACATATCAACCTTCTTTGGTGATGTCGATACGAATGACACGCTGACGTTTAGTGACGGCGGAACGCTACCGGGTGGCCTATCGATCAATCCTGCGACGGGAGTCATCACTGGGACTTACGACGCGGATTCATCGCAGGGCGGACCTTACACGGTCGTCGTCACCGCGACGGATAATGACGGCGCAACCGTTACGCAGGCGTTCATTTGGACGGTGACCAACCCAGGACCGACTGCGACTGACAATGATCTTAGTACTGGCGAAGGTTCCACGTTGTCCGGAAACGTAATGACCGACGACAACGGCAATGGCGTTGATAGCGATGTCGACGGTGACGCGATTACGGTCAGCGAAGTCAACGGCGCCGCGGGCAATGTTGGCACCAGCGTCGCGGGAACAAGCGGCGGTACATTCACAATCAATGCCAATGGCGACTATACCTTTACGACTGGCACAGACTTTGATGACCTTGGTTTCGGCCAAACTCGCACGACCACAATTGAATACACGATTAGCGATGGTGAAGGCGGAACGGATTCGGCGACCGTCACCGTGGTTGTCAGCGGTGCAAACGCAGCACCAACGGCCAGCGGCACGATTCCTCCGCAAACGGGTATCGACAGCACCGTGATCTCGCCACTGGACGTGAGCGGATATTTCTCGGACGGCGACGCTGGCGACGTGCTTACTTTCTCGACCGGGACGACGTTGCCTGGCGGACTTTCGATCAACCCGACAACGGGCGTGATCACCGGAACCTACGATGCGGACGCTTCGCAAAGCGGCCCCTATAGCGTGACGGTCACGGCAACCGACATCGCTGGTGCGACGGCAACACACACGTTTACTTGGACGGTTACCAACCCTGGTCCAACGGCGACCGACAATGACTTGGGCACCAACGAAGGTTCTTCGCTGACCGGCAACTTGATGACGGACGACAACGGCAATGGTGCCGATAGCGATGTCGATGGTGATACGATCACAGTCACTGAAATCAACGGATCGGCTGGCAACGTGTCCTTGGCAATTGCGGGCACCAATGGTGGCAGCTTCACGGTCAATTCAAATGGCGGCTACACGTTTGCTACAGGAAGTGATTTCGAGTACTTGGCTGCTGGACAGACCGCGAGCACGTCCGTTGACTACACGATCAGCGATGGCGAAGGCGGTACGGACACTGCAACGGTAACGGTTGTCGTCACGGGTACGAATGATGATCCGACCGCGATCGGAACCATCCCGCCGCAAACGGGTGTCGATGCGACCGTGGCTGCTCCTTTGGATTTGAGTGGTTACTTCGGCGATACGGATACAACCAACACATTGACTTTCGCAGACGGTGGCACGCTACCTGATGGACTTTCAATCAATACGGCGACCGGCGTCGTCACGGGAACCTACGACGCGGACTCTTCCCAAAGTGGACCTTACACGGTCGTCATCACCGCGACTGACGATGCGGGCGCGACCGTCACACAGACGTTCACTTGGACCGTCACCAATCCTGGTCCCGATGCAACGGACAATGACCGCGCTACGAACCAGGGTTCCACGATTAGTGGGAACGTGATGTCGGACGACGACGGGAACGGCGTTGACAGCGATGTCGATGGCGACACGATATCGGTGGTTAGCGTAAACGGTGTTAACGCGGATGTTGGGCAAACTGTTTCCGGATCAGCAGGCGGAACCTTCGCAGTCCAATCAAACGGCAGCTACACGTTTGCGACGGGCGGTGATTTCGATTACCTGGCGGCAGGCGAGTCCGCAGCGACGACGATCGACTACACGATCAGTGATGGAGAAGGCGGCTTTGACACGGCAAACGTTACCGTCACCATCACCGGGACCAACGATACGCCAACTGCGGTGGGCACGATTCCTCCGCAAGCCGGCGTCGATGCGACGGTGGTCACGCCGCTAGATCTAAGCGGCTATTTCACGGACACCGACACGACAGACACACTGACTTTCTCGACTGGCACAACATTGCCCGGCGGATTGTCGATCGATGCGAACACGGGCATTGTGACCGGCACTTACGACGCCAACGCTTCGCAAGGTGGGCCGTATGTCGTCGTGGTCACGGCGACCGATGACGATGGCGCGACCGTTAATCAGTCCTTCACTTGGACGGTGACCAACCCAGGACCTGTTGCAACGGATAATTTGCTGGGGACGACGGAAGGCTCGACGCTGACCGGAAACGTAATGAACGATGACAACGGCAGCGGTGTCGACAGCGACGTTGATGGCGATACGCTGACGGTCACCGAAGTCAACGGTTTGCCTGCGAACGTCAACGCGACGATAGCGGGATCGACCGGCGGTACATTCGTGATTGATTCTACGGGATCGTACACGTTCGACACGCTTGGCGATTTTGACTACCTGGCATCCGGCGAGACGGCCACGACGACGGTCAACTACACGATCAGCGATGGTGAAGGCGGAACGGACAGCGCGACGGTGACCGTCGTTGTCACGGGCGTCAACAATGCACCGACAGCCGAAGGCACGATTCCACCACAAACGGGCGTCGATTCGACTTCACTCTCGCCGCTGGATTTGAGCAGCTACTTCGACGACTTGGACACGTCCAACACACTGACGTTCACTGATGGGGGAACACTACCAAGTGGCCTGTCGATTGATCCCATCAGCGGCATTGTCACGGGCACTTATGACGCCGACGCGTCGCAAGGTGGTCCGTATACCGTGGTTGTGACAGCGATGGACGACGACGGCGCGACCGTGACTCAGTCGTTCACTTGGACGGTCACCAACCCAGGCCCCGATGCGACCGATAACGATCTGGGAACTACCGAGAATACTGCTTTGTCGGGCAATGTCATGACTGACAATGACGGAAGTGGCGTTGATAGCGACATCGACGGCGACACGATCACAGTTGTCGCTGTCAACGGATCCACTGGCAATCTGAACAATGCGATTGCAGGAAGTGGCGGCGGTAACTTCACGATCGGATCAACCGGTGCGTACACGTTTGATCCCGGTACAGATTTTGATTCGCTTGATGCTGGCCAGACCGCGACGACGACCATTCAGTACACAATTAGCGACGGCGAAGGCGGCAGCGATACTGCGACCGTAACCGTCGTTGTGACGGGAACCAATGACGCGCCGACAGCGGAAGGCACGATCCCGCCCCAATCAGGCGTTGACTCGACGGTTGCCGCACCGCTGGACGTGAGCGGTTACTTCGGCGACATCGATGGCGGCAGTTCGCTGACATTCGCTACTGGCAGCAGTTTGCCGCCGGGACTTTCGATCAATGCGTCAACTGGCGTTGTTTCGGGAACCTACAACGCGGACGCTTCGGTCGGAGGGCCTTACACCGTCAACGTGACTGCGACAGACGATCAAGGTGCCACGGTGACTCAGTCGTTTGTTTGGACGGTGACCAATCCGGGTCCCGATGCGATCGATAACAGCCAAACGACTGACCAAAGCACCGCAGCGATCGGCAATGTCTTGACGGACGACGATGGGCTTGGCGTCGACAACGACGTTGACGGCGACACGCTGGCGGTTTCGCAAATCAATGGCAGCGCCGCCGCGGTTGGCAGTTCCGTTGCAGGATCGGCTGGCGGCACGTTCGTCATCGATACAGCGGGTGCTTACACGTTTACGCCAAACGGCGACTTTGATTCCCTGGCAGCAGGCGAAACTGCAACGACTACGGTGGCATACACGATCACTGACAACGAAGGCGGAACCGATACGGCCGTCTTGACCATCGCCGTCACCGGTACCAACGAAACTCCAACAGCGAACGGAACGATCCCGCCGCAAACGGGCGTCGATTCGACGGTCGCGGTTCCCCTGGACCTGAGCGGATACTTCGGCGATGTCGATACGACCAACACACTGACGTTTTCCACTGGCGGCACCTTGCCCGATGGCTTGACGATCAATGCCTCCACTGGCGTTGTAACCGGGACTTACGATTCGGATTCTTCGCAAAGCGGTCCTTACAACGTAATCGTCACGGCGACCGACAATGAGGGAGCCAGCGTCACACAGTCGTTCACTTGGGTCGTCACCAATCCGGGACCCGTCGCACAGAACGATGATTTCGCAGCGACGCAAGATTCCACGATCAGCGGTAATCTGATTTCCGCCGACAACGGCAATGGAATCGACAGTGACGTCGATGGCGATACCATCACCGTCCAGGAGGTTAACGGCGCGGCAGGAAATGTTGGTTCGCCGGTTGTTGGTTCCTCTGGCGGCACGTTCACCGTGCTGTCGGACGGCAGCTACAACTTCGCTACCGGAAACGACTTTGACAATCTGGCCGTCGGCGAAACTCGCGACACCCAAATCACTTACACGATCACCGACGGTGAAGGTGGCACGTCCAACGCGACGGTCACCGTCACTGTCACCGGTACCAATGACGATCCGTTTACGATCGGAAACATTCCAGCACAGAGCGACACGGACTCCGTCGCGATCACACCTGTGGATGTCTCGGTTTACTTTGGCGATAACGACACGACCGACGCATTCGCGTTCGACGCCGGTGGAACATTGCCGCCAGGATTGTCGATTGACTCGGCAACCGGGATCATTTCCGGGACACCCACCGCCGACGCTTCCGACGGCGGACCTTACTCGGTCACGATCGCGGCAGACGACGGCAACGGCGGCACGATCACGCAATCGTTTAATTGGGAAGTGATCAATCCGGGCCCCGTCGCAACGGACGATGCATTCACGACGGCACAAGATACAACTATTTCCGGCGATATCATGAATGTCGACAACGGCAGTGGAGTGGATAGCGACGTCGATGGCGACACGATCACCGTCACGATGATCAATAACGCTGCTGGAAACGTTGGCACGCCAATCGCCGGTTCCAACGGCGGTTCCTTCACAATCAACGCCAACGGCAGCTATTCGTTTAGCACGGGCAACGATTTCGACTCGCTTGCATTGGGCGAATCGGTTGACACAACGGTCGCGTACACGATTAGCGATGGTGATTTGACATCGACTGCGATCGTGACGGTAACCGTTGTCGGAACGAACGATACACCCGAAGCGATTGGCACGATTCCGAATCAAGTCAGCATCGACAGCCAGGCGATCACGCCGGTGGATGTCTCGGGCTTTTTCACGGACGTCGACCGAATTGACACGCTGACATTCAGTGACAGCGGCACGCTTCCCAGCGGTCTTTCGATCAATCTGACGACTGGCATTATTTCCGGAACCCTGGACGCAGACGCTTCGCAGAGTGGTCCTTACACGGTCACGATCACGGCGATGGACAATCATGGGTCGATCATCGACCAGACGTTTACTTGGACCGTGACGAATCCTGTGCCAACCGCGACGAACAACGACGTTACATTGCAGGAAGGTCTTTCGCACACGGCCAACGTCATCACAGCCAATGAAGGATCCGGAATCGATCGTGATCCGGATGGCGACGTTTTGACGGTCAGCCAAGTAGACGGTTTAGCTGCAAACGTGGGGACTTCGGTGGCAGGTTCTAATGGTGGTGCGTTCACGATCGGCACCGACGGCAGCTACACCTTCGACACGCAATCAGATTTCGGCTATCTGAATATTGGTGAATCCGCGGTGACGTCGGTGACATACACAGTCACTGATAGTGAAGGTGGTGTGGCGACAGCCACGGTAACGATCACGGTTACCGGAGCCAGCGGCGCGCCGATTTCCGTCGGTACGATTCCGCCACAATCGGGAGTGGATAGTACGACAGAGACACCACTGGACTTGAGCGGTTACTTCACTGACCCAGATTCCAGCGACACGCTTTCCTTTGACGACGGCGGCACACTGCCTGATGGACTGTCAATCGATTCAGTAACCGGCGTGGTGACCGGAACGTACGACAGCAGTTCTTCGGCCGGTGGCCCTTACAGCGTCACCATCACGGCGACCGACCTAAGCGGACAGATAGCGCAGCAGACATTTATCTGGACCGTCACCAACCCACTGCCGACAGCGACCGACAACGACGTTTTCATCACCGAGAACACTTCGCAAAGTGGCAATGTGATCACGGACAACGATGGAAGTGGCGTTGACAGTGACCCTGACGGCGATGCCTTGACCGTCAGCGCGATCAACGGTGCAGGTGCGAACATCGGTAGCCCTGTCGCAGGATCCACAGGTGGTCAGTTCACCGTCAATGCAAACGGCGGCTACGACTTCGTTCCGGGAACAGATTTTGACTACTTGGCCGCAGGCGACGTGGCCACAACGACCGTGGACTACACGATTGTGGATGCTGACGGAGCGACTTCAACGGCAACGCTGACGGTTCATATCACGGGAACGAATGACGACCCCACAGCCATTGGCCAGATTCCACCTCAAATTGGCGTGGACTCGACCGCGACCGCGCCGCTGGATTTGTCGGGCTACTTTGACGATGTTGACGGTGCGTTGACTTTCGCAGCAAACGATCTACCTGGCGGCCTGACGATCAACCCGACCACGGGGGTCGTGACGGGGACCTATGATGCGGACGCTAGCCAAAGCGGTCCTTACACGGTCGTCATCACGGCGACTGATAGCGAAGGCGTGCTGATCACGCAGACTTTCCAGTGGAACGTTAACAACCCTGGTCCGGACGCAACCGACAACGATCGCACGACCGACCAAGATACCGCGATCGGTGGCAACGTGATCACGGACGCGGATGGGCACGGCGTTGATACGGACATCGATGGCGACACGATTGTTGTCGTCCAAGTCAACGGAAATTCAGCGAACTTGGGATCGACGACCAGCGGCACTGGCGGTGGTTCGTTTGTGATCAACAGCAACGGATCCTACACGTTCGATCCGCAAGGCGACTTTGACGCATTGGCCGCAGGTGAATCCACGACGACCAGCGTCACTTACACGATCACGGACAACGAAGGCGGCAGTGACACGGCGACTTTGACGGTCACAATCAATGGAACCAACCAGACGCCAACGGCAACCGGAATGATTCCTCCGCAAGCTTCGACGGATGATGTCGTGATCGCCCCGTTGGATATCAGCGTGTTCTTTGACGACGTGGACGCCAGCGACGTGCTGACTTTCACCGACGGTGGCAGCTTACCGCCCGGGCTTTCGCTGAACGCGACGTCGGGCGTTATCTCTGGAACACTAGACAATAGTGCTTCGGTTGGCAGTCCCTATACAGTCGCGATCACGGTCAATGATGGCCAAGGTGGCACGCTGACTCGCACGTTCAACTGGACCGTCACCAACCCTGGCCCCGATGCGACGGATGATGACTTTACGACTGATGAAAACACATCCATCGCCGGCCAAGTCATCACCGACGACAACGGAAACTTGTCCGACAGTGACATCGATGGCGACGACTTGACCGTGGTAGCTGTCAACGGAATTGCCGCAAATGTGTCGACTCCGATTGCCGGCGACAACGGAGGAAGCTTCACGATTGATTCGGCCGGTGTCGTCGCTTTCAATCCGTTGACGGACTTTGATTCACTGGCGGTTGGCGAGTCCGCAATCACATCGGTCACGTACACGATTAGCGATGGCGAAGGCGGCACCGACACGGCGACTGTCACCGTTACGATCAACGGTGCCAACGACGACCCTGTTATTGTGACGACGATTGCACCGCAGAACAGTATCGACGGCGAGAGCATTGCTCCCGTTGACGTTAGCGGTGGCTTCAGCGACCCGGACTCCAACGACACATTGACTTACGCGGCTGGCAATCTGCCCAGCGGCCTGTCGATCGACACGGCCACGGGAGTGATCTCTGGCACAATCGACAACAGTGCTTCGACGACGGGACCTTACACGGTCACCGTGACCGCAGCGGACGGCAACGGCGGCAGCGTTTCGCAATCGTTCGCCTGGACGGTAACGAACCCCGCCCCGACGGCGGCGAGTAATGCGAATACAGTTTCCGACTCGGGACCAACCCAAGCAGCTGGCAACGTAATTGTCGACCAGAGCAGTACCAGCCAAACCGACAACGATCCCGACGGTGACGATCTGACTGTTACCTTGGTTGACGCTATGCCCGTAAGTCCAACGGCTACGATCTCATCTTTCTACGGAATATTGAACATCGATGATGCGGGTGACTACACATACGACTTGGATGCGTCGCACCCAACGGTCGTGGCGCTTGCTGCCGGCGATACGATCAGTGAATCATTCACGTACGAAATCAGCGACGGTGAAGGTGGCACGGACACTGCCGTACTGACAATCACGATCGTTGGATCCAATGATGCACCCACGACCGTGGGCACGATCCCAAATCGATCTGGCGTCGATGCAAACGTGATCCCCACGGTGCCCTTGGCTGGCTACTTCGACGAAGCCGACACAGGTGACACATTAACTTTCACTGATGGCGGTACGCTACCACCCGGGTTGTCGATCGATCCAAACTCCGGCGATGTGACTGGCACTTACACTGCGGACGCATCGACCGGTGGACCTTATTCGGTCGTTATCACCGCGACCGATGATTCCGGCGCGACGACTACGCAGTCATTCATCTGGGCGGTCACCAACCCGTCTCCGTTGGCGGAAGCGGACAATGACGCGACCGACCAAGACACATCACTGACATTCAATGTCTTAACGGAGAATAATGGCAGCGGCATCGACAATGACCCCGACGGCGACACACTTCGTGTTCGCGACGTCAACGGAACACCCGGCTCTGTCGGGCAACCCACCACGGGAACAAACGGTGGAACATTTGTCATCCAATCCGACGGTAGCCTGACGTTTAACCCGAACGATCAATTCGATGACCTGCTTCCCGGTCAGACTCGCGTTACCGAAATCAGCTACTCGATCACGGATGACCAAGGTGGGACGGACTGGACAACGGTGACCATCATCGTCAGCGGTCTGCAAGACACCCCCCAAGTCGCCTTTAGCTTGCCCGATCAAGCTGACGTGGAAGGTGAAGCGATTGAGCCGGTCAGTATTGCCGATGGATTTGATGATCCCGATGCCGGCGACAGCTTGACCTTCACCGACAACGGAACGTTGCCGCCAGGCCTGACGCTGAATCCGACAACGGGCATCATCACGGGAACACCGGACGTTGGCACCGCCGACATAGGCAAGTTCCCGATCACGATCACAGCGACGGATACAACTGGCCGAAGCACTTCGCAATCGTTCACGTGGTCGATCACTGGGACATTCGCATTCGATTCGTTTAACGATTTTAGCGAAGAAGGAAAAGATCTCCGCTATGGCGACCACATTCATCACCGCGATGTTGTGTTGTCCGAGCAAATCGATCGGCTTGCTCCTGAACCGATCCTAGCCGGGTACGCATCGCCGGGAGCCGTTCTGATCGGACGGATTTACGACGCTAGTGGCAGCATCATCGGTGAAACCAATTTGACAGTCGGCCCGAGCGGAAACTGGACGATGCACTTCTTCGGCACCAAGTCGACCTCGCATTCTCGCGTCGTGATCGAACACGTCGCAACAGAGAATGTGGCGTTAGGAAACACGGCGTTGAAGTTGACCGATGACACTTACCGAGCAATGCAGTTGGACGCTTCGTCCAAACCGGTCGCGACGGCCGGTTCGATCCTGGATGGCACGGCAAGTAAGACCTTGGAATCGCAAGGCGGGCAAAACCTGAATCCGCTTGGATTGCTGTAACAGGCAAAGTGTCTCGGCCTATCAGGGAACGAGGCAAAAAGATTGAAGGGCAAAAAAAGAAACATCCAAAGTTACCATCGACCCTTACGACAGAACAATTCTTTTTTCCTCAAAGCTTTTTGCCTCACTCGTTTACAAACCTAATCGATTTTTGATTGATGCAAACCACCACGATTCACCAACGTATCAGCAATTTGTTGCTGCCAAAGCTTTCCAAGTCAGATGACTTGGACGCGATGGTGGCTGCTGCACGATCGGGAGAATCCAAATGGTCCGATGTATCCGATAGCGAACTTGCTACTGCATTCGCTGACTTGCGAAAAGAGTCTGATGCATCCGACGCGATGGTTCGCGCCGCTTCGCTAGGCAGCGTGGCTGTTCAGCGCACGATGGGTTTTTCGATGCACGACGTGCAACTGAAGGGCTCACTTGCCACCGCGCGCGGCGCGATCATCGAAATGCAGACCGGTGAAGGCAAGACAGTCGTTTCGGGAGTCGCAGCGGTCATCCGTGCCGCGATCGACGAAAGCGTACACGTGGCCACGACAACGGACTACCTAGCCGAACGCGATCACGAAGCCGTCGAAGCGATCTTCCATTTGCTTGGTCTGCGTTCCGCGTCTCTGTTCAGCGACGACAAACCGGAACAAGCTAAGCTGAAATACCAATGCGACATCGTTTATGGCCCCGGCTATGCGTTTGGCTTTGACTATCTGAAAGATCAGCTCACCATTCGTGACTTCGAATCACTGACACTGGGCCGCGATACACTCGCCTGCATCAACGGCACGGACCTGCGCGATTCCTTGATCCAAACCACTCATCCTTGCATCATCGTCGATGAAGCAGACAGTGTGCTGATCGATGAAGCGGCAACACCACTGATTCTGAGCGGCAGCGAGACGTTCGCCGAATCTGCCGAAGCCTACAAATACGCTTTGCATCTTGCGACGAGCTTGAAAGTCGATGACGAATACAGCATTGACACACGAAAGCGACAAGTTGAGCTGACCGAAACTGGCATCGAAACCTGCTATTCACACCTGAAGAATTTTAAGCGACTGGATCTGAGTCGGCCTTGGACCGCATACATTGAAAACGCACTTTACGCACAGTTCTTACTTATTCGTGACGAACACTATGTGGTGCAGGAAGACGAGATCGCGTTGGTCGACCAGCTGACCGGACGCATCTTTGATGACCGGACCTTGCGTGGCGGACTTCACCAAGCCGTCGAAGCGAAGGAGATGCTCACGATCAATCCCCCAACACGCTCAATGGCTCGCATCACACGGCAACGGTTTTTCCAAATGTACGACACCGTCTGCGGGATGACCGGCACGGCGTCGGGCAGTGAAGCGGAACTTCAACACTTCTACGGCACGCCGATCGTGCCGCTGCCGCCCAACGTGCCCAACAAGCGGATCCAGATGACAACGCGGTTCTTTGCGGATTGGGACGCCAAGTGCGACGCGATCGTCATTGAAGTTCAGCGTTTACGAGCGACACGACGGCCGATTCTGATTGGCACGCGCACCATTCGCGAAAGCGTGCTGCTGGATAAATTGCTCCGCAAACACGACGTCGTCTGCACAATCCTTAATGGCGTTCAGGATGACGACGAAGCCCAGATGATAGCAAAAGCCGGACAACCTGAATCCATCATGATCGCCACGAATATGGCTGGTCGGGGAACCGATATTAAATTGAGCGAAGAGTCTCGCGCCTTGGGCGGTTTGCATGTCTTAGCGACGTCATGCAATTCGTCTCACCGTGTTGATCGTCAACTGGCTGGCCGGTCGGCGCGGCAAGGTGATCCGGGGTCGTGTCAATTCTTCGTTGCCGCAGATGACGATTTGTTTCAACAGCATGGCGAGAAACTAAGCGATCAGATTCGTTCCGCCGCCAACGCGACCGGCGAATCATCGAGGGATTTCAGTCACCAGTTATTCGCGTTGCAGCAGATGATTGAACGCGTGAGTTTTGATTCGCGATGCAAGCTGGTTCATCACGACAACTGGATGGACAGTATTAGAGAAACGATGGTTTAGGCGAAAGCGAATGGCTCGTCTCTTTCCACACTTTACTCTCTCTCAGGGAGAGTGAAGCCGGCCGTCGTATCGATGGATTTCAACAACGAAAGGATGCACATGACGAAAATCACTCCGCTCATTGCGCTATTGTTGTTGACCACCACCTGCCGCGCCCAAGTCATCGATAGCTTCACCGAGCCGATTGACCAAAGCAACGTGGCAGCAGCCGAATCTGGCGTGATCGACAGTATCAATGTGATGGAAGGCCAGACGGTTTCACGCGGCGACACGCTAGCGATGTTGGACCACGATGCACTGCGTCAAAGTCTGCGAATTGCCCAGCTGCGTGCGAAGTCGACTTCCGCAATCACATCCGCCGAAGCAACGCTACGGATTCGCAAGACACGCCGCGACACGCTGGAGCCGCTTTTGCAGAAAGGCCACGCTAATCCAGCTGAAGTCGAAGAAGCGATCGTCGAGCACGAAATCGCGACTTCGGATCTCGAGATCGCTCGCGAAAAGCACGCCGAGTACCAGTTGGAAGTCGATCGCATCAAAGCTCAGATCAAAGCGCGCACGATCGCGTCGCCCATCGATGGCGTCGTTAGCGAACTTCACTATCGGCTGGGCGAATACGTTTCCACAGCTAAGCCACAATTTGCAACGGTAGTCCAACTGGACCGGCTGCTGGTACGGTTTTACTTGATGGAAAGCACCGTCACGCAATTGTCAAAAGACCAGCAGGTCTCGCTAATCCTACGCGTGGGAGATCGGCAGCAACAAATCGCAGGCACCATCCGATTTATCTCGCCAGTGACGAGCGCTGACAGCGGCACTGCCCGCGTCGACGTCGAAATCGACAATGCCTCAGGCAAATTCCGTAGTGGTTCGCGCTGTCGTTGGGTCGGTGTACCTGGCGAGCAGAAAACCGCCATGTCCAAGCCCGTCTTGCCCGCACGACAGGGCGGTCGCCGGTAGATGCCAGACCCAACCGATCCCGCACCCGGCGCACCGGAGCTGAGACCCAAAACGAAGCCTCGTCGGCGTCTACCCGATGCTGACTCTGGGCCCGACGCGGTGGATACCGCTGAACTGCATTCGCAGCTGCATCACGCCACGATGATGAAAGCCGATGAAGCCACGGTGCTTCAAGCGATCCGGCAAATCGTGATGCAACATACCGATGCGATGGGGGTCGGGTTGATCAAGTCAATCGGCAATATCTCAGACAATGTCTACAAATGGGATCTACTTCCCGAGAACACGACCGGTCGAGTGCCACGACGACACGACTTCATCGAAAAGTTTGCGTCGTCCTGCAACGTCACGATCGCTCGCAACTCGCTGCAGCTGGAACACTTCCTTGGCGTTCAAGCGATCTACTCGCCAATTAACCAGGGCGGGGATTCTCCTGACGTCTTGCTGGTCCTGACCGCTGACAAGAATACTTCGCGAGCTATTTTTGTTCTCGAAATCGTCAACGCGTATCTGCTTCTTTATCGCAAAAGCAACCGGTCGTCGGGCAACGACTGGAAACTCGTTTCGTTAGCTGCCCTGATTGAACTCATTTCGCAAATCGAGTCACAAAATTCCGTCGCGAAAGCGTGTGAAGTCGCGTCGAATGAACTGCTTCGGCACCTGGGCGTTGGCCAAGTCGCAGTCGGTACGCTCCGCCATGGTCAGTTGGTTGTAGAGTCCCTTTCAGGGACGGTCGAATTGGATCGGGGAAGTGACACGTACCTTGATTTGGAACTGACGCTGTCGGAGTGCCTGTTGCGAGAGAGCGTCGGCATCTATCCGCCAGGACCAGAAGACGACACGCACCTACTGGTTGCACACCGGCAATTGTGTGGGAACCTTCACGTGCCAGCTGTCTTGACGTCGCCACTGACGACCCCGGAAGGCGAAACGATCGGTGCGATATTGTTGACGGGATCATCGGACGTGATTGGCGATGAGAAACTGTCAAACTTTTTACGAGCTGCCAGTCCCCGCATCGCTTCCGCCATCGAAGTCGTTTCGCGTGCCGAACCGGGCAAGCTAACGAAAACGGTTTCGCGGATCACGACCGCGTTTCCTTCGGTAGGTGGGGTCATGTGGGCGATGATCGCGATGTTAATCATTGCGATTGCTATGCTGCCGGTGACTTATCGTGTGCGCAGCAATTGCACCACGCAACCTACTACACGTCGTTATGCCGTCGCGCCTTTTCAAGGGTTGATCGAAAAAGGATTCGCCAAACCGGGTGATCGTGTGGCCGCGGGCCAACTGCTTGCACGCATGGATGGTCAGTCGATTCGCTGGGAACTTGCCAGCGTGATCGCGGAGAAACAACACGCGTCGAAAAAACGCGAGATTGCTTTGGCGGAACGCAACGTGACCGATTCGATGCTATCTCAGTTGGATGCCGATCGATTGGCGGCGCAAACCGAACTGTTGAGACACCAACAATCGCAGGTCGAAATCCGCAGCCCGATTTCTGGGGTTGTTTTGTCGGGTTCGTTGGAACGCAGCGATGCGGCTGCGGTGGACACGGGCGAAGTGATTTACGAAATCGCGCCGTTGGACAAAATGAAAATCGAGGCCACGATTTCATCCGACGAAATCACTCACGTGAGCGAAGGCCAGTCGGTTCGTGTCTGGATCGATGGCATTTCAGGCCGCTCGTTCGCCGGTGTGATCGACCGGGTGAATCCTCGTAGCGAGCTTCGTGAAGGACAGAATGTCTTTGTCGCCAACATTACGATTGACAACCAAAACGATTTACTGCGCCCTGGAATGAAGGGGAGCATTCGAATTGATTGCGAAAAACATGCTTTAGCCTGGAACCTGTTTCACGGGCCGTGGGATTACGTGACATCGCGGATGACATGGTGGTAGGCCCACGGGCAGACGAGAGATTCAATGACCAAACACGATGCAACGACATTTGAACTGGGTGAAGCCCGGTTGTCGCTGCGCGATGACTTGCGTTTCTCAGCACAACGCGGACAGCACTCTCTAACATTTCTGATTGAGGATCAGGCGACCGGCGATTTCTATCGTATTGGCGAAGCGGAATACACCTTTGTTTCGCTACTGGATGGAAAAACAACGCTCGCGTCGGCGCTGGCAACCACCTGCAGTTTGCTCGGAGCCAAGGCATTTGATGAACAAGACGCCGCTCAAATCTGTAAGTGGCTGGTCGATTCAGGTTTGGCCGCAACTCGCGCATCGACATCGGCCAGTCGCTTGCGAGAACGTCGGGAAAAAACCGATTCCGCGAAACTGCTTTCGCTGCTCAATCCGATCTCCATTCGCATCCCACTATTCAATCCCGACCGGTGGGTTGCAGCGGCAAATCGGATGATCGGGTGGGTCATTAGCAAACCCGCCGCGGTCGTTTGGATGGCGGTTTGCGTCTACGCGGCGATCTGCCTGGCAGCCAACTTCGACCGATTCAGTCACAGCGGCGTGGAAGTATTCAGCCGTCACAACTGGATTTTACTAGGGGCCACTTGGATAGTCCTGAAACTGATACACGAATTTTCGCACGCGTTGGCCTGTCGAAAATTTGGTGGACGAGTTCAAAACTGCGGCGTGTTGTTTCTGCTGATGATCCCGCTTCCGTTTGTGGATGTCACCAGCGCGTGGCGGTTTGCCAACAAGTACCACCGCATCTTCGTGTCCGCGGCAGGAATGATTGCGGAGATCTTTTTGGCGGCGATCGCCACACTGGTTTGGTTGCAGGTCGATGCGGGGTTGGCGAGTCAAGTCGCCATGAACGTCATGTTCGCCGCCAGCGTCAATACATTGGTATTTAACGCCAATCCGCTGATGAAGTTTGACGGTTATCACATGCTGGCCGACTACTTGGAAATGCCCAATTTATCCAAGTACGGAAACCAACACGTCATGGGCGTTTGTCGCAAATTCTTCCTGGGTCTAAACGCATCACCCCTTCCATGGGCAGGTCTACGCGGGACGATTGTCAAATCATACGGGTTCGCAAGCCTGATTTGGAAAGTGCTGATTTGTGCGTCATTGGTTCTTGGTGCAGCAAATATTATCCCGGGCATCGGCTTTTTGATCGCACTGTTCGCGGTGGTTCTTTGGCTGGCGGTTCCGGTTGGCAAATTGGTTTCGTTCTTGATCAAGGGCAGCGAATTTGAGCAACCCAATCGTGTACGTTTTGCGACGGTCACGCTTTCGTGCCTGCTTGTCATTGTGTTTCTTGGCACGATGATTCCAAGTCCCACGGTTGTGTCATCTCCGATTGTGATTGACTACCATCCTGTCGCAACCGTTCGCAGTGAAACAACGGGATTCGTGCGAAAGGTTCATGTAGAACCTGATCAATTTGTCTCGGCAGGCGACGTGCTGGTTACGATGGAGAATCGCGAGTTAAGTGCAAGACGATCCGAATTGATGACACGACTGCAGGCCGCCAAACTTTCGGCGGCGGCTCGTCAAATCCAACGCAACATCGGTGCTTGGCAGATCGAACAGCAAACAATCGCTTCCTTCGAAAAACAACTCGTCGAGACAGAGCGAAGTCTGAACCGGCTGATGATCACGGCCCCAATCGACGGCCAAGTCATTTTCAACGACGCAAATGAACTTCTTGACACCTACGTCACCCCCGGACGGGAACTGCTATCGATCGGCGATCCGACACGCAAGGAAGCGATTACCTTGATCGCGCAGTCCGACGGCGAGCATCTTGCTGATAGCGTCGGTGCCAATGTCCAATTGAAACTATGGGGGCAAGCAGGTGTACTGAACGGGACTGTTCGACAGATCACGCCACGCGTCCGAACCGATCTCCCACACTTTGCATTTGCTGGAATGTACGGCGGTCCGCTGACTGTCGTCGATCGAACTGAGTACACGGACGAGCAAGCGACGCCAGATACTTCGCAGCTGGTGTTGCTGCAGCCGCGGTACGCGATGCACATTCAGTTGGAGCCCGAAACAGCAGCTGCACTGCGAAGCGGGCAAACAGGAGTGGCGCATTTGCGTACCCGCAAGGGTCGGATCGGAAACTACCTTTGGCAACAGGCTCAAACGTGGTTCCGCACTCGGGTTCAGGAAACGCACGGTTTCTAAATTTTGCATTGCCGATGGCAAATTTGCTCGATTAAGCGAGTAAATCTGTTGATTGCACGCTCAATTTGCCGGTGTTATTATGTACACATGCACGGTTGTTTGGCTGACGGACGTTTAAGGAAATTCGCTGTCATTCACTGCAACAAAGGCCAATTACTGGTCTAGCGAGTTGCAGCGTATCGCTGACCGGCACAATCCTTCCCCCCCAAGCCATTACTTTGGGGGATCATCACATTCCAGAGGGACCAAGTCGGAAATTGAAAGCTAGCTTTTCTTCAGAGAGAACTCTATTTGCAGGTGAATCGACCATGTGTCAAAACCACGGTCGTTTGATCCAGTTGTGGTTTTGTTGGGGGCCACTTTTGTGAATCGATTCTCTCCACGGTCTCTTCCAATTGAGTCGATAGAAACGCGCGGTCTATCCCAAGCGAAGTTGCCTTCCGTTCCATGATCGAAGCAGCATCAAGCACAGCATTTCCAGGATAGGCCACTATGGGCACCGACGCGAATCATCTCACCGACAAAACGACAGTTCTTTATCTAGTCGATGACGATGCAATGCTCCTGGAAGCACTGTCGGCGTTTCTAACCGAGCACGGACACGCGCCGATTACTTTTTCCAGCGTAGATGAATTCTGCAACCAAGTCTCGCCGGACGATGTAGGTTGCGTGATCAGCGATTTGCGAATGCGGCCAATTGATGGCTTCGGGCTACAGCAGCAGCTGAACGAAAAAGGCAGTAGCCTGTCGCTGGTGATGTTGACTGGCTACGCCGATGTTCAGGCTGCGGTCAAACTGATGGCCAATGGAGCGTTTACCGTCATCGAAAAGCCGGTTGACCTGGAAGATCTGCTTGTCGTGGTTCGCCAAGCGATCGATAAGAGCCAAAAACTGTCCAGCGATCGTGACGCAATTTTGTCCGCGCGTCGGCGGTTGGACAAACTTACCCCGGAAGAGCTGGCGGTGTTAGACTGTGCAGCTGAAGGTAAACCGAACAAAGTGATCAGCGAAGAACTTTCGCTAAGCAATCGCACAGTCGATCGTCGACGCCATTCAGCTTTGCAGAAAATCGCTGCCGACTCCGTATCGGAGTTTGCCGTGATCCGTGCGATGGCCAATGACCCTGGCAATGTTCTTTCACCCAACGAATGATTGGCAAAAGATGCTGAAGGCAGGACACGGGACCACGATCGCTTGTTGCCTGTTTTTTCACATTGCTTGGAGTGTTTCGATCTGCCATTGCCTGGGCGCCCCGCCCGACGGGCGTACTGAAGATCAACCCGGCGGTAGCCTTGCAGAACAGCCCGGCGGTAGCCTTGCAGAGAAGCCCGAATCGCACAGCATTTTTGCGGGAAACGGAACTTCTCCCGCACCGAATCGGCAACCGCCAAACGCTGGACAGCGTTCTGGATCTACCAACGTTTTGTCGCTGGGAAATCCGTTTGGTGTTGAAATAGCCGGCACTGAAGTAGCCGGCGATTCTGTTTGGATCACCACGGTGGACGATCATTGCATTTGGCAAACTGATCTAAATCGCCAGCGGATTCGCCGCGTTGCGGGCAATGGTCAAAGTGGCTATTCAGGAGATGGCGGGCACGCGACTTCAGCCACCATGAATTGGCCTCATGAAGTTCGCGTCGACAAAGCCGGAAACTTGTACGTCGCTGATACCCGCAACCATGTGATTCGTCGCATCGACGCGGCGACGCAGAAAATTTCGACCATCGCTGGGTGCGGCAAAGCAGGATTCTCCGGCGACGGCGAAACCGGAAGCCGCGTGCGTTTCAATCAACCACACAGCATCGTCCTGGACGGCCAACAAGGATTGCTGGTTGCTGATACCAAGAATCATCGAATCAGACGCATCGATTTAGAAACACATATCGTGACCACGGTCGCTGGCACAGGTGAAAAGAAGCTCCCGGTCGACGGTGCGGTCGCAACCCAATCGCCGCTTTTTGGTCCAAGATCACTAGCAGTGGATGACGAATCGATCTGGGTGGCACTTCGTGAAGGAAACAGCATCTGGAGAATCGATCGCGAGAAGCGAACCATTCATCACATCGCCGGGACGGGCGAAAAAGGATACAGCGGCGACGGTGGCCCGGCGTTGCAAGCCACATTTAGCGGCCCCAAAGGCATTGCGATCGACCAGCACGGAAACCTGCTGATCGTAGACACCGAAAATCACGCGATCAGACGAATCGACGTGACAACGAATCGCATCGATACCATTCTGGGCGGAAATCAATCTGAAACCACCATGCGTCTCAAACGACCGCATGGAATCGCCATATCGCGAGCAACGATATTGGTGGGCGATTCGGAACACCATCGAGTCGTCCAAACAAAATCATCGACCGGCAACTAGCCGCTTGTTCGCATGCCGGCAGCAATTCCGTTGATTGAAAGACGCGTGAGGTGACGCAGTTCTTCGGGCGACTCAATCTGTTCGGACTGCCCGCGACGCAGCAGTTCGACTTGGATCAAGTTGATCGGGTCAATGAAGCGATTTCGTACGCGAATCGACTCTTGCAGCCAGGGCGTTCCGTCAAGCAACGCTTTCTGCTGGGTCATCGCCAACACGACTCGTGTCGACTCGTGAAAATCGGCTTCAACCATCGCGCCGATCTTCCGATGGGATTCTTTGTTGGGACCTTCATCATCGGCCAAAAGTGCATACTCGCTGGCAATCTGTAGATCAGACTTGGCGAGCGCCAATTCAGCGTTATCGACCAAGGCACGAAAGAATGGCCACTGGCTATACATGTCTTGCAGTTCTGCAAGTTGCTTGGGATCGTCGACCATCGATCCCATCGCAGCGCCAATCCCGTACCAAGCCGGAAGCAAGCAACGAGACTGAGTCCAAGAAAACACCCAAGGGATCGCTCGCAAATCCGACAGTCCACCGTCTGGTTTTCGCCGCGAGGGACGCGAACCGATGGGTAGTTGCTCGATTTCCGAAATCGGCGTCACGCGGCGGAAAAAAGCGACGAACCCAGGTTGTTCTAAAAGCTCGCGGTACTTGCCAAACGAAGCTTCCGCGATGGTTGCCATCGTTTGGTGCCACGATGCGGAATCTTCCTGTCGCGGGCTGCCTGCGGCCAACAGCGATGACCAAACGACTTGCTCCAAGTGTCGGTGCGCGATCGCGGGATCGTCGTAGCGATCAGCCAGTACTTCGCCCTGTTCCGTCAAACGCAAATTTCCGTTGAACGTTCCTTGCGGCAGGGACAAAATACTGCGAGCCGCAGGACCACCGCCGCGTCCCAGCGAACCGCCCCGACCGTGGAAAAATGTTAGGTCGATGTCGAATTCTTTCGCGACCGCCACCAGTTCTTGTTGAGCTTGATGCAGTGACCAACAAGCCGACAGGTAGCCGCCGTCTTTGGTGCTATCGCTGTAGCCCAACATGATCATTTGCCGATCACCGAGCTGCTTTACGTTTTCGCGATAGGCTGGTATCTGCAACATGCCTCGCAAAATGTCTGGACCCTGCCGAAGATCCTCGATCGTTTCCAATAGCGGTGCGATCGGCAGCACAGGCTTGGTTTGATTCCTGCGTACTTTGGTGAAATTGTCCTTGGGCGCGGTCAATTCCCACAGCCAAAGCACTGTCAGCACGTCGCTAGGCACACTGGTCATGCTGATCACATGCGTTCCGATCGCCGCCATGGAATAGGTTTCGGCGATTTCGTGAAGCAAGCGGAACAGCGCAACTGTCTCGCCAACCATCTCCGACATATTGTCCA
This sequence comes from uncultured Pirellulaceae bacterium, assembly GCA_964444105.1. GTDB lineage: Bacteria > Planctomycetota > Planctomycetia > Pirellulales > Pirellulaceae > K23-9. Next base: position 34,079 of record CAYUGI010000022.1, read on the forward strand.
GGTCGATCGAGAGGGCCGTCGCGGAAAGCGATTCATTCAAGACCTTGCAACGCGCAGCCTCGTCAAGCGATTCGGCCTCATCGCAGATTCCACAGGACGTCAAAATTTCGTTGATCACCTTTCGGTAGACCGCCGCGTTTTGGCGAATGTCCAATTGGGCAAGGTGGAGTCCAAAGGTTTCGATTTGCGAAAGCCAAGCTTCCAACTCCGGCATCAAGTGCGCGCGACCGGGTGACTGATCGACGGCTTCGGCAAGAAGCTTCACTTCCTCGATCAAATCGTCGGCCGTCGCATAGGCGGAATCATCAAGATGCCCCAGTTGCGTGCGTTCCAACTTCCAAAGGATGACCGACAACCACCGCCGACAGGTTTCGTCAGGTGGCAGTCGATCCAAACGTTTCTTTAATGTTGGGTAGCGATCAACGGCTGCCTCGTTAGCAATCTTTAACGAGGACCCGATTGCAATCTGCCGATCCGACACGCTCAGTGAATCGTGAAGCTGTTCGCATGCACGCATGTGGAACTGGATCGCTTCTCGCCGCAGCCACGCAAACGTCTCCTGTGTAATGTCTGCCGTTACGCCGGGGTGCCCGTCGCGGTCACCGCCAATCCAAGAACCGAATGTCACGGCCGAGCGGCGGGGCTGCACAGCGTCCCCGTAGCTTTCCGCTGCGCCACGTTTCAATTCATCGGAGATGCGCGGCACTTCATCCCACAACACGGGCTTGATCGACAGGCCACGACTGACTTCCTGCATCACCGACGGACGCCACGGTCGTATGAAGTCAGTTTGCCAGAGCTTGGTAATCTCGGCAGCGATCGCTCGCGTGGTTCGATCGGTGACTTGCTGCGGCGCGTCGTCGCTCAGCAGCTGCATCAACTGACGAATCTTTGTCAATTTGCTTCGCACGGATCGACGTTTCGCGTCGGTTGGGTGTGCAGTGAACACCAGATCGACATGCAATTGGTCCAGAAGCGTTTGAACTTCGGCTGCCGTTTTGCCGGATGCCTTCAGTTCGGCGATCGCTTGTCGAATCGATTCGCCACGTGGATTGGGATAAGCAGCTTGTGCTCGTTCGTCCAATATCTGAACGCGACGGCGGTCCTCCACCAAGTTCGCCAGATCCAAAAAGATCGTGAAGGCTCTGACAACGACGCGCATTTGCTCGTCGTCGAACCCGGCAATCATCTGCTTGATGTTCTTATCCGCCGAATCGACACCTGATCGCCGATCCCATGCCGAACGGCGAAGTTGCTCGACAATCTCAAACGCTTCGTCACCCGCATTTTCACGGATCGTGTCCCCAAGAATGGCGCCCAGGAAACCCAGTTCGCGTCTGAGATCGTCTGTATCAGTTGACGTCATATCAATATTTGAAAGTTTGAGACACTAATGAAAGCCCGACCGGAACAGGATTCCAGC
>CAYUGI010000022.1:35601-44204 GCA_964444105.1 uncultured Pirellulaceae bacterium
CGGAACAAGGGCCTTGCCGTGCCGCAAACTCGCTGCTCAGCAAAATTGGCCATTTGCCATGTCGTACTTCAGGAAAGTACCACTTTGAGCGACATAGAAAAGCCCATGCAACTTTAGGTCCCCGGCAACAATCGCATCGTGGATCGGTTTCACTTGGCAAAGTTGCTCCAACTGCTCCGCGAAATGCTTTTTCGATGCCGAAGTTCGCTCCTGAACACGTTTGGCCCCTGTCATTAGTTTCGTGTAACAAGCGTCCGGAGAGACCGACGACTGGGCAGATTTGGACCCTTGGTTCGCACCAGGGCAACCCGCAGAGTGACCGATCATCAACAATGTCTTCATGCCGCCTTCCTGCAATGCCCACAAGATTGCTTCCGGCAGACTGTCTTCTTCGCACTGCCAGTCCGACTGAGCGACCTTCATCGTAATCGATTCATCACCAGGCACGATCTCGCCCAGCTTGCGAAGTAGTTTGATGTCGTCATGAGCAACGACCAACCAATCGGCCGCGCCGACGTTTTCATTGGTCGCTTTGATTTGCTCCAAAAAGTTGACGGGGGAAGTCTCGGTTGACTGGCTGTGGGTTGCGGTTGCAGTTGACATGACTCTATTTCCTTTTGAAAAACGTTGACGATAGTGTTTGTAAAGTGAAGGTCTTAAAAAGCTGTCTGGTTAGGTTCGTTCGCCGAATGCCCTTCCAACGGGAAGCCCTTGGTCGAAGGGAAGCGTGAACTAAGCGCGTGTTAAGCGATGGAAAGATCAATCGCTTCCCATTGCCCGTCTACGCCGTACTGAAAAGCTTGGCCGTCTTCGATTGCGATCAAGTGCATCCACTGGTTTTGCACCAAGTCGTTGACGTTGGCGTGTTTTGCCAAGATCCCTTGGATGGTCGCTTTGGGTGCGGCGATGACAGCTTGCAATCGCATTGGCAAGTGCTGGTAGTCGCCGCCCGTGTGCAAGGACTGCCAAGGCAATCCGGTTTGCAAGTCGCCGCCGTTGCCGGACAAGACACCGAATCGACCAACAACGTTATGAACGGTTTTGTTCCCGCTGCCGAAGTGAGAATTGTCAACGGTCGACGCGTAGTACTGCATGTTGATCCAGTGCGCGACAACCATCGGTGCCGTCATGATCGATTCCAAGACCTTGCCTTCAGGATCATTCTGAAAGTCGTAGCTGTGCATGAACGATCGGCCGTCCAGGTTGGCGTCTTTTGTCATCGATCGGGGAGCAATGATGAAGGCCGCGTTTCCGGCGAGCCCCCACTCGGGTCGCACTTCGGACCAATCGTTCGCTCGTCGGGTGATGTCTTTGGTCGATTGACTTTCAACGATTGGCATTCGTTCGGTTGCAGTCGCGGTCGTTGCGAGCGACGAGAGTGACTGAAGCTCAGTCATTTGCGTCTGAAGCGTCTTGGGTAGTTCTTCCAGGTCGAAATAAGTCAGTTCGTCCGTCGTCGTGTTATGTAGACCGGCGACGAAATACGTGTCATCTGGGATAACGATACCCCGATCTGCCAAAGCCGATCGAATGTACGCTTGGTTCAACAGCATGGCTGCCATTCGAGCATTCGGTTCGCCAGAGTGTCCGCAACATGCCCCGCAGTCCAGTCCCGCTGCCAACGGGTTGTTCTCGGTTTGACTGGTGTGGCCGCAAAGTACAACTAGGTTCGCAAAGTCCTTGGTCAGCCCCAAATTTGTCAGCATCGACTGAGCGATGTCCGCTTGATGGGAAGTTGTGATGCCTTGTGCATTTAAGCCTCGCAAAGTCGGGCCGAGCTTCTGGTGACAATCAGCAGCAACCCCGTCTTTGGATGTCGATGCTTTGCCCTTTAATCCTCTGGTAGCCAACGCTGATTGCGAAAAGAGCTTCCATCCGTACAACAGGCCCATGGTTTCTACGAAGGAAAAGCAACCCACGGCCGACGTTTGAAATGTCTTCCAGAGTTTTCGCCAGCTTCGTATTTGAGTTCGCTCTCCGATCGCGTCGCTTTCGTCCGACGCTGCAGGCTCGTGGAGGCCTTCGTGCAGCTGAAAGCTTGGCTTCAGCAGGGCAGGGACATGCGAGTTGCCGGTGGTTTGGCCCAGGGGCACAAATTCGACGGGCATGCCGAAGAAGCCCGCAAAGCCGAACGTTTCGATCTTGTTGCTCAGCTTCTCCAGCTGTCGTCGAACTCGTTCGGATCGCACGTCGATACAGAAGACCATTTGAGCCAGCTTCCGACCGTTCGTTGCCTGCTGGCTATCGCTGGTCGCCGTCAGGTCCATGTCGGTGACAAGGTTGTTTCGATACGCAAGCTCGCTGGCTCGAAGTAGCACGGATCGCAGCAACGCGTTTTTGCTGGGTGTGAACTCGGAGGAATTCGTTTCTCGCAACTCGACGACATCCCAGTTGACACAAACGTCCTGCGCTTGCCCCAGGGCGACGTCGTATGCCAAGCGAATCGCCAGCAGACCGGCCAAGTCATCGTTATCGACTTCGTCACTCCATTCCGATTGGTACTTTGTCCAAGCACACCATCCAGGAATCGTGAACGCCAATCCCAGCAAGTACTCTTTCCAAAGCGATGCAGGCACGCTGGACTGAGACAACAAGGTTTCGATGGCGTCGGCAGGTTGCTCGGGTAGATCAGCGACAAAGTTCCGAAACCCGGTCAGCCCCAGCGTTTCGACATTGCGATCAATCGCTGCGGTATTCTTCCACGCTTCGTAAAGCGGCAGGTCTTGCCACGGGCTCGACCAAACCGACTGGCCTTCGTCGTAGTGAGCCCCGCAGAACTTCGAGATCTCGTCGCCGATCACCTGTGTCCACTGGATACTCTGTTGGTGGTCGGCATACCAAGCCACCGATCGGACTCGAGTGGATGACTCCAGCGAAACGCTTTTGCTCTCGTCAGTGCTGTCTAGCGATGCAGCCAGAACCATCGCGATCGTTTCGGACGTCCAGTTTTCACCGGCCGCAATCTCTTGCACTCCAAGTTCATCGACGGCGGCCATTACATCGGATATGCCATAGTGACCTTGTTGAAACTTCTTGGCGAAGTACGACAATGGCATCAAGGTTTCGCAGTCGGAAAAGGTTTTCATGAACGCGCGAGCATTCAAAAACGGCTGATCCGCGATGCCAGCGTAGGGATTCACCGCAACGTAGTCCTTCAGCGGCCAAACCGGCGCGACAACGCCCATGACGTCGTCGAGCAACGATTCGATGGACTGCTCCATCAACAACGCGTTGCTGGGCTGGTTCGGCGTAGTAATCGTGTTTTCCGCGATCGTGTTGTCAATCATTTGTGACATGGTTTCGTATCCTCGTTAAGCGATTTTTAGTTTGATGGTTCGACGTGGGTGACCTGTAAAGCATCTACCGAGGCTGCGGACCAAAACGGCTTCGCAGGAAGTTTTCGACATAGAAACCGTTGGACGCGTGGACGTACCAGCGATGAAGAACATGAGATGAATGGGACGAGGTAGCGAAATTCTGTAAAGCGAACAGCCCCGCGAAGGCTGCGAAGATGATTCCTGCGATCGCCAGCGTGGTCGTCTGAAGTGCAACCACTGGAACGCTCTCCGCGACGATGCTATCCACGACCACATAGCTGATGACATACGCCATGCAGAGCACGCCACTGACGGCGAGAGCACGAATCAACAATCGATGATCGCCAGCTCGCATGACCTGCCCGACCCAGAAGGTAAGTGCCATCGCGACGATGCTTCCCAGCAACAGTCCGCCGGGCTTCGTCACTGGGTTGACCCCGAAAGTGGCCAGTGCGATGCCGAAGAATGCGGTGATAATCGTGCCTGACATCGCAAGCTTGATCCAAGGAATTTCGTGGTCCAGTTTGGCGGCACCCAGCATGCTTTCTCGCTGTGCCATGACACTGCCACTGCTCAGGAAGGCGTGGGCCTTGTAAAGCGAGTGCGCCAAAATGTGAAGCATCGCGGCCGAAAAGGCACCCAATCCACATTGCAGCAGCATGAATCCCATCTGAGCAATGGTCGAGTACGCCAGTTGTTTTTTCACACTCGTCTGCGTCAGCATCACAACGGCCGCAAAGCAAGCCGTGAACGCTCCGACCAGCGCCAAAATCCAAAGCACCCAAGGCGTTATCGCAACCAACGGACTGGTTCGGATTATCAAGTAGCCACCGGCGTTGACGATCCCTGCGTGCATTAACGCTGACACAGGTGTCGGCGTTTCCATCGTCAGCGGCAACCACGTGTGGAATGGAAACTGTGCGGACTTGGTGATCGCTCCGATCACGAGAAAGAACCCAGCCAAGTGCATTGCCGTGCTTGTTTCGCTGGTCGACTGCACTGCGGCAAATAATTCGCCGAAGTCGAATGTGTTGTACTGACCGTAGATCAACATCATCGCGCCGATCAAAGCGGCGTCGCCCATTCGACTGATACCAAATTTGGTCCAGGCGGCTCGCTGTGCGGCAGGTCGATCACTGTAGTGCAGCAGCAGTTGATGAAGCCCCATGCTAGTCATCACCCAACAGATGACAAAAAGGAGCAAGTTGCCTGACATCACCATCAGCGAGACAGCACCGATCGTGAAACCAGCCCAGCGAAAGTAACGCCCCTGAGTTGGCTCGCCGTCCAAGTACCGAATCGAGTAGCGACAGATCACCCAGCCAACAAAACTGACAAGAGCCAGCATCAAGCTGGAGACGCCATCGAAGTAAACGCACAAGTGAAGCGGCAAGGCAGTCGGCATCGATACGACCGCTTCATCAATGATGCCGCTTGAGCCGAAGCCGAAATGACCCGCCACCAGTCCGACGCCGATCAGCGTGGCGACGGCAAACTGGATGGCCGCGACAAAGGTGACCCAGGAGCGGAATTGGGAAACGCCACGCTCGGCAAGCTTGGCCGGCAACAGAGGCGAGGCGAGAAGCGTGAGGGCTGGAACAACCAGTCCGATAGCAAGCAGTTGGTTCATCAAAATGCTCCAAGGTTCGCGAAATGCAATACGCGAACTGTAATACCGGAAGTTCGTGTCGCCAATAGTGTGTCGTGTAATTTGGGGGCAAACTTGAGGATTAAGTGCGGCGAACAGCTAAAACACCGTGTTTTGCAGCTGTTTTTGGGCGAATGTTTTTTCGTGAATCTTCTTTCGTGTTAGATTTGTTACACTTTGATGACTCGGATGGAGCCTCTCCCATGCGATAGAGATCTTCTGGCAGACACACGGCAGCACGGCGGAACTGATGACGAAAGCACCGGCAAATTGGACGTTTTTGACGAACCACGCACATGTGCTGATCGTGCTGCACGGCGAACCGGACCTCGTTCTCCGCGAAGTCGCCTTGAAAGTAGGCATCACTGAGCGAGCCGTGCAGCGAATCGTGCAGGACTTGGAGGAAGAAGGTTTCGTACGACGCGAGAAGGTCGGACGTAGAAACGTCTACGAAGTTTTGACCGAGCAAGCCCTTCGGCACCCGATCGAAGAACACCGCAAGATTGGCGATTTGCTACAGCTGATCACCGGTTGAGCTGGCGGTCAGGGCCCATCACTTTTTGAGAGAGGGAAAGTGGTAACCCGGCACGTTAGTTTTGAAGCGAGCGCGTTTGCTCAGTCGCGAATCGACGGCGGGCAGCAGCCCCGGAAGACGGCTCGGGGAATATCTTTCCGTGCTTCACTCTTCCGGAGGGAGAATGAAATTCAGTACGCGGGCAAATCCAGGCAGTTGAGTACGCAGTTCAAGGAAGTATCAACGGCTAACCGCCAATCCACCAAGGATCTACCCCGGCTGCGATGGTGAAAATCCATTTCGACTGAGCGTTGATCTGCAGTCAACTGCCAGAGTCCAGCCTAGTACTCACGGGCAAACCGAGCCCCGCCATCGGTATCAAGTATCGATTAGGTCATCCGCGGAGATGATCGGCGCGGCGTTCTCTTCGGTCTCCTGCTTCTCACGCCAAGGCTTGCCGGCCTTGTAGCTATCGAGTTCTTGCTCCAACTGTTCCAGCTGTTCGTTATCTTCTTCGCGGCCTAGCTCGACCGCTTTGGTGCTCCACTGGATCGCTTTTTCCATGTTGCCATTTTCAGCGTGTGCGGCGGCCAGCGTGCTAAGAATATGCGGCATTGATTCTTCGGTGATTTCGACCGCTCGTTTGGCGTATTCCACGGCGCGTTTTCCGTCGCGAACTTCATCGTTAGGCGATGTCGCCATGACCCAAGACAAGTTGTTTAGGATTCCGTACATCTCCGCATCGGTAGCATCAGCATCTTTTTCGATGAATTTCAGAGCCCGCTGGAAATCCGAGATCGCTTCTTCATGGTCCCCCACTGCCAACAGTGCATCGCCACGCGAACGCAGAACGGCGGTATTCTCCGGTTCACGATCCAGGACCGTCGTCATTGATTCAATGGCAAGTCGGGGACGTTCATCCGCCAGGTACAAGTTGGCCAGCTGAACTTGTCGTAAAGAGTTTTCGGGATCGCGGGCCACCAAAATCTTCATGTCCCGAATTGCGTCGGACATTCTTCCTTCTTCGATCGCAATCAAGCAGCGAACGTAGATCGCTTGGTCCATCTGAGCCAATTGAGGAGCCAGCTTGGTCGCCGATTTGAAATCTCTTTTCGCTGCTTTTATGTCTTTGCGAGCCAGTGAGATCTCTGCACGCTGCAGCAGTGACATTGGGTCACGCGGTTGCATCGCCAACGCTTTGTTGAAGTCCGCCAATGCCTCGGCTTCCTTCTGGTCCATCCGATACAAGATTCCACGCATTCGCAGAAGACCCTCGTTGGGTTTGGCCTCGAGTATTTTCGAGATCAATGCAATGGCGTCTTCGACGCGGTTCTTCTCGACCAATTGACGGACGGCCTCTTCTGCAACGGCTTGATTAGCGGGATCTTTGGCGAGCACTTTTTCCAAGTCCTTGATCGCGCCATCAACATCCTCGTTCGCTAGACGCAGTGCGGCTCGCAACTGCAGTGCTTCCAAGTTCTCGGGGTTCATTTTGATTGCCGCATTCAAGTCGGCCAATCGCTGCTCGTCTTCGTCTTCGGTGTAGGTCGTTGCTCGCAACAAGTACGCCGCGCTTTGTTCGGTTGGGCGGTCAGCTAGCAGATCGATTGCTTTGGTAGCCGCGCCGGTGACTTTGGATCGGTCACCGCCGGGAAGCATGTTGAAGCGTGCGATCAGCAGATAGGCTTCGACCAGTGTGTCGTCGTGCTTAACCGCCAGTTCAAGTGACTCGAGCGCTTCGTCGCGTAGTTTTGCTGCGGCGCGACCTCGAGATCGCATCATTTCGGCAGCCAGTGTTTGGCTCTTCTGAAGCATGACGGAGCCGAGCATTTTCTTGGCAAACGACTTGTTCTCTTCGCTCAGACCTTTGGCCAGCGCGGACTCCAGCAACGCGGCGACGGATTCAATTTGCTTTTTCGATTTGGCGTCAATCCTGGCGATCACCGCTTCGTCCAAATCCGACTGACCCTGATCGGCTGCAGCGGTCGTGGTTTCGATGACGTCGACTTCTACTTCCTGGGCAGGTTCCGTCTGAGCTTCCTGCGCCGTCGCGGGCGTGGCCGTCAGTATTGCGAACAAGCAGGACGTCGCAAAGAATATCGGAGTGAAATGGAAGCCGCGTGGTTCATTCAGCGAACAGCGATTTGCGGTGTGACGCAACATGATGTCTTTCTCGTCATAGATTTTTTGGTGAACGAAACGACGCCGAAGATCGAGGCGTGATTCACTTGCATTATGACGTTTGGTCCAGAGCGTGCGTAGACGAGCTGGCGCTTGAAAGCGACGGTTTTCGATTTATCTTCGTCGTTTGGCTGCTTCTGACGCATAAAAAACGCGTGCTGATTCATTTCGAGGTTGAAATGAGCCAGCACGCAGTCGATTTCGAAGCCATCTAATTCGACGCGGGGTCCTCTTTATGCAAGGTCTTCTTCACGCCGCGTCTTCGTGGCGAGTTGCTTCGGGTAGCGAAGCGGATTCTTAGTGAGCTGCGATCGCGTAAGCGGCCGGGCATTGCGTTCGCCAGCGACGTGCTAGGCCCGTGGCCTCACGGCCAGCGGCTCACAAAAGCTGCAAATCGCCTTACGACAGTCCGCTACGGCGTTGCCGTCTAGGCGGTTGCGCTTTCGCGGCGTAGCTGTTCGACTTCGGCTTCCAGTTGCGCGTTGCGAGTCTTCAGATCGTTGATTTGATCGAAGACGACATTGAAATCGCCGGCGGTGCTTTGCCAGAAATCACCCATTCGGAATTTGATTCGGTATCCATCGCCGCCTTCGGACATTTCCGACAGCACGGTGCGAAGTCGATACATCGGTCCTGCGAATCGATTACTCAATTTTAGCGTGTCACGCAGAAAGACGGGCATCAGGATCAGCATCACACACATCAGCGGGCCTTGCGCTGAAAGAGCTGTCATGACTGCTTCGCCGAATGGCTGTTCGCCAGCATTCATTAACACTCGAACCATCACGCTGATGGAAACCAGGCAAATCAATAGCATGGTCCAGTGCAGAAGGATACGACGTGCGATCGACCATTGAACGGCGGGATCGACTAGGATTCGAGTTCGCTTTGACATGTTTCACAACCGCTGGTATCGAGCAAATTTGGACGCGTCGCGTGCAAA
>CAYUGI010000023.1:0-27148 GCA_964444105.1 uncultured Pirellulaceae bacterium
AGTCGTTCCTGCGACTGAGTCAGTCGATCACACACAGCCCCGATTTTACGCCAGAGAACGTGGGCATTTGGGAATCATTCTTTACGGCGCCCAAACAAGGCAACCCAGCTGAGCAGAAGGAAACAGTAGAGCCAAGGGAAACCGTCGAGCAAAAAGTACGCGAACGTTTGAGAGAGTTCTTGTCCCGCGCGTTTCGACGTCCCGTTGATGACAAGACCCTTGACCGGTACTCGGATTTTGCGATGAAGAAGATCGATTCGGGTGAGGACTTCGCTGAAGTCATGAAGTCCGTCGCATCAGCCGTTATCTCATCACCAAGGTTTTTGTATTTGCACGAGCGAACAGAAAATCCTGGTGGCGATCGCCTTATCGCTCAGCCGGTCAGCGACCTAGAACTCGCATCGCGTTTGTCGTTCTTCCTTTGGGGCAGTCTTCCCGACCAGGAATTGCGAGAATTGGCAACCAGAAAGAAGCTGAGTTCCCCAGCGATTGTTCAGCAGCAGGTCGAGCGGATGTTGAAGGATCGCAAGCTGAAACGCTTCTGTGACACCTTTCCGTCTCAATGGCTTCAACTGGATCGAATCCTGTCATCTGTCCCCGACATGCAAAAGTTCCCGCAGTTCTACTTCTCCAAATATCGAAATAGCATGCACATGATGTTGGAACCGCTGCTGCTTTTTGAAACCGTTTTGATTGAGAACCGACCTGTGCATGAGCTGATTGATCCATCTTTCAGCTACCGATCTAGCCTATTGGAAAAGGCTTACGGCGAACTTGGCAACTTCGCAAAAGGTGAGAATGTTAAGCAAGGAAACTCCGTTCGCAAGTTGACGTTTAATCGCATGCCGCTGAAAGATCGACGCACAGGTGGCGTGATTACGAACGCTGCTGTCATGACGATGACGTCAGGGCCTCTGCGCACACAGCCGATCACGCGTGGGGCCTGGGTCGCTAACGTGATTTTCAACGATCCCCCCGATCCACCACCAGCGGATGTGCCGGCTCTGGACGAAAAACCCTCGGCAGGTGAGGAGAAGATGACACTGCGTGAGCGTCTTGCGAAACATCGTGAACGAAAAGACTGCAAAGGTTGTCACGAGCAGATTGACCCTCTGGGTTTTGCTCTGGAGAACTTTGACCCCATCGGTCAGTGGCGGAGCGAATATGAGAATGCACGCCAGATTGATATGCAGGGCACTTTGTTGCGTCAATACGAATTTAACGACGTCGTTGGATTCAAAGACGCGATTTTGAAGGAGCGACATCGATTTGCGAGGGCTTTCGCGGGACACCTCCTGTCCTTTGCAGTTGCGCGTGAACTGGGCGCGGCAGACCAACTTGCATTGGATCAGATCACCGAAGCGGCTGCCCAGGATGACTATCGAATCAAAACGCTGCTGACTGAGGTGGTGCTGAGTAAGCCATTTCAGACGAAGTCGATTCGTGGTGCCGCAAACCAGCAGTTACCCAAAAATGTTCTTGGCCTGAAACAAGGGAGCGACCGCAGATGAGAATTTCTTCACGCCGTTCATTTCTTCGTGGCGTCAGCGGTGCCGCTCTCGCGTTACCGTGGTTGGAAAGCACCGCCAGTGCTTCCGCAGCCGCGCCCGTTTCGCAGCGCATGGCCCATTTTTATGTCCCTATCGGAGTCGTTCGGCGAGGTTTCTTTCCAGGTGAAGCCGGCGATATCATCCCCAAGGGAAATCTTGGCAATGTGATGAAATCGCTGGGCAAACAAGATCCGTTTTATCGCGCCGGTCCACTACAGGAATTGACGCCAACGATGAAACCCTTGGAGTCATTTCGGGAAAAAGTCAGTCTGATTACGGGCATGGATCGAACTTTCCAGCAGGGAACGGACGTGCATGCACAATGCGCATCGTGCTATTTAAGCAGCGCCGTGCCCTACACGATAAAGGGAACAGCGTGGCCACTTGATCGAACGCTTGACCATCTGGTTGCCGACAGAATCGGAACTTCGACGCCTTTCCGTACGCTGGAGTTCAGCTGCAACAGTCATCAAGACAACAAAGAATCGATCTACTTCGACAACATTTCTTGGTATGGCACGGGGCATCTGGCTCCTTCGATTCGCGATCCTCGCAAAATGTACGACCGGCTTTTTTCGACGCAGGAGAGTGATCGGTATCGGGATATCACCAGTCTAGTCCTGGGCGATGCTCATTCATTGCAGAAAGAACTTGGGTATGCGGATCGTCAGAAATTTGATGAGTACTTTGAATCGATTCGCACGATTGAGATCCAAACGGACCGGCTGGAGAAGATGAAGTCAGATCTTTCCAAGGTCGCATTGGACGAACCGCCCGAGGCTTATCTGCCTCGCGGCGAGTACATCCGATTGATGGGCGACCTGATGGTGGTCGCTTTGCAGTCAGGTCTGACGAATGTCGCAACGTTTATGGTGGGGCCAGAACGCTGGGATACGCCGTACAAATTTGAAAGCTTGTTCGATAAGCCGCGTAGCCATCACCAGATGTCGCACAATCAAACCAAGATGATCGACGATTTGCTGAAGGTCGACGAGTTCCACATGCAGCAATTTGCATATCTACTTGAAAAGATGGATGGCATCGTGGAGTCAGACGGGACGACGCTGTTGGACAATACTCTGTTCACCTACGGGTCGGGACTCGGCGATGGTTCCACGCATCAATACAACGATTTGCCGATCATCGTTGCCGGCGGCGGTGGCAAGGTGAACACCGGTCAGCACATCAATATGCCCGAAGGCACACCGCTAGCAAATCTCTGGCTAACGCAAGCGCAGCTGATGGGGCATCCGATGAAGCGGTTTGCCGATAGCACGGGAATCGTTGACCAATTGCTTGCCGAGCGATAGTCCGGATTGAATGTCGGCGTGCGTTGATGGACTGACCCTACCGAGTAATGCCGCCAAGTTTACGGCAGTTGGGTTTCAGTACACAACGCGAAGACCAGCGAGCGGCCTGGTGAACGCGCTGCTCCCTGGCGCTCCGCGTTATTGGGAGTCGTCCAATTTTGCGGTATGGCTTTAAACCTGGTACGCCAACTTGCAGTCTGTTTTTGGTGCAGTTTCATGAGCTCGATGCGCCGCGTAACTGTCGTGATCGTTGTCGTCGTTTCATCCTACGTAGTTGCAATGCCTTTGTACGCTAAAACAGGTTGCGATATTGCGTCATCGTGCTCAATCGCATGCTAGGGTTCCTCGGGCAAACTCTGCCCACCCCTAACCCTCGACGCGCTCTCGCCACTGGCCACCGCGTCGTCTGTCACGATGGAACGATGATCACAAACCCTCAACCCGCTACCGTCGTTCCTGCAAAACGTGGGTCATTTGCCGCGTCGGCGACGGTGTGGTTGCAATGCTTGATCTTCATTTTGATTGTCGTCAGCAGCGGTTGCACGCGTTTGCGTCTTCCGGCGATCGACCCCACTGGCCAAAGAATTTTTGCACCACTGCCAACGACAACCGGCATTGCGCTGCCAGGTTCCGCAGGAGAAGGTCGAGGAATATTGAGCCGTCTTGGCGATCGAATTCGTCGTCCAGGGTTCCAATGGCCAACGCCAGCATTCACAGATCCGGCAGCACCCCCGGAGTGTTTGACTCCCATCACGCCAACGGCTCCCGTTGCAATCGATACATCCAATGAACCCTGCGTCCCGAGTGTTCCGTGCACGGAAGGATGCAAGAATGGCCCTCCTGCTGTTTTGCTGGGCCGCGAATGCAATATGCGAGATTTGCTAACGCTGCCCAAACGTGGAGAGCGCGGCTGCATCTTGTTGTCGCCGCAGCGAATTGTCGCTCCGGTTGGCGGCGAAGTCGTTCTGTTGTCCGGTATTTGTGGAGACGATGGCTATCTTCAAGTCGCCCAGCCGCTCGAGTGGATGCTAACACCTGATAGCGTCGGAACGTTTTTGCAGGTTGGCGATGACGATCCAGGCCTGCTTCATAGACTCACCCGTGTCTCGAAAGTCAAAAAGCACGATCCGTCCTATGCACACGGCGTGACAAGTACAAAACGTACGCTGATCACGCGCGGCAACATGGATCCGCGTGATGACGTACAACTGGAGAAAGGTCAAACTTGGATCACGCTCAGCAGTCCTAGCGAAGGAACCAGCCGTGTGACGGTGTTGGCGCCCGAAAGTGATTGCTGGGACAATCGCAAAGCGACGGCGACGATCTACTGGATCGACGCCCGGTGGGTCTATCCGAGTTCAAAGATTGCTGCTGCGGGAAGCCCGGTCGATTTGAGCACACGGGTAACGCGGTCCGAGGGTGCGCTGCCTGCGAAAGGCTGGAAAGTACGCTACACGATTTTGGAACCCGGCTTAGCAACGTTTGCCGGAACCGATGGTTCATCCGTTGTCGAATCGGAAGTCAATGCGACCGGCAATGCGACATGCACATTGATTCCCACACCGGGCACAAGTGGTACGGCAGCGGTTGGGATCGAAATCATTCGACCTGGCGGTGTGACCGATAACATTCCCGATATGACGCTCAGCCGCGGGCAGACGTTCGTGACCTGGAATGCCCCGCAGCTATCCATCGAAGTCGGAGCCCCGAAAATTGCTTCGTTCAATCAAACTGTGCAGGTGGTTGCGAACGTTGAAAACAAAGGAAACCAAGCCGCCGAAAATGTCGTCGTCACAATGCGGATTCCGCAAGGCGTCACCGCGTCCAGCCAAGATGGTTTCGCACAGAACTTGCCAACCGCCATTACGTGGAACATCGGCACGATCCCGCCTCAACAAGGTCTGGACCTGTTTGCAAACGTGACCGCGCAAGCTCCGATGGTCTTGGCATTTGAAGCGCGAGGCGACAACGGTCTGGTCGCAGCGGACGACGTGCAAATTGACGTTTACCGTCCGTCGTTGATGCTGGACGTGCAGCCGGAAAAAGATCGCTATGAAACGGGAGAGCCCGTGACGTTCAATGTAAATATTAAGAACACAGGTGATCGACCGATAAGCGACTTGGAATTGCTCGCGCAGGGTGATGGGCAAATGGTTCACGAACAAGTTGGCAAAGAAGCGGTTCGCAAGCCAAAATCGGACGGCCCTCTGCAACCCGGCGAAACTTGGCCTGTCGCAGTAACCTTTGTGCCAACGGATTCTGGACGACGCTGCATCAACATTACAGCAACTGGCAACGGCGGACAGCGTGCACAGTCAGAACAATGCGTTACCGTTATCAATCCGATTCCTCCTACGCCAGCGTTGACGGCAAAGTTGGAACGACGGGGAAACCTGGAAGTCAGCGACCGACCTGCGTTGCTTCGTGGACGCGTTACCAATACCGGGGAGATCCCGTTGACCGACGTCCGCGTGACGCTGACACACGATCCGCAGCTCAGGTTGATTCGGGCAACCAATCAAGGACTTGATCGCAGTCGACTGGGGCAATACTTGGTCGCTTGGGACATCCCGCGATTGGAGCCAGGCGATAGCCGTGAATTCGAGGCAGAAGTTCGGGCCGTCGATTCCAATCCACGATCGCAAGTCATCATGACCGCTCGCACGGCCGAAAATGCCGAAGCAAACGATTCCTATACTTTCGAGATCGCTCGCCCGCTAAACAGTGGTTTTGGTCAGGGTGCAAATGGTAGTGCGGGTGGCAATATTGGTGGCAGCGGTCTTGTGCCACCTAGCCTGCCGCCTGAGACGGCTCCGCCAACCATTCCCGGCGGTGCCGCACCGATCCCCGATCCAAATGCGGGTGCTGGTGGCCAAGTTCCAGTAGGCCCACCAGCCAACGGTCTACCAACAACGCCAAGACGAACAAACCAACTACAGCTCTCACTCGTTCCGCGTGACAATCCGGTTCAGATCAACCAACCGATTCGTTACACGCTTCGCGTTCAAAACGATACTGATGTCGTCGATGGTCCGGTTAACCTGCGATTCGAGCTTCCGCCAGGCGTCAAAATGGAACGCATTGTCCAACGAAGAAGTCCTAAGCTGGGTCAATTTCAAGTCAACGCTGGGATTGTCGAAATGGCTGATATTCGCACCATGCGGCCAGGGGAAACCATCGACTACGAGTTGGTGCTAAGCAGCAATCAACCGCAGACGTTCACATTGATGGTTGAAGGAGCGACTCGTCAAACGCGAAACATCGCACGGACAACGGCTGAGACCACGGTCATCCCGTAGTCGCCGTCGATCGCGTTAGATCCCGTTACAGCAGCTTGCGTTTTTTGATGTTGCGCGGGTCTTCACCCTCCTGCTTGGAGTTTCGTGCAGCTTTTAAGTTGTTGCTCAGCAGTCA
The DNA here is from genome assembly GCA_964444105.1 of uncultured Pirellulaceae bacterium. Taxonomy (GTDB): domain Bacteria; phylum Planctomycetota; class Planctomycetia; order Pirellulales; family Pirellulaceae; genus K23-9. The sequence goes on from CAYUGI010000023.1 coordinate 6,275, forward strand.
TTTGCTTCATTCTCCCTTTGGGAGAGTCGGACGCAGTAGCGGCCGGAGAGGGAAATACGCGATGCAAATCAATCATGTTGGCAATCTGGCTTGCCCTCTCCTCGCTATAGCTCGACTCTCCCAGAGGGAGAGTGAAGTTTGAAAACGCAGAATTGAAGCTCGATTTGCCTTGCAAGAGACGATGTCTTGCGATGTGGCGCAACATCAAACCTTGCGCTGAAGGATTGTATAAGTTCGCTCCAAGTGACGGGCAATGATAGGCGAGCCTCGAAATGACAGAGCGTCGTGATGCGGCAAACTCTGGTGAACTTTTCTTAAAATGATGCCAACGGTGGTGGCTTGCAGGGTTCTCTCGGATTGATGCCGACTTTGCCACTTGGTTCGCATTGTGAGAGTCGTTACCAATCTGACACGTACGCAGACTCCAGCTTCTTTGCTCGACTTTACCGGCCAAGCAGACGATGACTAATACTGTTCGACATAGCACCGCTGTTTGTTTCAACCGAGTCCGCCCTCCCTTCCCAATGGACTGGTTCAGCGAAGTAAACGAGTGTCGACGCGGATCATTCCCCGCTGCATCGGCGATACGTCTCCCTGTATCGCGTTGAGCCGCGTTCCGCGTCGACACTCCACTTCAAAGTTCCTTTGGCATCGTGGCACAGAAAACGTCTGTGAACACAACTCTCTCGAGACGATCGTGCGTTGCACCGCTGACCTCCCTTAGCGCGTCGAGCAACCTCCCCCTCCCGATTCACTGCGCCTACTCTCCCGGAGGCACCATGGCCAGAAAAGACACTTACCGCCTTGTTACGCGAAACAGCGACGGCACACTCCTGATTCGTGACTATCCCACCAGCGATCCCCTGATCAACTCGCATCATCAAGTCGGCACCGACGACTGCAGCACTGACCTGGCTTTGCGTGGAATGCCTGTTTTTCGAGGCCTGATTGGTCCGATGCCCGAAGGCAAGAATATCGTTCGCTACGAATCACCCGAAGTCTTTGAAGTCCTGACCAAAGAATGGGGCAACGCAAAACCTCGCAAGCGTACTCGCCGTAGCAAAAAGCAAATTGAAGCGGACCGAGCTGCCGAAGCCGCGGCGTTGGCTTCTCAAAGCGAACTTGCCGCTAGCTAAGCGCCAAGACGCCCATTGCTATCAAACAAAATGCGAATTCGGTTCAAAACCGGGTTCGCATTTTTCATTTTGAGGCCGATGGCAGAACTGCCCTTGGAAATGATGCGTTTGCTTTGTTACAGGCAACGCTAAGAGATCCGCCGGGACCGATCGATCCGGCTGCGCGTTTGCACCATCGATCACTTGGCCATTTCACGTTGAATATTGGAAGCAAGGATGCAGAATCCAACGTTGCCCCCAGCAACGCCGAAAAGCCTACAAGCATTGCAGCGCCGAGCCGTTACACAGCTCACGCTTGTCTGTGCGGTGCTTTTATGTCTGTCCGTAACAAGCGGTTGCCACGATGGACCGTTGTACGCACTGAAACACGTCAATCCGTACTTCACGATGAAAGAATGGCGGCAAGACGATCAACGTGGGGTGACAGACCATGAACGCCGGAATCAATTGCTGAAACTGGTCGATTCGATCGACAGCATGCCTTCGAATCGTCAAAACTATTGGTCTGGGCATTTGAATCAAATGATCGAAATGGACCCATCCCCCGAAATGCGCCGCCTGGCAGTCAGCGCGGCTGGAAACCTGGCAACGTCCGGGGCGCTGGGCTTGATTGAAAAAGGCCTCAAAGACGACAGCATCAAGGTGCGGATGGAAGCTTGCCGTGCCCTGGGCAATCGTCGTGAAGCACAAGCTGCCAATCTACTCGCATCGACTTACGGCAGCGAAACAGAAATCGATGTTCAGCATGCGGCGCTCACCGCATTGGCGAATCACAAGGGCCAAATACCGCTGAATTCTCTACGGATAGCGCTGAATGATCGCAATCCCGCGACACAAAGACTCGCGATGTCTTCTTTGCGCGGTGTGACTGGGAAAGACTTCGGCAACAGTCCAGAGTCATGGCTAAAAGCGATTGGCGGATCGGGTTCCAGCCCCACTTCGCCATCCGGAATCGGAGCACCTCCCACCGACGGTGCCGAAGTGCAAATCGCTACTGGGAATCCCGGGATGCCCGTAGCCCCAGCGGATAAGAGCAGCAGTACGTTTCGATAAACGCTGGTTTGATCGCGACTCGATTCCAACACTCTCCCTTCTTAAAACATGATGTACCTTCGCCCCTCACCTTTTCAGATGGCATTTCAGTTCTTGAGTCGTGCTTTCCTGCTGACTGCGCTTGCGATGACTTGGGTTGCTTGCAGCGATGGAAACGAACCCATCCGCATTTGGGTCGATGCAACCGGACGGTATAGCGTCGAAGCATCATTTGTTCGCCGCGAGGGTGACTGGGTCATTTTGCGTCGCAAAGACGGCGGAAAGTCGTCGATGCCCTTTGACCGAATTAGTTCACGCGATCAGGAATATTTGGCAGACTACGAGCGCAAGGAAGCCGAAGCTGCGATCGCGAAAGCAAACAAGCCTGAGTCGACGCGACTAAAACTTGTTCCCAGCGAGACGAAACCGCAAGAGCCTTTGGACTTACCACCCGCGAGTTTTGTCGCTGCCGAAAATTCGACCCTGCAAGTCGGCGTGGTCACTGAAACGAATTTACAAGTTGCAAAACCGAAGTCCAATCCCGCTGATCCTAGCCCCTGCCAAGTAATCTTGCCGCTGTCCAAGCTGGCGGTGGATGACATCAATCCCTACGACCGATGTTCCAACTTAGTGTCGGTTGGGACTTCAGATAATCCAGCAGTCGGCATGTCGGTGACGGTGGGATTCGCGCTCTCCGGTTCCAAGCTGGCCAATCGAATCGTCAAATTTGATTTCGCTGAAAACAAAACCAAGGTCATCTACCAAAGCGAAGAGCCGGTCACCTTGCTGGACCATCATCCCGGCAGTCGCCAATCACTTGTGCTGGTTGATCACAGTTCGTCAGGACAAGGCGGACGACTTGCCATCGCCACGGGTTGGCGGTCGGATGAATTTCAATTGAATTACCAACGGCGATTGCCCGGAGACGCCGAAGCCGATGAGGGAAATCATCGCAATCGACCAACTCTTCGGTGGGCACGCTGGATTGATGAAGAACATATCGTGGCGATACTGGATCGTTCGCTGATGGGCTGGAATCTTGTTTCGGGTGAAATGATTTTCCGAATTGATGGAGTCGAAACAAAGAGCACACCGGCACTCTCGGGAGGTCGTCGGTACCTAGCTTTGCCTGTCGCGGGCGGAGTTCAGCTTTACGAAACGGAAGGCGGGAAATCTCTGGGACGGATCGCAGTGGAACCTCGCGTTGTTCCGGCGGTTGGCTTTTCAGCTCAGGGCGATTCAATCGCAATTACAAGCCGCCGCAGGCTAGTTGCTTGGGACATCCCCAATGCGCAGCAAACACTCCAGTTCGATAGCTCGCACAGCCTGGGCAGCAATGCACCGACTTGGGTCGATCAAGATTTGATCCTGACGAGTTCGGGCATGCTGGTAAGTGTTCAACGCCGCGCTGCCGTATGGAGATACCACTTGTCTGGATCAAAAACCTTGGTCGGTGATGACAACATCGCGATTTTTCGTGCCAGGCCGACTGAACTGACAACCGTTAAGATGCCTCACCAGGGTGTCGACAACGCGATCGCGTGGCTCGACTCACAGGCTTTCGCGCAGCAAAAAGATCTTTCTCGGCTTCTTGGTCGTAGCGTCTGGGATCGTGGCTCCTGGCAGGATCGCGACGTACGAGTGAGTTCCAGTGGCAACGCCGACCTCAAGTAAGCGTGTTCCCCGAAAAGATCTGCCATGCAGTTGTATTCGGGATCTCTATTCGAGTTGTTCGTGGGCGTGCAATATCGACTACACTAAGGGGATCGCGTTCTTAGATCGGGGTGTTTCTGAGAATGGCCAGCCGATGCCTGAGTTTTTGAGTTGGGCTGATCACTTCACGCTACCGCTTGGAGAAAGTCCTGCTTTTAGCCGGTCGATTTCACGTGCATTTCGAAAATGAAAATGCCTCTCCCGAGGGGGAAGAAATCTGATGTCCTTCACCTCAAAAAGTGATTGGCCCTGATAGTTAGGGGCGCAGCTTGTTTCCTACAAAATCTCGTTGGTTCGCGAAGCGATCGTCTCGGCGAAGTCGTAACTGGCTGAACATTAAATGGCTCGCTAATACAGAACTAGAGTGTTCAGCCACCGCCTGCCTGAATTGAAACAATGATCCAACTCCCTTTGAAACCGATTGTCGTTTTTTTCTGCTTGCTATTTCTCCATTTGGAAAACGCGATCTTTGCGGACTCGCCGTCGCAGGCGACCGTCACGCTGCTGAATGACTTCTGCATTGATTGCCACAATTCAAACGAGCAACAAGGTGGTATGGACCTCGATTCGATTCTGACGGTGCCAATGGCAGACCACTTGGACGATTGGGAGTCGGTGGCACGCAAAATACGCGCACGACAGATGCCTCCGACGGATCAGACGCGTCCAGATGAAGAGCAGTATCAAACGCTGACGAAGGCGTTGGTGAGCAATCTGAACGCCATCGCCGCGAACCAGCCCGCGCCGGGTCGAACCGAAACGCTGCGAAGACTCAGTCGAACCGAATACCAAAACGCAATTCGGGATCTGTTGGCGTTGGAGATCGATGCGTCCAAATTGCTTCCGGCGGATGAGTCCAGCCAAGGTTTCGACAACATCACTGTTGGCGAACTTTCTCCGCTTTTGCTGAATCGTTACATTTCAGCGGCGCAAAAGATAAGTCGATTAGCCGTTGGTTCTTCAGTTTCGCCAACGGGAGACACGTTTCGCCCTGCGGCCGACCTTACCCAAGAAGATCACGTGCCCGGACTGCCGTTGGGGACGCGTGGTGGGTTGATGGTTCCGTACAACTTTCCCCGCGATGGCGAATACGAATTTCAGATCCATTTGACGCGAGATCGCAATGAGCAGATAGAAGGACTTAATGGAACCTATGAATTGAAGATTCTGCTGGACCGGAAAGAGCAGGAAACACTCCTGATCGAGAAGCCTAAGAGGGGAAACGACCACACCAAAGTGGACGCGAATCTGAAAGCTCGGTTTCAAATCGCGGCCGGTCCCAAACAAGTCGGCGTAACGTTCGTCAAAAAATCGAGCGGGTTACTGGAGACAAAACGGCAGCCCTACATTTCACGTTACAACCACCACCGGCACCCACGACAGTCACCGGCGATCCTGCAAGTTTCGATCACGGGCCCGTTTGATGCCCAAGGTAGTAGTGAAGAACAGCCAAACAGCGGAACACCAAGTCGTCGACGGATCTTTATCGCGCTGCCTGATTCAACCAAATCCGACTCGGTAGAATCCGCCGCGCGCAAGATTTTGAGTAATCTCACGCGTCTTGCCTATCGCCGCCCTGTAACGGATGCGGATTTGGAACGGCCGATGGATTTTTTTCGTGACGGAAATGACGAAGGCGGATTTGAAGCTGGTATCGAGAACGCGCTCAGCGCGATCCTGGTCAGCCCACAGTTTTTGTTCCGAAAGGAAATGACACCCGCCGATGTTGATCCTGGCAAGGCCTACGCTCTTAGCGATATCGAACTGGCGTCTCGACTTTCGTTCTTTCTTTGGAGCAGCATTCCGGATGACGAGTTGCTGAGAGTGGCTCAGCGTGGGGAATTGCATGATCCGGCCGTCCTTGAGCAGCAGACTCGCCGAATGTTGGCAGACCCGCGCTCGCGTTCTTTGATCGATAACTTTGCCAATCAATGGCTGTACCTTCGCAACCTTGGTGCGATCACACCGAATCACCGTCTGTTTCCCGATTTTGATGACAATTTGCGACAAGCGTTTCGCCTTGAAACCGAGCTGTTTTTTGAAAGTATTTTGCGTGAAGACCGCAGTGTCATCGACTTACTCAGCGCCGAATACACGTTTCTGAATGAACGGCTAGCGAAGCACTACCAGATACCCAACGTGTATGGCAGCCGATTTCGCAAAGTGTTGCTCACGCCGGATGATCACCGTGGTGGACTGCTGCGTCATGGCAGCATTCTGACCGTCACGTCTTACGCCACGCGTACGTCACCCGTCATTCGCGGCAACTGGATTTTGGAAAACATCGTCGGCACGCCCGCACCTCCGCCGCCCAATGATGTTCCACCTCTGGAAGACAACAGCGTTGATCAGACTCTGCCAATGCGTGAACGATTAAGCGAACACCGCGCGAATCCCGCCTGTGCTTCGTGTCACAATTTGATGGACCCGGTTGGATTCGCTCTCGAAAACTATGACGCGATCGGTCGTTGGCGAACTCATGTTGACGGTCGCGAGTTGGACGTCAGCGGCGGGTTGCCTGATGGCCAAAACTTCGTTGGAATCGATGGCCTGGAACGTGGATTGCTTCAGCGACCAGAGCTCTTCGTCTCCACGTTTACCGAAAAGCTGATGACATTCGCCCTCGGACGGGGCGTCGAACCCTATGATGGGGCGGCGGTCCGAAAAATCGTTTCCGATTCTGAGGCGGGCAATTATCGCATGTCATCAATCATTGTAGCCATTGTCAGCAGTGTCCCATTTAGAATGCGTGCCGCTTTATGAACTTCACCAGAAAAGCCCTTCCGCGTCGAACCCTACTCCGAGGAGCCGGAGCCACGCTGGCTCTGCCTTTGCTCGACGCGATGATTCCGGCGGCGACGGCTACCGAAAAGACACCTGCCAAACCGGTGCGTCGACTTGGTTATGTCTTTATGCCAATGGGCTGCGATAACAGCCGTTGGATTCCCAAAGGCGGCGAAAAACTGGATGAACTCTCACCCATCCTCAGTTCGCTTGAACCGGTGAAACAAGACATCACCGTTGTCTCCAACATGGAACTCGCGCCAGCCTACCCGGGCTCGCACGCGACTTCCAATTCCGCGTTCCTTAGTTGTGCGAAAGCGAAAGTCACCGAGAGCACTGACTACTTCCTGGGTACGACAGCTGACCAGATTGCTGCCCAGCACATTGGACAGGAAACCCAGTTGCCTTCGCTGGAGATGGCGATGGACCTACTGAAGGTTGTCGGCCAATGTGACAACGGTTACGCGTGCGTTTACCAGAACAACCTCTCTTGGTCGTCTCCAACCACGCCGCTCCCATCCGAAGCGCATCCGCGAATCATATTCGAGATGTTGTTCGGCGAAGGCGGCACGAGTGAGCAGAGGAAAAAGTCACTTCGCCGGCGTGCCAGCTTGCTGGATTGGGTTGGCGAAGAGATCACCAGTTTGAAGCGCGAGCTTGGACCGGCTGACCGCGAAAAGGTTTCCCAGTACCTTGATTCTGTACGCGAAGTCGAACGGCGCATCCAGGCTTCCGAGGCTCAAGCCAAAGACATCGAGCTGCCCGATCTGGATCGACCCTTGGGTGTACCGGCCGCGTTTGCCGATCACGCGCGGTTGATGTTCGATCTTCAAGTGCTCGCCATGCAAGCAGACGCGACGCGTGTCACTTCGTTCCAGCTGGCTCGCGAAACGAGTAATCGCACGTACCCAGAAATCGGGGTTTCAGATCCGCACCATCCGCTGTCGCACCACGGCAACAACCCAGACAAAATCGCACGGCTGGCCAAAATCAATCAGTTCCACGTCTCACTCTTTGCTGAGTTCTTGGAAAAGCTGAAGAACACCAAGGAAGGGAATGGTTCGCTGTTGGATCATTCGCTGTTTCTGTACGGTTCTGGCATTGGCAACCCGAACCTTCACGATCACACCAAGTTGCCGATCATCGTTGCCGGTGGCGCCGCCGGAAACATGAAAGGCGGACGACACATCAAATTCGATGAACCGACGCCTCTGGCCAATCTCCACCTCACGCTGCTAAACAAAGTCGGCGTGCCGATGGACAAGTTCGGCGACAGCACGGGTGTCGTTGACCAACTGGGCGAGCCACTAACGATCTGATGAAACATTCAACCACCGATGTCGCGGCGAACTCAGATTGCACTCTCCCAGCCCACCAACTTAACCTCCCTGAGGGGAGGTCGGACGCAGTAGCGGCCGGGTGGGGCTTTATCGGGATGGCCAAACGCATTGCCCTCTCCGGCCGCGCCCGCGTCAGACTCCCCCGGAGGGAGAGTAGAGAAAGCATCGGCAAACCGATCGCTGCTATTTCTTTGGCATTGCTCCTTGCCACCTTGCTACTTCCAACATTCGCGTCGGCCGATTCACCATTGGCGGATGCCGTCGAAAGAAAGGACAAAGCAGCGTTCCAAGCACAGCTCGAAAAGCAAACCGACGTCAACGCGACTCAGGTCGATGGGATGACAGCGTTGCACTGGGCGGCGCATCACGATGACATTCAAGCCGCCCGCAAGTTGCTCAATGCTGGCGCTAAGACAAACATCGAAAATAGATACGGAGTCACGCCACTGTATTCTGCTTGCCAAAACGGCAACGGCGAATTGGTCGAATTGCTTTTGGATGCTGGAGCCGACGCTAACGCCACATTCGACGAGGATGAGACGTCGCTGATGACGGCGGCGCGAACCGGCACGCCACATGCCGTCAAAGTACTGTTAGGCAATGGCGCTGACGTAAACGCGACCGGTCCTCGAAAGCAGACTGCCCTGATGTGGGCCGCCGCCGAAGGCAATCTTGCAGTCGTCAAGCTGTTGATTGACGCGGAAGCGAATCTGCAAGCCAAACTGAATTCAGGATTTACCCCCATTCTGTTTGCCGCACGCAATGGTCATCACGACGTCGTCCACGCACTTCTAAAAGCGGGTGTCGATGTTAACGTACCAGCCGATCCGAAGACCGGTCGTCTGCCCAAACGATCGACACCGCTGACGATGGCAATCGAAAACGGACACTTCGCCCTCGCTGCTTCTCTTTTGGAAGCCGGTGCAGATCCAAACGAGATGCGAACCGGCTACAGCCCACTGCACATCCTTTCTTGGGTACGCAAACCCAATGGCGGCGACGGCCCAGATGATCTGCCACCGCCAGATGGATCCGGTGCTATCAGCAGCCTGCAGATGGCAGAAACGCTGGTCAAGCACGGTGCAGACGTCAATGTGCAGCTCAAGGGAGGGAAGGCTCATTGGCCCGGTGCAACGCCGTTTTACCTCGCAGCCTGGACCGCGGACGTGCCCATGATGCGTGCGTTAGTCAAACTTGGCGCCGACCCATTGATTCCCGCCAAAGACGGCAGCACGGCGTTGATGGCGGCAACCGGGATTGGCAGGAAGTTGGCGGATCTGTCGGCAGGAACCGAGTCGGAGATCCTGGCCACGGCAGAGTACTTACTGGAACTGGGAGTCGACATAGACGCAGTCAACCGCAGCGGCGAAACCGCAATGCATGGCGCAGCCTACAAGAATTTGCCCCGCGTCATCACCTTTCTTGACAGTCAGGATGCCGACGTCAACGTCTGGCACAAACGCAACAAGCGCGGTTCCACGCCGTACCTTATCGCCGCTGGTTACCGTCCAGGCAATTTCAAACCGTCAGTCGAAACCATGGCCGCCTTCAGCGCGGCCCTCGCGCGTCATGGAATCAAGCCAACCGAAGAACCGCCCGAGCGCATCGACCCGTACGCGACCAAATCAAAATCAGACCACGACAAACCGATTGCCGTAAAACTCTTCAACGGCTGGAATCTGGAAGGCTGGAGCATCCAAAATGGTGGACGCTTTTCGGTGCAGGACGGTATCTTGAAGCTTGACGGCGGCACCGGTTGGCTGCGGTCGGACGAGACCTATGCAGACTTCACACTGGTCATCGAATTCCGATTCTTAGAAGAAACGGCCAACAGCGGCATCTTCGTCCGCACCGGCCCCACCAGCAAGAAGGACAAGAACGGCTGGCCTGACAACGGATACCAAGTCCAGTGCATGGACAGCCTGACCGGCAAACCGCTAGCGACCATGCTCCCCTACGGAGCACCACCTTTCGAACACGAATCCGATTTGAAGGCACTCAAGAAGGCCTACAAACCCGTCGGCGATTGGCAATCGTTTGCAATCACCGCGAAAGAAGAAACTCTTGAAGTAAAACTCAACGGTACCACGATCACTACCGCCACCAACATCAAGAATCGCGAAGGTCACATCGGTATCCAAGGCGAAAACGGACTCTTAGAGTTTCGTAAGATTGAGCTGAGACGCCTGGGCCATTAGATGCCTTGACCATTAAACGTCTTGGCCGTTAGACGCCTTGGCCGTTAGACACTGATCAAAAATCGGCTAGCCGATTGAATGGTGTCCGCAATCGACGTTCAGCGATCCACGATCACTTCGATTTCCTGATTGTCATGATCGATCGTCTTGGATTCTGTCGCCACCTGCTTGCTGCCTGGCGATTGCGCCAACAGCCGCAACGGATGATCGCGTGCAAGACCCGTCAATCGCAGTTGTCCATCATCGTCAGTAATGCCGCTTCGGTCTTGGTTGTCCCATTCAAACTTGCGGAGTGCTGGATTGTTGATTCCCGGCATCATTGCCAAGTCAGCAACGGTTCGCAGCGGCGACAACCCCATCAAACCAACGCCATTCTTCCAAATAACCGGCGGCCAAACCCGAACGCCAGCTCCCGGAACCGGCTTACCATCTCGATCCACAACCCGGACAATAGCTGAGCATGTCGCAACCATTTCAATGTCATGAGTCGCAGCGGCCACGCCCTGATTCCTAGCACCCGGGTTAGCTGTCCACTGCGGCGAGAACTCGATACCGATATGGGTATTCCCATCGCGGCCATCGATTCGCATCCCAGCTCCTTGGCAAGTCGCGGCCAATTGGATGGTTTCGCAATCGGGAAGTGATTCAAATCGGTACGAACCGTCAGGCTTAATCGTCGTGGCATCAAACCAATGCAGACGCTGCTGTACTGGAATTTGACGACGCGATTTCAATTGGCAACAGACCACAACAAAACCGCCTTCGATGGGGCGCTGAGCGATACCCGAAATTCTACCCCGAAGCGACTTGCCAACTTTCAGTGGCACGCTGCGAAGACGAATATCTTGGGCGTCCGCGAAATTCAGCGACTGCACCGAACTGAACAAATGCCGGCCGTCTTTCCTGGGACACACCAGCAAGGCTTGCCGCGGTCCCATGCCCATTCCCAGGACCACCGCATTCCCCTGCGGGTCAAGTTCCGCGATCAGCTTGCTGCGACGATAATCCGTATCGTCGCCAGTCATCACCAACCCAAAATCACCCAGCGGCTGACTGTTCGCATCGACCGCGGACACCTGCAGCGACGTCTCTTTCGCTAATACCACCAGTGCCTTGGCGTTACCGAGTTCTTGCCGAAATACATTCATCGTGTAGCCGATACGTTTGACCGTACCGACGACCCTTACAGGCGTGGACGTTTCCCCGTCGACGTCGATTTCAGCCGGAATCCGCAGGATCGCGATTCCCTGCTTATCAGACTCAGCCGCGTCAAAATTGGTGGTGGTCGTGATTCCATTGCCAAGTGTCATCACAGTTGGATTGGCCTGGGCTCCTGAGAGTGCGCGTCCAAATTCATCCGTCACCTTGATCCGCAATTCCGCAAACTCCGCAGCGGTCGCCGTAACTTCGGTCCCAAACAGCGAAAGGATCGACCAAGCGAAAATCCCGGCAGCACGCATTTCACGATCTCAAAACCAAAGGTAGTAAGTGCGTCAAAACAACATCCGCAATGTAGCACAGGCTTTGCATGCACGCTTTGCAGATCCAGACTGACGGCGGTTCACTGTTTTGTTTTCTGCCAACGAGACACTCGGCTGGATGACAATCGTCAACGTGTTACCCAGTCGTGCCCAGCAAAACAGGCGATGAAAGAAGGAAGCAAACTTGGGATTGGCGTAGCATTCGTTTACTTGCGTTGGCCAACAGCCTTAGAATCAGCGTCCTTGAGTATTTGGTGACTGACGCCGTCAGCAAGGCTTTGCCGGTCTGTCAAATACTTCGGCCATGACTCAGTTATTTCATTGTCATTCGAGAGACGTTAGACGCGTGAATACACCGACACATTTGCTCATCAACTGGACAGTCGCCAAGTCGATCCCAGAGGCCAATGCTCCATCGAGCGCGGTGCTTTTGGGGGCCGTCGCTCCCGACTTGCCTTTGTACGCGCTCTCAATCGGCGGAATTGCGTGGTTCCGGTTCGTCAAAGGAATGCCAGCGGACGAAGTTCAGCGACACGTCTTTGGGAATCTATTTTACAACGACCCGATTTGGATCACGCTGCACAATGTATTGCATTCACCCTTGGTGCTGGTCGTCGTGTTAGTATTTCTGTATCAGCGTTTGGAACCGGGTGCGTTTGCTCAGTCGTGGTGGACATGGTTCTTCGCATCTTGTTTGCTGCATACGTTAGTCGACATTCCAGTTCATCATGACGATGGACCACTGGTGTTTTGGCCGCTGAATTGGACTTACCGATTCAGCAGTCCCGTCAGCTACTGGGACACCGCTCATTACGGCATTCAGATGATGATCACCGAAGCGACTCTGGCAGTTATCCTTGCTGGCCGCTTGATTGCACAGTGGCTCAGATCGAAATGATCAACCGGCCAGCGGCGTGGCCATTCGTTGCGCTAGTAAATCAGGGACCATCTCTGACCATTCCAGCAAGCTTGGACGCGATCGTCGTTTCGATCCAGACACGAAAAAACCCCGTGAATCACGGGGTTCATCGAGTACGGCCGAGAGGATTCGAACCTCCACGGGATTATCTCCCACTAGGCCCTCAACCTAGCGCGTCTGCCAATTCCGCCACGGCCGCTTTTGTGGTGTTTGCAGAAGGGCAGAGTTTCGGGGATTGAATCGGCGTCGTCAACGCCCCGTCTTCTTTCGGTACGCGTTCTTCTTTCGGTACGCGTTGGCGAACTAGGTAGGGTCCTGCTGGAACTCGATTCGACGTCGATTGGTGCCCTTGCCTATCATGGCGTGGCTCCAGTCGAATTGGGGATGTTCGTCGCTGGAAGAAAATTCTCGAATCAACCAGCCGCGACGCGCTGCGGGTGAGTCGGGTGGGGGAAGACGGCGACGCCGCTCAATGCGCTGGGGTGAGATCAATCTCAGCTGCGGATCGTTTTGAGCGAGCTGATAGTAATATCCCTCGCGCGAAAGTTCGTGGTATCGCAAGTCAATCTTCTTGCGGCGCGACCAATCACCTTCGTCACCGAGTTGCCCCATCAGCCAGCGCTTTGTTAGCCAGTCAACTTGCCCCAGCGATGGCTTGACTTCGCTGGCGTCGCGCCGGAACGCATGAACCGCGTCATACAATTTGCCCCATCGTTGTAGTACCAGCGGAGCCTCTCCTTGCTGGGAGACGTCAACTTGGTGGACGAATTGCCTGGCCGCACGCAAGTATTTATTTTGAATTTCTAGCGCGGAGAGCTTTCCTTGGCTGGTCTGGATTCGCGCCACAAGATTCCAATCGCTTGTCAAATGGAGAAGCGGCTTAATGCTGCGTGATACCGTCGGTAGCCCTTCGGTTGCGCCTGCTTCGATCATGTCGAGCAACAAAGAAGTTGAGCCCACTTTGGCAAACTCGGCCAAGTCAGACATGTTTGAATCGGAAAGCCCAATTTGCAACCGTTGATGCCGGCGAAACATGCTTCTGGTTGACGACAGTGAAAGAAACGATTTCGCACAGAACTGTGTTAGCCAGTGACCGTGTACGAAGACTGGCCGTTCACCACGAAACCCACCCAGGTCCGAATTCGTATCGATCGCCATCGCTTTGGCACTCAAATGAAAACAGCCATCGAGATTAAGGACACCCGATCCGCACAAAGCGACACGCGAGTAGAGAAAAGCGTTGAGGTATTTTCGCTGCTGGCGAAACGCAACGTATTTGACCAAGAACTTTAGAATCAGCACGGTTGGGAAATGGATCACACGAAAGAGCACGACCACTAATCCCGTAATCCAGCCGGGGGCCTCCTGAAAAGCGTCGTCCAAAGAATCAGAATCGTCTTGGCTTGATTGGGAGGTTTTCCTTTTTCCCGAACGCAATCGATAAAGTGCACCTGCGACGTACAGTCCTGCCAACACCGGCAAGGACGCGATCAGACAGGCGATTTGAACGACCCATAAAGCGGCGACGAAAAGCCAGTAAATTGGCAGCCATATCCCGCGAGCGACAACGGCTTCATAGTTTTCCTGACACCCGTAAACATGCCCAAATGCGTCAGTGCTGTTTTTCAAAACGCGAAGGTCCACGTCAAGCTGCACGTTCTGGGCCGCATCAGCAATCAACGCGTCGATGGATCTCTGACACGCAAGCAATTCGTCTGGGCTGCGTACTTCGGGGGTCGCGATCTCAATCAATCCGCCCGGTAGCGCGTGGAGAGTGGGGTGCGATTCGAAGGTGACGGCGCCACCACTGGCAAGGAACATTTGCTCGGTGTCGTAAATTCCTGCTCCGGTCGGTTGGTCTTTGCGGATCGCATCACAAATCGCCAGGTAGATTGAGTGTGACGAGGGCAGCTCAAGGTCTCCGGTTGGGTCCTCTGTTGCCACTAGCGTCGCATACTCGGTCTCCATGCCGATCAACCTGCTGACCAAGGGACGCTTAAGAGGTTTCCATCGCGGTTTGTTCTGGCTCGCATTACCGGATCGCGAGTCAGGCTGGGGCGTTTGTTGGTCGAAAGGATCAGTCACTGTCTATTGGCCCGCGATCAGAACTGGGAACTAAATACCCACCTTTTAGATTAGAGCCTCTAGCATATCAGATCACTCAGAATCTAAGCTAACCAATCCCGACACTCCGATCCCTGATTGAGTTACGACATGAGCCATCCACGAACGATATCCCGTCGCGCCGCATCGATCATATTGGTTCTCTTGCTGATGTCAGTGGGATGCAACAGCGAACGTGAGGCGGAGGTTGCGATGCGTCGCCAGTGCTTGGACCGTCTTGGTGTGCTTTATCACGCCTATGCTGCGGACAAAAAAGCATCTCCAGCAGATTTGGAGACATTCACAGCGTACATCGACGAGACAAAAAAGGTGGATGATGAGGTGGCGAACGAATTGAAAAAGCGTCTTGCCGAATTGGACATCGTCGTCTTTTGGAAAGCAACGTTTGCTAACGACGGAAAAAGTGATGCCGATCATGTGCTTGCGTTCGAGGCAAGCTGCCCAGGCAACGGTGGCTACATGGTGACCGTTGGCGGTTTAGTCGATCACGTGACGGCTAAAAAATTCGGAACGATGACGGAAGTGGCACGCGAATAGGGAAAATGCTGGAGAGCGCCTGTGCGCATTTGGTCACCAGGGACTCGTTTTCCATTTGCCTCGGCTGACAACGGTTTGTTGTCTTTCGTTGGCATCAACAGATTGTGATTCGCTATCACGAGCAACGGGCGTTTCTAGCGTGGGCGGAACCGCGGACCCGCCATGTCCCGATCAACTCGCTGGTTGTGGCTCCATCTGTGGTGCTACCATGGTATTGAGAAAGGCGATAATCGCATGGCGGTCTAGCACGGGCAAGTTGAGGAATCGATCCCGAGTCGCAGCGCTTTCGCCTCCGTGTAGCGTGATCGCTTCGAGTAAGGTCTCGGCGCGTCCATCGTGCATGTAGGGTGCCGAATCACGCACTCCCCAAAGCGGCGGCGTGCGCCATTCCTGAGCGACGTTGGTTCCTTTGGTGAAAAGTTTCAAGCCACTTTTCCGAGTCACTCGAACACGCTGGACTTGGGACTTTACGTGATCGGAACGATCTCTCTTTTCTGCTTCTTGCTTGTTGAACGCAAACTGCTCCACCAATGACCCATCCATTTTCTGTGCTCGATATCGTTCGGCAACACGCCAATTTGATCCGGTCGAAACGTAGCGGATGTAGTCAAGAGTCCGTGTTGGTGGCTCATACTTGAATGATGTCGTCCTAGGCTTCCGGTATCGGTTCGATGAAGAAACTCGAATACTCGACCTACGTCCATAGTAGGCCGCCCGCCTTGCTGCTTCCTTCTCCTGGGCAATCGACTCATGGGTGCGGACGGAATAGCTGGCGACGGGCTGTACTTGATAGATGTACGGTTCGGCCGGGTTCAGGTCGATGCTGGCTTTCCCCATGTCGTGAAGCAACAAATCACTGTAGAGCCCTTCAGCGGGCCCAACATTGGGAACATGGCAAGCAGCGCAACCCACCGAAGCAAACAATTTTTCGCCATGAAGTACAGCTTTCCGATGAGAGAAGTTGTCGGGAAGCTCGCGTTTGGGAGCGGGCAGCGATGCGACAAAAGCCGTCATCTTCTGAATTTGCTCGTCGCTGATATCGGCAGCCGGATTGCGGTAATTGGAATACGTCGGATCAGCAGGCTGCGAAATACGATTCGTTTCTAATCCGACCTCGGCTGCGCACGCGTTGTCATTGAACTCTAGCAATGTGGCGATATTGCCCCGCCAGCCAAAGCGACCAAACCGTCCGTCGGGAAGGGTTGAAACGCGACCACTGATCTCCGGGTTACGCTCTTGAAGTCTTGCAAGGGTCTCGAGAACTTTCCCATCAACGCGATCAATCAGGCCGGCACCAAACAGTGGTGTTGTGTTGCGTTGAAACAATCGCGCGCGAATGAATACCTCGTACTGACCTAACTTAGAACGGTACAAAATTGGTGTTGAATTCGCATAGCGCACTTCCGCTGCCGAAACGGGGCCACCGGATTCGGTGAATTCAGCGAGAGAGTTGTCGGAAAGCAATTTTCGAGTATGAGCAAACTCACTTGTCCCTCCATGATGTTGAACGGCAAATGTGTCGACGATTCCGCCGGTAGAGTCGACGAAACCAGGGCTAAATTCTCGTACCGCTGCTGCAACGACATCGTCAGTGACTTGACCTCCCGTGATTTTCAGTTCCTCGATACCAAAAGTCTTCGCATTGAACTTCGCATCGCCAGCCCCGCCGATGCCGCCTTGGTTGTGGCAAGCGACGCACGACTTACCGTTGAACAAAGGTCCCAATCCATCGCTACCCATGCTTGGATTGCGAGTGGTCCATTCGCGCTCAAACAATTCACGTCCTTGCTTGACCATTTCCGGGGACGCCGCATCCGCCGCAAACATTCCGGCAAGTGCAAGGAAACCCGCAGTGAACGGAAGAAAGAGACACTTCATGATCGTACCTTGGGGAAATTGCCGCGAAGAAAAGGCAGGTGAATCGAACATCTAGTTTGCCTTGCAAGAATCGGTTCCGCCGGTGCAGGCAGATTACCACGCGTTGGAGTGCTTTCGTCTCGCAATACCAGCCTTCCTAGACATCCTAACGGATGTCAGCGGGGAAGGATCAAAATGAACCCGACAACAGCGATGCAATAACAGTGTTTTTCAAAATTGGCAAGCAAGCTCCCACTGACTGCTAACAGCGTGCCACCGACTCGTCTGCAAACAGTCGACCGCTATTTGGCGGAAACAAGTGCTCTGGTGGCGCAATGCGTCTGCGACAAAGGCGTCAATGTGACGACGCTTGGATTCAATTTGACGACGTTGCTTTCTCCGCCATCGCGTGCTGTGAAGCTTTGCGGGCTACGCAGTTAGGTAGTAATGGGCTGGACTGAATGGCCACAACCGGTCAGGCGGGTCGAATAGATCGATATGTTCTACCCAGCTCGCCCTCGCTTGGAGTCGTGTCGTCGCCGAAGACGACGAAATCAGATGCGATTTTGGGTGACACTGAACCTTGTCATCACTTGCATTTCTACAACGTTCACTGGCTGTAAGTCCCCAGGTCGAGGCGTCGACTGGGCGACAACGCCGCTTCCGACAGCTCAGCATTTGCTACTCGAACCGAGTGACCGAGTACAATCAAATAGAGCAAAATCAAATGCGGCCGATGTAGATATTGTCCATAAAGAGGACCGCCAGGAGAATATCAACTGGGAAACCATTTTTCGTGCCCATGCAAAGCCTGCTTCAGAGCAAGCGAAGACCGTCAAGCAAGGGGTCGCCGGAAAGTCTGACGGTCGAACTGAGCTAGACGGCGAAGCGGGCAAGTTTGAAGAAGGCAAAAAAATCGCAGACGAGCCCGCTGACGAATTCGTCATTTCAAGCGAGACCGTCAAGCCTCAGGATCCGGATCAATCACAGGCAATTTCTTTGGAACAGCTCGAATCGATCGCGATCGCACAGCATCCTTCCCTGTCAAAATACCGTTCCCGAATTGATGTGGCCAAGGGGAAACGCTTGCAAGCAGGGCTCCCCTACAACCCAACGCTGCAGTACCAAAGCCAGGAGATTGGAAACGATGGCTCATCGGGGATTCACTCCGTCAGTGTGTCACAGCGTTTTGTAACGGGCGACAAATTGGCAATCGGACAACAAGTGCAAACGCACGTCGTCAACCAACAGCAGTCTGAGCTGGCACGTCGGACCCTTCAAGTTCGCACAGAAGTCCAAGTCAAGTTTGCCCAAGCTTTGCTGGAACAGCAACGCGTCGATCTATCGCTGCAAATCCAATCCTTGGCAGATCAATCGGTTCAGACCGTTTCTGAGCTTGTTGAAGCGGGAGAGGTAAGCCGCGTTGCGTTGCTGCAAGCGAAGGTGGAGGCTCAGCGGGCAAAGTTGACCTCGGACAATGCACATTTGGAATTAACCGGCGCTCGACGCGAACTTGCAGCGTCCGTGTCCATTGCGGTCCTGCCGGATCAGCGTCTGTCCGGTGCCGTCTCGGATGATCTGTCCGACGCACCTTGGGAATCATTGCTTTCAGAACTATTGGCGACCAGCCCCGAGTTGGCGGCAGCAGGCTCGCAACTGCAGCAGGCCCAACAGACCCTGCATTTGACCTGCGCTCAAAACATACCAGACGTGACCGCACAGTTTGGACTTGGCGTCGATACAGCAACCGATGACACCTTTGCATCGCTTGGCGTCAGTGTCCCGCTGCCAATTCGCAATCGCAACCAAGGCAACATTCACTCGGCGCGAGCGAAAATCGCAGTTGCGGATGCGTCGCTTAGTCAGATCGAACTGGATCTTTCGCGTCGTTTGGCTGACGCCGTCGCACGTTACCAAGTCGCAAAGCAGCGATACCAAAGACTTCGTCAAACGGTTCTGCCGCTAGCGAATGAATCCTTTCAGTTGTCAATGGACGCGTTTCGTGCTGGTGAAACCAACTATCTGGAATTGCTTACTGCACAACGATCGCTGTTCAAAACGCGGCTTAGCGCGATAGAGGCACTCGCACAAGCGCAGCAAGCCATCGCAGAGATCAACGGGCAGTTGGTTACGGTCCAATAGCGGAGGCCCCTTGAACAAGCATCGAACGCACGGCTCACGAATCGATCAAGCTGCCATTGGTCAGACTTGAGTGAATTTTTTGCAATGGCCTCGACCCGCACGCTCCATCCGATCGCACGCGGCTGAGCGCCTTCTCTGCTTTTGCAATCGCAATTTCGCGGCCACAACCTCGTCCGTCGCGTAGGTTTCCAAAGGGCAGTCCACCGAACGTCGGTTCGCAGCCGTTGCGTACGTCGATTCAGTGACTTTCTGTTGCTCTACAAGACTTCCAATCAAGACGATTGCCAACACTCAGTCCAGCATGAGTCGCCAGCAGCCTTTGCAAATGGCAGACATTTGCTGAATCACGGCCACCCATCCGCCTGGACAAACGACCATGTCAATACATCCGATCAAGACGATAGTTGCCGTCATGTTGTTGTGCGTCTCAATGATGCCGCTTTGCCATGCGGACCCAGGAAACTCGTCCGACGACGTCAAGCAATCGCGACGCTTTCCTGCCGATCAGGTCGTAAGCGTCACGCCGGAGAAGCGATCATTCACAATCAAGATCGATACGCTCGTCGATTCGATCCGGGACTCGATTAGCCGCTGCAACGTTGAGGTAATCGATCCGAATCAAGAGCGTCACCAACTGGCGATCGACGAAAATGGTATCGCAACTGTTCGCGACGCAGAGAAAGGGCTTTATGTTGTCGTCGCGGCAAACGATGTGGCTTACGGCACGATTGTGATCGCATGTCGCGAAACGACCCAAGCTGTCGATACAGACGTTGCGGATGATCTTTTCCAACTGGACTTTGAAGATTCGAGTCCCAATAGCACGACAGTCTTGATGATGATTCCGGTGATAGAACAGGAAATCCGTCCTGTCGTTAAGAACAACTTTCCGGAGTTTCCTTTCATCGTTCCTAATCTCGTCGACCGAAAGATGGTCATCGAACAATTGACGACACCTGGTGCCGAGAACATTGTTCAGCTTGGCAAAGGGGGCGCGCTTCGTGGAAAGCTAACGTCGGTCATCAAAGCGATCTCACGTTACAGCGGAGTCGAGGGCACTTTGATTGTTGTCTACAAAGATGGAAAACCTGTCGGGAAAACGACTGCAAACGGACTGGGCCAATTCCAAATCAATGGACTCAAATCTGGCGCTCACGGTCTGGTTGTCGCTGGTCGCGGCGGCTTTGCTGCCTTTGGTATCAAGGCTGTCGAAGAGAGTGGTTTGATTGATCGGCCACTTCACGGTCGAAAATTCTCGTTCGCCCACTTGATGAATGATGGTGAAATCCTTCCTGTCATTCTTTCGCCGCCGACCGTGTTTCCCTTGATCAAAGAGAGTATCGCAAGCCTCTACGAAAACGTCAGGCTTCAAGCCAAGGAAACCGACACCATGCTTGCACAGACTTCGCCACTTGATGCCGAAGACCAGCAAACGCTTGATACGATTCGCACTGACTTCGCCAACCAGCAAGCGGCGAAGGCGGCCCCCAAGTCACCATCGCCTCCACCTAAGCGGCGTTCACGCTCGCGCATCATTCCAGAATCAAACATCAAAGCTCCTGAACCCAAAGTCGCCAGGAAGAAGATCGCTCCACCCCAAGTTGCTCCACC
>CAYUGI010000023.1:27248-42751 GCA_964444105.1 uncultured Pirellulaceae bacterium
TCGCTGCGCCGCAAATCGCGAGCCGAAAGCAGCCCGTCAATCCGTTGCGACGATCCGCAAACGGTGGCTCAACGGCACCATTTAATCCGCTTCGTGCGAACTGATCCGCTTCGCCTGCAACATTGCGCCAGTTAAAGCTACTCCGTCTACGGAACGCGATCCCTATGCCCAACGATGAGCACGTCCAAGCAGTCGTTCTAGGTCAGCAAAATACTCTGGATAAGTTTTTCCGGTGCAGGCCGGATCACAGATTTTGACGCCTTCTAGACGCAAGCCTGCCAGCGAAAGACTCATTGCCATTCGGTGATCGTGATAGGTCTGCAGGGTAGCCCCTTTGAAAGAGGCGACGTCATCAATCGGGTGGATTGTCAGGCCGTCTTCGTGCTCCAGAATCTGCGTCCCCAGTTTGCGCAACTCCGTTGCGAGATCGCCGATGCGGTCGGTTTCCTTAAAGCGATTGTGAGCTACACCACGTACGCGGGTGGGGCCATTGGCGAATAGCGCGACGACAGCGAGCGTTTGAACTGTGTCACTGATCGCATTCATGTTGACATCGATCCCCTGAAGTGGACGCCCTCTCACTTGAATCGACTCGTTCGTGTGAATGACTTCGCATCCCATCTGTTCCAAAACGTCACAGAATCCGACATCTCCTTGCATCGCATCACGGTGCAATCCGGTCACCGTCACGTCACCGCCGGAGATCGCAGCGGCGGCCCAGAAGTAGCTTGCTGCCGATGCGTCTGGTTCGATGGAGTAATTCTGGCCTTGATAAGATCGATCGGATACGGCGATGTCCAACGAGACTTCTTCAGGCAAATCGTCGCGATGAAGCGATACTTCCGCGCCGAAAGAACGCATGACCTTCGCCGTCATTTCGACGTACGGCACCGATACCAGTTCACCTTGCACACGAATCGTCGTTGGTTCTTGTTGGAAATCATCTGATTCACTTTCCAACCCAATGGGCGCCGCCATCATAAGGCCGCTCAAGTATTGACTGCTGACTGATCCCGCGACAGCTATCTGACGCCCAGCCCATCCATCAGACTGAATCAGCACAGGTGGGCAACCTGCAGGCGACTGCGCTGAAATACTTCCCGACTGAATAGGCTCCAGTGCATCAACTAAGTCAGCAATCGGGCGCTGGTGCATGCGATCCACACCGTGCAAAAGGTAGTGTCCGCCGGCGGCCGACAATGCAGCGGTCAGGAAGCGCACCGTGGTTCCGCTGTTTGCGATGTAAAGATCCAAACGATGATCCGAAGCTAGCAGCTCACGGCGTTGCTCCGTCGAAACGGTCAGAACGGTACCGCCATCGGATACTTCAACGCTGACACCCACAGACTGCAGGGCTTCGATCATGACTTCGGTGTCTTCGCTGCGCAAAGCACCACGCAGCACCGATGGTCCGCTTGCGTAAGCTGCACAGACGAGGGCACGATTTGTCAGACTTTTGCTGCCGGGCGGTTGAATCGTGCCAATCACGGGGCCACCTGGCACAACCTGAACGGTCGGGATAGAGCCTGATTCTGAATTGGCGTCGGAAGAGGTGCTTGGCATCGGGATCAAGAATGGAAATCGAGTCGGCTAGATTGCGACCGACGCATCCGGATCGGGAACGGCCAGAGCACCGACGATCATCATCGCCAATGTCAGCGTATGAACCAGCCATACGTCATCGCAATTAATGACGGTTCGCAGCGTGACGATCGTAATCACCACAAGCACCAATAGAAACTGTCGCTCTGCTCGCCGCCGGGATTCACCTTGGCAGATCTTGCTCCAGATGAGCGACCAAATACCAAGTAACGGAAGGACTACAGCATCTAGCATTCCGACAACTTGGGGAAGATCCGACACGTTTGGCAGGCTCGCAAAGAGGGGGATAGAAGTGTTTCGCAGGCATTTTGTCGCA
This sequence comes from uncultured Pirellulaceae bacterium, assembly GCA_964444105.1. Classification (GTDB taxonomy): domain Bacteria; phylum Planctomycetota; class Planctomycetia; order Pirellulales; family Pirellulaceae; genus K23-9. The sequence goes on from CAYUGI010000023.1 coordinate 29,167, forward strand.
CGGAAGGCCGGCCAAGCGAAAGCCTGACTTGAGACGTTTTTGCAAAATTCTCCAAGATCAGCCGTTCACTTCGCTAAGACGGCCGGGCTGCTCCCGCTTTGAAGCCTCCATCGCCATTGCGAAATGCGTGAAACACCTGGCGCTGGCGAATTCCGTCACAGCCTGTTCAATCCGCAGATCTTTCCTCAAGCGACCAAACCACCTAACCGATACTCCAAGATAGTCAGCAGTGCCGTTACGTATTCTCTCCTAGTGCCTTCGTTCTTATGCAATCCTCTGCCATCACGGTTTCAACCGTCTGCTCAAGACTGTCGCTAGTCATGATGCTGATTCTGCTGGTTGCCCCATTGTCGGGATGCCGGATTTGCAACAACACAGAGGACCTGGCGTATCCTTCGTACGGCGGTGCTTGGGAACGTACGATTCGCGACTCTGGCCGAGTTGGCAGTCTGTTTGATCCTGCTGGTGCAAAAACATCAACTTTGAATCCCAAGGACGCTGCCGTCACGCAGGACGAGTTGGAGCGTGGTCGTCGAGCAGAGGAAGACGCTGCGGAGCCTTCTGCCCCAACGGACGATCCGACCGAAGAGGCCCTGCCCGAAGACGATGATTCTGGCGATGAGCCTAAGTTTGGCGAAGACGAGGTCGACGAAGATCTGAAAAAGCGGATGGATAAGCTTCGCGATCAAGACTTGGATGATGTCAAAATCATCCCCGGTGATGCCCTTCCACCGCTGCTGCGATAGACCTCAGCTCTATTTGAACTCCGTCGATTCGCTTACGCTGTTGAGCTGGTAAAACTACAAGATCACACAACAGCCCGGGAATACACGTCTGATGTCTAGCCCCACTCACGACAACTTACGCCGACTCGTGCGAGACATTCCCGACTATCCCAAGCCGGGCATTCTGTTTCGCGACATTACTCCGATGCTGATCGATCCGGTCGCCTTGGGGCAAGCTGCTAAGGCGCTGGCGGCTCCCTTTCGGGATATGAAGATTGACATTGTTGCTGCCGCGGAAGCTCGCGGGTTTATCTTTGCAGCACCGATTGCGATGGAGTTGGGTGCAGGATTTGTACCCATCCGAAAACCGGGAAAACTGCCGTTCGACTTTCATTCGTTTGCGTACGAACTGGAATACGGCACCGACGAACTACAGATGCACGTCGATGGTGTGAAACCTGGCCAAAGAGTCATCATCGTCGATGATTTGCTGGCTACGGGCGGAACGATGGAAGCATGCTGCCGACTATTGGAAAAGTGCGATGCAGAGATCGTCGGCTGTTCGTTTTTGATTCATCTAGTTCCGCTTGGCGGAGAAGAGCGTCTGAATCCGTATCACGTTCATTCGGTTCTTCGCTACGAAGCGGACGACGACGAAACCGAACTGAGTATTCAGAACTAAGCTGTTAAGACTGAGTCGTCAGACTATCTTGCCAGCGAGGTGACTTCGGCGTCGGCCGTTTTGATCACCCACTTAAAAGCGTCTTGAATTCGATCGGACGTTCCAAGTTTGTCGCCCAAGCCTGGCATCGCCATCGCGCAGAAGAGGACTAGCACGAAGCCTGCGAATGCGATTTGTGCTGTTCCTTCGCCGCCCTTTTGGCTGGGACGGAGTGACGGCCACCAAGATGACTTCACCGATTCTGGTTTCGTCAAATCCTTTGTAAGTGACAGTCCGATGTTCGAGTAACCTTTCTGCTCGGCAGGCGAAACTCGCTGAACTTGCACCTCAACTGTTGTGCCATCGAATTGCATTGTGAAGCGTTTGCCGAGACGCATTTTTTTGCCGTAGCGACGCTTCACTAGCAACGAGTAACCATTGATTGACTTTTCCAAGACGGATGCACGTACCGTCCCCCAACCAAGTTTCAGCTTGGCTGCGCTCTGGTCTGACTCGATCGGACACCGGTAGTAGCTTCTTGGCTCGCAATCCGCGTGTTCTTCGACACCGTACATAGTGACTTCTCTTAATATTCTTGGAATTCGCTTCGTCAAAAGTCACGAGCGCGAAATTTGCGCTCGCTACCTAATGGTTGCAAGAACTCTACCCGGTAATACGCAAAGCGGCGTTGGGGTTTGTGTAAATCGTGAAAGTCAACGCCGTCGTTAGGGTCTCCCAAATACCTCTGTTTGCATTGTGAGGGTTGTCCGGCGTTTCTGCTTTTCAAAACGAGCCACTGCGGCGTGAAATCAAGCTTCTGGGTGAATAGGCGGACTTTGCGGGTTACTCGTAATCAACCACCTTTACCACTCGTAATGTGTCGATGACAGGGATTGTGTCTCCCCCTCCATCGACGATGCAAGCAATGAAACCAGTCTCAAACACTCAACTCGGACACACCGCGTTTCTGATCGCTTGCGCTGGCATTAGTCTACTGCTTGGCAATGCGATCACGTTTGCGCAGCCGCCCTCGATAGCGCCTCCGCACCCAGGCGTGTCCCCCTACGATTCGCCCGAATTGTTCTTTCAACAATTTCATCAAGGCGTGCCGAAATTCCACATCGCCAAAGCTCAACCCGGCGAAAAGACTCCGTCTGGTCAGGCAGGTAGCGATGATCTGCTTGGAGGAGACGACTTGCTCGGTGGTGGCAACGATTTGTTGGGTGGAGATGATCTCTTGGGCGGTGGAGATGCATCGCTGGACCCCTTGGCGAACATTGGTCCCAAGGCGGAATCGCCTGACGAAAAGGACGCGAAGAAGAAGGACCCGCACGAAGATCTCTGGACAGAAAATTGCTACCCATCGGCCGAATCATGCCGAAAATGCCACCCAGGCCAATACGAAGAATGGCGAGGTAGCGCGCACGCTTACGCGTCCGTGTCGCCCATGTTCAATCGATTCGAACAAGCGATGCAAGATTACACGCAGGGCACCGTTGGGCACTTCTGTCAGCGTTGTCATTCGCCCGTTGGTACTCAGCTGAAGATTCCTCGCACCGCAAGTTTGCTAGAGGCTCCGCCCGTTGTTCGCGAAGGTGTCACGTGCATCGCATGTCACCGCGTGAACGAGCATTATTGGGTCGGTAGCAATGGTGATCGTCGCATCGAACCTGGCAATATCCATCAGCCGGTCAATTCGGGTGGCTCGGGATCGGGCGTTGCAGCGGCGATCGCAAATGCAGAGCAACTAAAGCTGAAGTTGTCTCCACACGACAAGCGTCCGGGGCAACCGATGCACAATGGTGCTAGGTTCTTCGAGCCGCTGACGAACAGCGACCTTTGTGTTTCGTGCCACCAAGTCGCTGTGCATCCCGGAATCGACTTGGAAGTCGTCCATGCTCAATACCGTGCTGGCCCGGCTGCAAAACGCGGTGTCACTTGCCAGCAATGTCACATGGGCGCAGTTCCCGGAAAGGCCGACGGCTACGAAGAAGGACACGTTGCTGAAATCAGCGGCAAGCCCTACGGCGTTCCGCGTAAACGATCAAACCACGAATTCTGGGGCCCGAACTACTCGATCGCTCATCCAGGCATCTTTCCTCACAATCCTGACGCCAAACGCTTCAAACCGCGTGAGTGGATGGAGTTTGATTACCGCGCAGGATGGGGCACCCCCGCTTTTGAAAAGTCCGTTCCGCCGGGAATGGCCTTCCCCGCGCCATGGGATACAAAGGACGACCGAATCGATGGCCGAAAAATCGTCGATGCAAACTTGGCCAAAGCACAAAGCAAGCGGGTCAACGCGATCCGCACGTATAAAGCAGGTTTGCAAATCGACGATCCAATCTACTACCGCCGCCCGACGCGAAACCGAGGTCTAAAAGTTGGTTTCAAAGTCAGCAATATCAGCGATGGGCACAACATGCCGACTGGATCCCTGGGAGCCCAGCCTCAACTATGGCTTAACGTCGCTCTGATAAATCCACAAGGCAAACGAGTTTGGGAGAGCGGCTACCTGGACAAACGGGGTGACCTTGCCGACATGAATTCGCGCGAAGTCGCCTTGGGGAACATTCCGCGAGACAAAGACCTATTCAACTTGCAAACGAAATTCCTGATCAACAATGGTTTGCGAGGAACGGATCGCGAGGTTGCCCTGCCCGTGAACTTCAGCGTTGATCAGTTGGCGTTCCTCCGCCCCGGAGCCGTCCCTGTCAGCGTGCTCAATCACCCGCCGCTGATTCGCATGGAAGCCCACTCGATCGCACCGCTGGATCACAGGATTGCCAAATACAACATTCCCGCGACAGCCATGACGATGCCAGGACCGTACCGATTGAGCGTACGAATGAGGAGTCGGGTCGAGCCGACTTACTTCATGCGTCAGATCAAAGGAACGCCCGATATGATTCGCCGGATGAACGAAGGCATTCTGACGCTCAGCCCTAGCAGCCACACGTTTTGGGTGAAGTGACCATGAAAAACACATCCAAGACCAAACGATTCGGCACGGGCAACCGTCAATTAAAATCACGTCGTTCGCGATTACGCTTGCGCGCGATTTTGTCGATGCTCGCCGTCCTACCCGCAGCGGGCTTCGCTTCGCACTTGATTGCCCAACATCCAACAGGCCTTCCGCCGATTGATGGATTGAAGGCCGAGAATGCAACTGGCGAGACGCCGGTGACCAAATTCAGTATTCAGAAATTTGAACAATCGATTCGGGAGTCTGTCGGTGGTTCAGCAGAAGACATTTCGCCGCCAAAAACAGGATTTAGCCTAAGCGAATTTGATCAGTCAATCGGCCAGTCGCTTGATCGATTGAACCAAAACAAAGCCGTCGCAGATGGTCTGGGTCAGCCAAGCGGCGCGCCGGTTCAGGTCAACACCCCACTTGATCCGCCCCTCTTCGCTGACAACGGTATCGCTGCCACACCTGCGGCCGTACTGATGTTGCAGCATGAAGGAATCGGCCCCTCAGACGATCTAATGGCGTTCTCAATGCCAGCGATAGACTCACCGCTGGTGGGCAACTCTCCACACGCGTCGGGTGTGAACCTGAATGATTTCAGCAGCACGCCCGGTCTTGGCAACACGCCCGGTCTTGGCAACACGCCCGGTCTTGGCAACACGCCCAGCAAAGGACCTTCGACAGCTGATTCATGCTTTGAAAATCCAAACGGGACGGGCTACAACGTCGGCGACTTTTCGCCCACGCCAATTGATGCCGCATCGACCTACCACGACGGCATGCGTGAAGCTTGGGTCTACGACTCCAAACGCGATGTCCCAACACAGCGTCCTTGGATCGAATGGCCGCGCAAATGGTACAGCGACGGTATCACACCGGAGGGCTTGAATTGGTGGGGTGAGAAGAACCTGGTCCGACCCAAAATGTACCTTTACGGCGACTACAGGACTGGGATCATCGGCGGTCGTAACGCGGCAGGCCGCACGGACAATTGGGCCCATCGTTTAAACCTGGACTTGGATCTCCAGCTAACCGACACGGAGCGATTGCACGCGTTCTTTGGGCCGCTGGATAACAATGGCCAGTTCACACGATTTCAGCTAGTCGATGGTGACGTTCAGTTCCGAGAAGAAATCAATTTCACCCCCGTGACAGGTTTCTTCGAGGGCGATTTGGGCGTGATGCTCGGGGCGGCACAAAATCGCACTTCACCTTTCGAGCTACCAGTGACGATCGGGTTGATTCCACTGCTGTTTCAAAATGGTATTTGGATGGAAGATGCCGTGACGGGCGCAGCCTTTTCGATTCCCGGCCGGCATAGTCGATTGTTAAACATCTCCAATATGGATACGACCTTCTTTGCCGCGGTCGATCAACTGAATAGCCCTGCGTTCAACGGAGATAGCGCCGCACAGGTCTTCGGCGTTGCCGCGTTCATCGAAGCGTACGGTGGCTACATCGAAACTGGATACGCCTATCTGAACGACCGTAACGACGATGACCGTGACTATCACAACGCGACCTTCAGCTATACACGCCGTTACTTCGACCGTCTTAGCAATAGTGTTCGAGTGATCGTCAACGCTGGGCAAGACGCTGCGAAAGCAGATCGAACTGCCGATGGCGCACTGTTGCTAGTTGAAAACAGCTGGATCACAGCTAGCCCGTTAACGTTCGTTCCGTACGCCAACTTCTTTGTCGGTTGGGATCGACCACAGAGCGTCGCGCGAGCCGGCGGTTCGGGGGGGATTCTCCGCAACACAGGCGTGAACTTTGATACCGACGGGCTAAATGGATTCGCAAATCTGGATGCAACCGGTGCGGATACTGCTGGCGGTGCGATCGGTGTTGATCTGATTGGTGATGACTTGGACAAGCAGCTGATCGTCGAAGCAGCCTGGCAAACGCCGCATGGTAGTTCAAATCCAAACGTGCCTGACGACCAGTTTGCAATCGGTTCCCGCTTCCAATTCAATCTCACCAATGCCACCCTGCTGCGTTTTGACGTGATGCACGGTTGGCGACGTGGGTTGGAAGACGTCTACGGCACACGAATGGAATACCGCTGGAAATTCTAGTCGAAGCCAGTGGAAAGAGATTCGGAGCGCCAGCTGCTAACGGTTCGACGCGATCAACAGTGCCACCGCGATGCCACCCATGACGGCTGCGCCAATCGAAAGCTTGATGATCTCTTTCTTCTTCGCCTCTTTCTTTGCGAACAGAATCCCCAGCTTCACAATCGCGCCACCAGATACCACCGCGAACGCACCAGCGATCAGTTGCAAAAACATTTGCATCGCGTTGAAATCCGATGCACCTTCCTCGGTTCGATTCGCCATGTTGACGGCGATCACCGCAAGCAAAGTAGCGGACCCTATTCCGAAAATCACTAGTGCCAGCATCCACGAAGGCATACCGGCCTTGGACAGCATTTCTTTTTGCAGTCGATCGGCTTTCGCCATGTCCGCCTCGGCCTTGTCCAATGCCAAGGTGCCGTGGTCGATGTCTACGCCAGCGGTTCGGTGCGCTTGCAGAAGCTCGCCGGTCTCTTTATTGAAGCCACATTTAGTGCATAGCACTGTTCCAGCTCCCATCTCTTCGCGGCAGTTGGGACAGACGGCTGCGACGTGATCGCTGAAACCCTCTTCGTCGAACAGGTCGCCCAACGAGTCCGTTTCCGCCGGCGATGCAGGCGCTGCGGGTCGAGCGGCGGGTGTCTTCTTCGCAGCGGGTGCGGCGGCTTTCGCGCCCGGCTGACCAACCTTGATGACCTTCGCGCAGCCGGGGCATTTCACTGCCTTGCCAGCCAGTTCATCTTTAACTTTAAGAGCTTTGCCGCACTGGCATTTGACTTGAATTGGCATCGATTACGATCAGAAAACGAGAATGAGGACGGTTGTCAGTGTACTTCGACCTCGCATTGTTCGTCGAGGTAGGCCGGAGACTCACCCAGGGCAAAACGTTGTTTCTATTTGGAATGTGAACCTCGTGGCGTCATCCGCCGGGTGTCACACGAAAGCCGAATGCCTCATGGCCAGCGGCTCACACGAAAACCAGCCCAACATTAATAAGTGGTTGGACCTGTCAGTCGCATCCGCGACCAGATCAGGGCTTTCCGGCTGTCTGCGGTTACGTGTGGTTACGTGTGGTTACGTGTGGTTACGTGTGGTTACGTTGGCTTTGCGACCTGTGATTAGACGAAAGTAGCTGCGTTTTTTGATTAGAAACCTGCATGGCATCGTTCAAAAACTGTATCCTCACCTCAAAGTACCGCACTCGAGAAATGGGCTGGTTTGATTAGCGCCGAATGTTCTCGGCATTACGGGTCGCCCCGAACAAGCATGTTCGTTCCCACTTGTTCAGCCGGGACAACTTCTGATCCGAACAATCACCACTTAGTTTCTGAACCATCAACTTTCTATCGGGCATCCGGCTTTGATCTTATCCAATCATGACCGCCGCGATTTTGGGTGGCGACAAGTATTTATCTTTGGCGTACTTTGCCTGCTAGCTGCCGAACTGGGGCATTGGCTTGCCTTCCCGACAGATTTCGTAGCGTATTGGCCGCCTGCTGGCGTTTTCGTTGTCGCATTGTTGGTTCATCCCATAGCAATTTGGTGGCGCATTATCGTGACAGCAGCGATAACGCATCTGCTATCTGAAACTGGATTTCATCATCAGTCTTTGGGAGAAGTTTCAGCGTCTTGCTTCGCCAATGTCATTGAATCCGTTCTCGCAGCGTCAGTGGCACGGTTCTGGATCAAGTGGAAGGGCAAGCAGGTTACCGGTCCAAGGACGCCCGAACATCGATTCGTTGCAACGATCGCCCAGTCGATCTTGGGAGACTGGCGATCAATAGGGGTGTTCGTATTCGCTGGCTGTTTGTTGTCCACGATGGTGGGTGCATTGGTTTGGACAATAACAACCACGGGTTTTTCGGCAGAGCCCTGGACACAAGCGTTTCGCATGCGATGGTCCGCCAGTGCCGTGGGGATGCTTTTGGTAGGGGCTTTCTGTTTGGGCATCGTGGCTAACTGGCCACCCAAGTTGTATTTCAAACGTTTTGATTTCCCAGTTGTCGGAACGTTAGCCACTTTAGTAGCACTTTCAGTCTATGTTTTTGGCTTTCAAAATTGGCCCTTGGTTTACTTGGTCGTCCCTCTTTTTGTCCTATTGATTTTTCGCGCTGACCATCTTGGCAGCACAACTGGTTTGTTTTTGCTTTCCATCATCGCAGCGTTCTGTACGACGCGAGGTTTGGGTACTTTTGCGGCTGTTCAAGGCAGCATTGATCAGGCAACGCTGCTGCAGTTTTATCTCGCGGTGATTGGCGTTTCGGTGCTGACCTTCGAGGCGATCCTGCGAGAAAAGAACAATCAGCAGGAGCAGGCTCGCTTCGAGCTTGACACGATCGTCGATTCACTTGATGCGTGGATCTTTATGAAGGACAACCACAACAATGTGCTACGATGCAACAAAGCGGCAGCCCATTCCCTTGGCCGAACCCCTGATGAAGTTGCTGGCCGACATGCTTCGGAGCTGTACCCCGACAACTACAAGGAGTTTGAAGAGAGCGAAAAAGAGATCATTCAGTCGGGAATCGCAAAGCGAAAGTTTCCAGAGCGGCTGATTCTTCCCGACGGTAGTATTCGGCATGCTGAGGTGAGTAAGATCCCTTATCGCGACCGTCTCAGTAACATGGAGGGATTGATCACTGTCGTCAACGATGTAACCCAACGAGTTCAGACTCAGCAGGAGTTGGCGGGACTTGGCCGTCTGATCGAAGAATCGCAACAAGAGGTGTATACCTTTGGCGTCAAGAGTTTGCGTTTCATCCGCGTTAACCAGGGTGCTCTTAAAAACACTGGATATAGTATTGATCAGATGCGCATGATGACGCCGGTGGACATCGCGTCGGAGCACAATCAAGAGAGTTTCGCGAAATTGGTGCAACCGCTTCAGCAGGATCAGGGAGCGTCCATTTCGTTCGAGACGGTTCACAAACGCAAAGATGGATCGACCTATCCAGTGGAAATCAAACTGCAGCGAATGGAAGACGCTGGGTCAGAGGTTTTCGTTGCGTTTGTCACGGATCTTACCCAGTGGAAACAGTCCGAAAAGTTGATCGAGTCACTTTTCCAGTTGTCGCCTGTTCCACAGCTGATGTTTGATCAGAGCGGGGTCACAGAGTGCAACGATGCCGTCCTTGAGCTGCTTAGAATGCAGGATAGAAGCGAATTGCTGTTTCGGCACCCGCGTGACTTTTCACCGGAGCAGCAGCCCTGCGGTATGCCGTCGAGAGAGAAGGAGGCTTTATTGATCGAAAAGACTTTGCGCGACGGATCGGTCCGGTTCGATTGGATGCACCAACGTCCTGACGGAACTTTGTTTCTGGCGGACGTATCGATTCGGAAAATTCAGCGAGAACGCGGCGATTCACTACTAGCTAGTTGGAATGACATTACCGACAAAAAGAGATTCGAGACGGATTTGGTGAATGCCAATCGCCGACTTGAATCCAGCAACGCAGAGCTAGCACAATTCGCCTACATCGCGTCGCACGATCTGAAGGCGCCACTTCGGGCGATCGATACGCTAGCCCGGTTTGTTCAAGAGGATTGTGGTGAATTGCTGCCACCCGATTCCGTCAAGCATTTGAAAACCATGCAGGGTCGCATTGTTCGAATGGGAAAGCTCCTAGACGATCTGCTTGCCTATTCACGCGTGGGAAAAAGCCACGGCGCGATGGTGCAAACCGATTCCCAGGAGATTCTTCGCCGCGCGGCCGACTTCTTTACCGGGGACGAAAATGCGAACCTTGCGATCGACGGAGAGACCATTTCGCTGACGACCCTCGAGACACCGCTACAAACTTGTCTGCGGAATTTAATATCCAACGCATTCAAACATGGAAAATCAAATCGAAACACGGTACGACTATCCGCCCATGAATCTCTAAGCTATGTTGTTTTCTCAGTGGAAGACGCAGGCGTTGGAATTCCAATGGAACATCGAGAGCGTGTTTTTCGAATGTTTGAAACCCTTCAGGCTCGCGACGATGTCGAAGGAAGCGGAATGGGATTAGCGTTTGTCAAGAAAACGGTCGAGACCTACGGTGGCTCGGTTACATTTGAGTCTCCCAATTCATTGGGTGGAGCGACTTTCAAACTTCGATGGCCACTAGAAATCACGATCGAATGAAAACCACAAGCGAAGTCAATATTTTATTAATCGACGATGATGAAGTCGATGTAATGACAGTCCAACGTGCATGCAAACGGGCCAACATACAAAGTCCTCTGATTGTGGCAGGTGATGGCGTCGAAGCACTGGAAGTCTTGCGATCAAAATCTGTCACGACTCCCTTTATTATCTTGCTGGACTTGAACATGCCTCGGATGAGCGGGCTGGAGTTCCTGAGCGAAGTCCGATCGGACGATCAGTTAAAAGATTCCGTTGTGTTTATGCTCACCACATCTAACGCCGAAGAAGACAAAATCGCAGCTCACAAGCACAACGTCGCGGGCTATGTGGTCAAGCAGTGTGCGGGGCAAGACTTCGCTAGTTTGATTGAGTTGCTTGAAAAGTACTGTGAAGTCGTAGAATTGCCCGTTCATCAGCATCGGTGAATCAAGTTGTCGACTGTGCAGGACCGCGCAGCAACGTGCACGCCGCAATGATGCGACCTAACCGAGTAGCGGACGAAACTGAGATGAATCGAAGTAAAAAGCCTTACGGGGTCTTTTTGCTCAGTCGTTCTAGGTCCGCCGTAACTGACTCCAATTGACGGACCAAGTCAGCCAACGTTTCGCGTTCTTTAGCGACAACCTCTTTCGGTGCGCGATCCACAAAGCTCGCGTTGGATAACTTTCCTTCTTTACCTGCGATCATTTTCTGAATTTGACCTTGGAGCTTTTCAAGCCTTGCTTTCTCAGCTTCCACATCAATGAACTTTTCCAAATCCACATGCACATCCACATCAATGGCCGTTAAGGCCAGCGGTGCATCGGTTTCAAACGGCTTTGCATTAGGCCCAATTTCCACAATGTCCGCGCCCGCCAGCTGTCCGAAATATGCTGACATTGGTTTCAGCAGATCCTCGGATGCAGTTGAGCATCGGATAGCTACCGGCACCGTCTCACGCGGCGGGATACTCTGGCTTGCTCGAATCTTTCGAATCGCACTCACCACTTCCTGAAACTCACTGAACTGCCGCTCGATCCCTTCGTCGTAGTGATCAGCATTGGCCGTTGGCCAGGCAGCTCGCATCACAAACGGCCCTTGCTGGGCAGGTTCAGGGACGCCGCGCACTCCAGCAGCATCGTTTAAGAATCCCCAAATCGATTCGGTTACAAACGGCATCGTCGGGTGCAGTAAGCGTAGCAATTGATCCAGGCCATGCGCCACGACCGCTTGTGTCGTTGCGCGTTGTGATTCGTCACTCAGTCTTGGCTTTGCAATTTCGACGTAAAAGCTGCAGAATTCATCCCAAGCGAAATCGTAAAGCATCCTTGAACACTCAGCGTACTTGTAGTGCTCAATTCCATCGGTCACCTCACGTGTGATCGTCGCCAAACGGCTTAACAGCCAGCGATCCTCCAGCGGTAGCTTCTTTACATCCACTGTCAAAGGTTCGTACGACTCCATGTTCATCAAGACGAATCGTGCAGCATTCCAAAGCTTGTTGACAAAGTTGCGTGCGGTTTCAAAACGTTCGCTGACAACGGCACCTCGCGGGTGAGCCTTGTCCGCGTCGGTCTCCGCCCATTGCGTGGAAAACGTCTCTTTGCACTCAGGGCATTCGACTGCGGGAAGCGATCGGTTCTTTTTCGTTTGATCGATCAGTTTTTCGCAAGCCGGGCACTCGTACTGCACAGGCATGCGAACGTCTTGCGTGTCCGTTGCCAATCGAGCCAAACCAAACCGAAGCGCATCAGGCCCGAATTTGTCAACGATATCGTTTGGATCGACACCGTTGCCCTTACTCTTGCTCATCGTCTCACCCAAGCCGTCCAATATCTTGGGGTGGATGAACACTTCACGGAACGGAATTTCGTCCAGGTTTTTCCAACTCATCAACACCATCCGAGCGACCCAAAGGGTGATGATGTCGCGTGAAGTTATCAAGGTCGCGGTAGGATAGAAATAGTTCAGTTCCTCACTCGCATTGGGCCAACCCAAAGTGCTATGCGGCCAGAGCGCAGACGAAAACCAAGTATCCAAGACATCCGGGTCACGTACGAATCCAAGCGCCTCAAATTCCTTCTCCATCGGATCGGCTTCGGTGCGAAGACAAACGAAGACACCGAATGTGCCGTCTTCGGCCTCATCGACGTTGTAGCTCGCCATATCCTTCGCCTTGCCGATCACCTGATCGACTTGCTTGACCATGGCGTCTTTGCTTTCGACATCCAGCCCCGTGATTGACCAAATCGGAATCTGATGTCCCCACCAAAGTTGTCGACTGACAGGCCAATCGCGTTTCTCGCTCAGCCAGTCTAGGTATCCCTTTCGATATCGTTTCGGGAAAATTTTGACATCTTCCTCTTCGACCAGCATCATCGCCGATTCAGCGAGCGTATCCATTCTGACGAACCACTGATCCGCCAAAAACGGTTCGATCGGAAACTTGCTGCGATCGCTAATGGGCAAGTCAACTTCGCGATCTTCGATATCGCCCAATAGGCCAAGTTCGTCCAGGTCGGCGACGACTTGCTTTCTCGCCTCCTTCATCGACAGGCCCTCGTACTTGCCGCCTTCGGAATTGATCGTGCCGTTGGTGTTCATGATGTTGACCATTGGCAGATCCGCCCGCATGCCAACTTCATAGTCATTCGGGTCATGCGCGGGCGTGATCTTCACGCACCCGCTGCCCAGTTCCGGTTTTGCCCAACGATCGGCAACCAACGGAATCGGACGGTCCATCAACGGCAGTTGCAGCATGCGACCGTCAGCGGCCATGTCACGAAGTTGAATCAATTGAGGAAGCATCTCATCTCGCCGCTGAGCCAACTGTTCCAGCTGCGTTTGAATTTCGGCGGCTTCCTTTTCATTCGCTTCTGCCAGTTTCGCCTTCAGTTCTTTTTCGACCTTGTTCAGCGCCGACTCTGGATTCGGGTGAACCGCAACCGCGGTGTCTCCAAGCATTGTCTCAGGACGCGTGGTCGCGATTTCAACCTGTTGTGGCTCGCCAGGTTTCGGATCGATGACCGGGTAGGAGAAGTGCCA
>CAYUGI010000024.1:0-13165 GCA_964444105.1 uncultured Pirellulaceae bacterium
TACCTGTTCGCGGATGCAGAAGCAGACACTGCCGGATACAAATACCATCTCTCGGCCTACCGGGAGTGGAAGCAGCATGTTCGATCATTCGTAGCAGACCGAGACTTCAGCGAATCAGAAAGTGGTGTTCGCATTGACTTAGGCGAAGCAGGCACGATTGTTGAGATCGGCGATTTGCGTCTGGTGAATTACGGTCAAGACCGTGACATCACCAAGCTCCCAAAATCGACGGTCATGTACCGCGGTCGTGGAAAAGATGCCGCGTGGCGAAAGGAAGCGAAGGCGCGAATCGAGAAGATTCGTAAAGGCGATATCGCGATTGAAGTTGTCGATGCGAACGGCCAACCGGTTTCCGGAGCAAACGTCACTGTCGCAATGCAGCAACACGCGTTTGGCTTTGGGAATGCCGTTAATTCGGAAGTGCTCGGAGCCGATAAGAGCGACTTTCCGATTCGCCCCAAGGGTAAGGTGGTTGTGACTTGGGAAGAAGCTCAGAAGTACCGCGAGGTTGTGAAAACGTACTTCGACCGTGTGACATTTGAGTCCGAACTGCGACCACACAATTGGCAGCGGCTTAAGAGCAAGGACCCAGGTTGGCAACGCAAGAACTCCATATTGATGGACAAGACGTTTCCCTGGTTGCGCAAACACAAGATCGCCGCGCGAGGACACTACATCGCTTGGGCTCCGATGGACTTCAATGCCTTTGAAAAACAGTTTGTCGGGAATCCCGATGCTCATCGCAAGTGGCTGTGGGAGCACATGAACGACGTTCTTCCGGCGACAAAGGAATTTGTGACCGAGTGGGACACGATCAACCACATCATCGGCTGGGGAAAACACACCTACGACAAAGAGTACGGTGGCCCAGAGATCTACGCCGAAATCATGGCGGAAGCCCGACGTCTAGCGCCCGATGCGACCCACGCGATCAACGAAGGCAAGATTCTACCGGATGGCTACAAGCGAGAACCGTACAAAAAGATCATTCGGTTCTTGAATGAACAGGGGCAGACGCCAGACTCGGTTGGCTTCATGGCGCACTTTGGATTGATGTCTCTGACTCCGCCTGAGGAATTGTTGGAGGTCTATGACGAATTTGCAGAGATCGCGCCGCGGCTTCAGCTGAGCGAGTTTGATGTCGAAGCGGGGGACGACGAGGAGCTACAAGCGGACTACTACCGCGATGTCATGATCGCCTCCTTCAGTCATCCGAACTTTGAAGCGATTGTGCAGTGGGGTTTCTGGGAAAAGATGCACTGGAAACCCGCAGCAGCATTGTGGCGCAACGACTGGACGCTGAAGCCATCAGGCAAGGTATTTGTCGACCTGGTCGCCAACCAATGGTGGACTGACGAAACGCTGACATCCGACTCAAAGGGGCGATGCCAACTACGAGGTTTCTTGGGTGAATACAAAATCACCGCCCAAAAAGGCGAGACGTCTGAGTCAGTCTCGGCAACCGTGGATCGAAACGCGAAAACCGTTCGAATTGAATTGCCATAGTCAACTGAAAATTCATCACCAACCCACCACCATTTACGTAAAGAGACATTGATGAATAGATATTTGATCGCTTGCTGCTCGCTGTTTGTGACAATCGTTTTTGTCGATTCAAGTTTGGCGTTCGCTGTGGACGACGGCAAATCCGAAGCGGCCCCGATGAACATCCTCGTTCTCTACGCCGATGATTGGCGGAATGACACGCTGGGGGTCGCGGGCAACGCGATCGTCAAAACTCCAACGCTCGACCGGCTCGCGAGCCAAGGCATGCGTTTCACCCACAACTGCGTCACGACTTCGATATGCGGGATCAGTCGCGCATCGCTGTTCACGGGACAATGGATGTCACGACACGGCAACCGATCGTTCAAACCGTGGAAGACTGCGTGGTCGGAAACGTACCCAGGCTTGTTGCGCCAGAAAGGGTATTTCGTCGGCCATGTCGGCAAATGGCACAACGGAAAGATCCCAAGTGATAAATTCGACTTCAGTCGCTCTTACTACGGGAAGCACTGGCTAACACAGCCCGATGGCTCCAAGATCCACGTGACGCAAAAGAACGAGAACGATGCGATGGATTTCTTGAAGTCTCGTCCCGCCGATAAACCGTTTTGCTTAACGGTCGCGTTCTTTGCAACACATGCTGAAGACTCCAGCCCGCTTCAGTTTTTGCCGCAGCCAGAGAGCATGGAACTTTACAAAGATGTCACGATCCCGGTGCCGCAGAACGCAACGCAAGAGTCCTTTGACCGTTTGCCTGAGTTCGTCGGCAACGAGAAAAACGAAGGCCGCAATCGTTGGCACTGGCGTTTCGATACGCCTGAAAAACATCAAACAATGATGAAGAATTACTACCGTTTGGCGACCGAAGTTGACACGACCTGCGGACGCATTCTGGATGAGCTGAAGAAACAGGGGTTGGACGACAACACGCTGGTCATCTTTACGACCGACAACGGCTACTACCACGCGGAGCACGGACTGGCTGACAAATGGTATCCCCACCAAGAGAGCATCCGCGTCCCGCTGATCATTGACGACCCTCGCATGCCCAAGAACGTCATCGGTCAAACCAACGATGAACTCACTCTGAATGTGGATCTTGCACCTACCATTCTGGCCGCCGCGGGGATCGACGCGCCCAAAACGATGCAAGGATCCGACATGAGTCCGCTGTATTTGGCGGAAAACAAGCCTGAGTGGCGCGACGAATTTTTCTACGAACATCCGATGCTCAAGAGCACAGACTTTATTCCTGCATCGGAGGCACTGGTGCGCAAGGACTGGAAGTACTTCTACTGGCCCGAATTTGATCGCGAACAACTATTCGATCTGAAGGCCGATCCGATCGAAGAAAACGATCTTGCCGCCGACAAGGGTTATGCTGAGCAATTGGCCGAAATGCGGGAGCGTTTTGTACAATTAAAAGCAGACGCCGAGTAGAATATGTGAAGTCCGTTTTGAGATGGACTCACGTCTTCTGATCTTACAGAATCCCCGCAAAACACGAACCGACATGACTTCTCCCACTGCATACGGAATGTCATTTAAAATGATTCAAGCCAACACCTCAAAACATAAACTGATGCGTTCAAATGCCAGACCGATGTTCGCGGCGCTTGCGCTGCTCGCATTCTTGGCTTTCCCGACATCAAACTCCCAAGTCCACGCCGAAATCACCTTGGCCCTTTCGGCTGATATGGTGCTGGACACACAGGCATTGGTATTGCCTGACAGCGCGAGCTTCTCGCGGGATATCAATGGATCGTCGTACAGAGCCGAGCCCCTTTTGACTCATGGAGACTATCAGTTTGCGACTTGGTATCACGCTGGCCCGGGTGCGGGACAGGGCTCTGAAAATAACGTGTATGTCTCGCGGCGACATCTGTCCGGTAATACGTGGGAAACCATTGATACCGGTCAACAACTGACCAATGGCAAATCGAACTGGGATTCCCACAACGTCATTTCGCTTGGGATTTCGGGCGATGGCCGAATGCACTTGGCTTACGATATGCACAAGCATGACTTGCGATACCTGACAACGCCTGCAAACCGAGCGACGTCATCGAATTGGGGCTCCGGAACGTTCAACGCGGAACGTTCGTCTTTAAACAATATTGGCGGCACGTCTGTCCCAGATGTCACTTACCCGCGTTTCATTAACAACGGGGATGACATGCTGATGACTTTTCGTACGGGGGGCAGTGGGAACGGAGATATCGAACTTGCCCGCTACGACTCGTCCGCCTCTCTGCCGCACAGGTGGGTTGATGCAAACGGCCAAAGTACAGGAGACGTCACTCAAACAATTATTTCGGGAGCGGGAACTTATACGAACCCCATCGACGGTTCCACCAGCACCAGTCGGAACGCCTACCTCAACGGTGTTGACGTGGATCCTACCGGGCGAGTTCACATGTCGTGGACATGGCGAGAGAACTCCAATGGCAGCAATCACGACATCAACTACGCCTACAGCGACGACAACGGCGCGAACTGGAAAAATAACGCGGGACAGAATCTGGGGTCTACGATCTCCATCAATTCTCCGGGCATCATCATTGAGTCACTCGACGAGCGACAGGCATTGATCAATCAACAGGGCCAGGTCGTCGACAATGACGGAGGTGTCCACGCGTTGATGTACCACCGGCGACAGGAACCCGGTTTCGAATGGCAAATTGGTGACGGGCTCTTCTTCAAAGGTGATTCGGCCTACTTTCATCACTATCGTGATCCAGTGACGGGTGAGTGGACTGAGACCATGCTGCCTACCGACCGGGTCGTCGGCTCGCGCCCCAGCATCGGATTCGACAGCGAGAATAACCTGTATGCGTCTTATCTCACGCGCGCCGACGGGAATGACATCTTGCGTATTTCCACCGCTGAAAAACTGGCTTCGGGCGGTTACGACGATTGGGAAGTCGCATGGGAAGACACGAGGGACTGGGCTGGCACACCTCTGCTGGATCAAACGAGATTGCTAGACGACGGAATCCTTTCAATCTTCCTTCAGGAAGATACCAATTCGAGTTTCCGAACAGGAACCGATCTGCACGTCCTGGAATTCAGTATCAACGTAGTCGCCGTACCTGAGCCTAGTAGTCTCGCAGGGCTCAGTGCTTTGTCCCTGCTATTGCTGATTCGCCGTCGGAGAAGGCGGTCTTAGAAGGCGGGCGAAAGCAAACCCGAATGGCGGCGCAAGTTTCTCTCCATGCATCAACGGTTGACTGCAGCGAATCGATCCTGACACAACTTGGTGGATAGCAGGCACTGATAGCAGGCACTGCTCGTTGGGACCTACCAATCTACTTCTCAATCACATTGCGTGGCCTGCACATGGAGTGGCCTATCAACATGAGTCTTCCCACCCCTCATCAATTGGCTACTGGTATTGCGTTTGTTACCTCGTTTCTGGTCGGCACCGCAGCGATACAGGCAAAGGAGCAAGCTGGCCCCGACAGGCCCAACATTATTTTCATCCTCGCCGATGATCTTGGCTTCAATCAGATCGGTGCCTACGGCGACACGCCTATTCAAACGCCGAACCTGGATCGGCTTGCCGAAAATGGTATCCGGTTCACTCAGGCGTACTCCGGCAACACCGTTTGTTCTCCTTCGCGTGTTTCATTGTTCACCGGTCGTGATGGCCGGTTGATGCACGACAATTCCAACAAAGTTCAGCTGCGCGACATCGACGTCACGATCGCTCATGTACTCAAACACGCCGTGTACGACACCGCGTTATTCGGCAAATACTCGATTGGTTCTCAGATGGGAGTCACTGATCCTTTGGCGATGGGGTTCGATACGTGGTATGGCATGTATTCGATTCTGGAAGGACATCGACAGTATCCGCACTTCTTGTGGCGTGATGGAAAGAAGCTGCGAATCGAGCAAAACGAGGGTGGCAAGAAAGGGGCGTATGCTCAAGAACTTTTTGCAGGCGAAGCGGTCGAGTTCATCAAGCAGGATCGCAACAATCCCTTCTTCGCAATGCTGATGTTCTCTTCTCCACACGCCGAGTTAGCTGCGCCGGCGAAGTTCGTAGAACCGTATCTCGAAAAATTTGATGAGGTTCCCTACACGGGAATGTCCACGGGCGAACCCGCCGACAAATACGCGTGGTACTACCCTGAACCAGTGGCTCGGCCTCGCGCTACGCTCGCTGGGATGGTCACAGCACTTGATGCTTACGTTGGAAAAATCGTGGCTACATTGGAGCAACACGGCAGTGCCGACAACACTCTCATCGTCTTCACCTCCGACAATGGCCCGCACGATGAAGGCGGCGGCGACCCAACCTTCTTCAAAGCCTCCCAGCCGTACAAAGGCATGAAACGGGATCTCTACGACGGCGGGATTCATGTTCCCATGATCGTTCATTGGCCCGCGGCGATCAAAACGGGCCGCGTTGATGATACGCCATGGGCTTTTGCAGACGTGCTGCCAACTCTGGCGGATGTTGCTGGCGTCCCGCTCACTTCGGTTCCACGCGTCAAGACGAACGGAGTTTCGATTCGCGGTCGATTGAACGACAACCCCACCGCCCTCCCCGAACGGACGCTTTACTGGGAGTTTGGCAAACAAGCAGGTGACCCTAACTCGGGCATCGTCGGCGAAGTTTTCCAAGCAGCACGTCGTGGGCCTTGGAAAGCGGTCCGTTACGGAATGGATGCGCCAGTGGAGCTGTACCACATTGAAAAAGATCAAGGCGAGGATAACGAATTGTCAAAACAGCATCCTGGGATACACCAAGAATTCGTGTCGCTCTTCAAAGAGCATCAAGGCTGAGAGCATCGTTCTGGCCTGGTTCACTTCTGGCTCTTCAACTACCTCAACGACCGCTCTCCGACGTGACAAGCATTTCAATGGTCCCCTCACGAAGCCTTGCACTTTCAATCGTGCTTGCGACATTGGCTTCCACCGTGCTTCCGGCCAGCGAGATCGAACTGCTGGGCAAGAGTACGATTGAAGAATATGGCCTGACCTTCGCCGAGGGTCCGGCCACCCGCTTTTCCAACACCGTAAATGGAAGAGCTCATCAGCAAACACCTCTGACGACCTATCGTGGCTTTCAGTACGCAACGTACGTCGATGCGAAAAGACGGATCTGTATCGGGCGTAGGAAGCTGGGGAGTCGTTCGTGGGAAGTGATTCAATTCAAGGACTACACATTCACGTCCAACGATTCGCATAACACAACCGTCATCGGAATTTGTGATAAAGACGGTACGATTCACATTGCCTTCGACCACCACGCCTCCCAGTTAAACTATCGCGTCTCGAAACCAGGAGCCGCGCATCATCCCGATTCCACGAACTGGGGCGCAGGTCTCTTTGGACAAGTTTCTCATACACTCGGATCCGTCCAGCCGAGCCCTCGTGTCACCTATCCGAGGTTCATTCCGGCACCCAACGGAAATCTGATGTTCTATTACCGAGGCGTTACGTCGGCCGATGGTGACGGGATGATCGAAGAGTATGACGGCGACACGCACGACTGGACGGTTGGCCTGGGAAAGTTCATCGCGCGAGATATTGGAACGTTTACTGCTGATGGACGGACAAGCAACTTTCGCTGCCCCTACGTGGACTCACTCTCGTATGCGGGACAACGACTACATATTTCTTGGATTTGGCGAGATCGTTTTAAGAGGACCCATCCCGAAAACCAACATGATCTTTGCTACGCCTACAGCGATGACCACGGACGAACCTGGCATAACTCCAGCGGAGAGATCATCGGACGAACCGGCAAGGATTTCATTCATCTCAACACGCACGGTTTAGTGGTCGCGCCGATCCCTATCCACTCGGGACTGTCAAATCAAAACACGCACTACTCGTACGAAGACGGAAGCATCCACGTCATATTGCTGCACCAACCCAAGGCAGATGCCCGGAGTATTAAAGAGAGTTGCTATCACCATCATTGGCGAAACCACAAAGGCATATGGAATAGCGAGGCGATGCCTTTCGTAGGCAAACGCCCCAAGCTAGTCGGCACCACTGATCGCAAGTTGATTCTCACGTACACCAACGACGAGGCTGAACTTTTCATCTCGAAAGGGGTACCTAATTCAAATCAAACCAACTGGAAGTGGACCAACGTCAAGCTTCCACGCAGGCATTCCAATTACGGCGATGCCGTCTTGGACCTATCGCGATGGGAACAAGAGCAAGTCCTTTCGATCTACAGCCAAGAAGAGCCTGCGAAAATCATCGAAACCGATCGAACCGAACCGGTGGATGGATTTCCCTCGCAGATTCACGTCGTTGACTATCGACTAGTCGACTGATATCCCTGCGACGCAAAGAGAATCCTGGCAAAATAAGCGCCCCATGTTTTCCGCCATCCTCTATCGATTCGTCATCGCTGTCTCGTGCAGCCTGCCGATTGCTTGCAGTATCGCCGCGGCAGATGACGAAGCCACCATATCATTTGCTGAGGATATCCAGCCAATCCTGACGCAGCATTGTGTGCAGTGCCATGGCCCGACGGAAACGGAGTCTGGACTGCGCGTTGACAATCGACCCGCGTTACTACGCGGTGGTGACTCAGGCGAGCCTGCATTGGTCCCGAAGAAGGCATCCGACAGTCTGCTAATTCGACTGATCCAAGGCGACGATCCTGATCGCCGTATGCCACCTAATGGAGACCCACTTTCGTCCGAAGAAGTCTCGCGATTTGTCCGCTGGATCGACCAAGGGGCTGACTGGCCCGGACAGATGCACAGCGACAACACAAAGCACGGAACAACCAGCACATCTGAAAGTGACCACTGGTCACTCCAACCGATTCAACGCCCCGCAGTTCCTGTGATCTCAGGATGCGTCAACCCAATCGACGCCTTTATCGCTCGCAAACTCAACACGAAAAAACTGCAATTCGCGGCTCCTGCCGACCCAGTTGTGCTCAAGCGTCGCGTTTCCCTTGTGCTGACCGGCCTGCCGCCGGATTCGATCGACTTAGGCGATGCCGCCACCGAACAATATGGTCAGATGGTGGACCGACTACTCGCTTCGCCACGTTATGGCGAACACTGGGCACAGCACTGGTTGGACGTCATTCGGTGGGCAGAAACGGTAGGGTTCGAAACAAACCAAGAACGCAAAAATGCCTGGCCTTATCGTGATTGGGTGATCGATGCGCTAAATCGCGACACGCCGTACGATCAGTTCATCAAGCAGCAAATACTCGGTGACGCCCTGACGCAAGATGCGGCGCTGGGCTTTCTAGTCGCTGGACCAGCCAACCTACCTGGACAAATCGGTCGGGACGAAGACGCGATGCGTCAAGCGAGACAGGACGAACTGGACGAAGTCATTCAAACGGTTAGCCAAAGTGTGATGGGACTGACAATCGGTTGCGCACGCTGCCATAACCACAAGTTCGATCCGATCTTGCAGAGAGATTACTATTCCATGCAGGCGATCTTTGCCGGATTGTCGTATGGCGATCGACGCCTGCGCGGAGATGAAAACGATCGACTGACCGCGGAAATCCCCGCTACGACAGTGAAGCTAGAGCAGCTAGTTGCGAATGCCGAATCACTCCGCCGAAGGCATCAACTTCGGCTGCCGTTACCCGCCTTCCCCAGCGAAACCTTTGACGCGATTCTGGCCGATGGTGTGCGGATGGAAATTGCGGCGACCAACAATGATCGGCCCGCAGCCCTTTACGAATTGCAGGCATGGAGCACCGGCCAATCGTCCACAACCAAGCTGGATGAAGGTGAGGTTCGCAACGTTGCCCTTGCTTCCAATGGAGGTCGGGCTTCAGCATCCAGTTTTGCGTTGGCCAACCAAACCAGACACTTTGATAATCTGATTGACGGGAGCGTTGACCGACGCCAAGCCTTTCCATGGACATCGGCCAAGAGCGGCCCGGCTTGGGTCCAAGTCGACTTCGACGAACCCACCCTAATCGATCGTATTGCTTGGGACACCAGCAGTAATGTACCGGTCGATCTGGTTATCCAAGTCCATGACGTGGCAACCGATCGGTGGGTCGCGGTAGCCACTTCACGTGATCGCATGCTGCGGACGGATGATGTGCGCAAAGCTGAAGGTATCACTGTCGCTGAACTGTCGCTTGAGGAAGTGAAAGAATTTCTGGCTATCAACGGTCAACTAAGGCAGACGAGAGCGTCGTTGAATCGCATATCCGCTGGACCACGAGTCTACGCAGCCAGCTTCACCAAAGATCCGGCACCGACATGGCAATTGCGACGCGGCGATCCTATGCAACGAATCTCGGAGGTGGCTCCGTCGACCCCAGTCGTGCTGGGAACACTTTCATTGGATGTCGGTGCATCGGATTCAGCGCGTCGCGAAGCTCTGGCCAACAAGCTCACTTCACGCAAAAACCCGCTTTCGGCCCGTGTGATCGTCAATCGGATTTGGCAACACCATTTTGGAGTCGGACTCGTCGATACGCCTTCGGATTTTGGGAAAATGGGTTCCGTGCCGTCCCATCCGCACCTACTGGATTGGTTGGCAAGCGAACTGGTCGAGCATGACTGGTCCGTGAAATACATACACCGCCTCATCCTGCATTCTCGAACGTTTAAACAGTCCAGCGCGCTCAATAAGATGGCCCTAAAGACTGATGCCGATTCTCGATTGCTTTGGCGGTTTCCACCACGACGCATCGAGGCCGAAGCGATTCGTGATTCGATCCTTCAAGCCAGCGGGAAACTCAATTTGGAAATGGGTGGTCGAGGCTTTGATTTTTTTCGCCAGCGCGGCGGCTTGGCCGATTACAAACCAATCGAGACATTTGATTCATCTGGTTGGCGGCGGATGATCTACGCGCACAAAATTCGAATGCAATCGGTCGATGTGTTCGGTACGTTCGATTGCCCTGATGCGGGACAGATGAAGCCACGACGCACCCAGTCCATTACACCGCTACAATCGCTTAGCTTACTGAACAGCCCTTTCGTTAATCGGCAAGCGAGTTTCTTTGCGGAAAGAATCCGTCGTGAAGTCGGGGAGAATTCGAGCGATCAACTTGATCGAGCATTCGAAATCGCCTATTCACGCAAGGCGACGCATGCCGAAAGGGAGAACTTGCTAGAGTTCTTGAATGCCGAAGGACTGGAGCAGCTTTGCCGCGTCGTGATGAACACGAGCGAATTTCTTTATCTACGGTAAATGGTTCTCTCGCAATGCTTGACACTAGCCAAACGCGTTTCAGCCGACGTCGCCTTTTCAGCGGGAGTGCAGCCGCGCTGCCGCATATCGCGTTGGCATCATTGCTGTCAAAACAATCCACGGCGAAAGAGAAGCCTCATTTTCCTGCCAAGGCAAAGAATGTCATTGTTGTGTTTTGTTCGGGGGCTGTTAGCCACGTCGATACATTCGACTTCAAGCCGGAGCTTGTGCGCCATCACGGCAAACCACTTCCGGGAAACGATAAGCTGGTTTCTTTCCAAGGCCCCAATGGCAACTTGACAGCGCCACTTTGGAAATTCCGACCGCGCGGCCAATCGGGGAAGATGATTTCTGACTTGGTGCCGCACATTGGTGAGATGGCGGATGAGATTTGCTTTCTCCATTCGTTGACGAACAAATCCAACACGCATGGTCCAGCCGAAAATGTAATGAACACTGGCTTTGCCTTCGATGGATTCCCGAGCATGGGGTCTTGGATCAACTTTGGACTGGGCAGTGAGAACGAAAACCTGCCAGCCTTTGTGGCCATCGAAGACCCGCGTGGCATGCCACAATCGGGGCCAAACAATTGGGCCAGCGGATTTTTGCCTGCCGCGGTTCAGGGAACTCCACTAAGCACTACCAAACCGATTCGCTATTTGCAGCGACCCAAAATGCTCAGCGCAAAAACGGATTCAGCTGTTCGAAACGCCCTTGGCTTTCTAGAAAAACAGTTCCAGCAGAGTTTCCCTGGCGATGAACAACTCGCTGGCCGAATCGCAAGTTATGAACTGGCGGCTCGCATGCAGATGCATGTACCACAAGTCACCGATCTCTCCCAAGAATCAAGCCACACACGAAAGCTGTACGGCGCAGACAGTTTCAATAAAACGAAAGCCGCCTTTGCAAACAACTGTATTTTGGCCCGACGTCTGATTGAAAGCGGTGTTCGTTTCGTGCAAATATTTAATGGCGCTTATGCTTCGGGCGGACGCATCAACTGGGATGGACACAGCAAACTGAAAGAACAATACGACGTCCACGGCGAAATTTTGGATCAGCCGGTCGCCGGACTGCTGCGTGATCTGAAGCAACGCGGCATGCTGGATTCGACACTGGTCGTCTTTGCCACGGAGTTTGGCCGCATGCCGATGTTTCAAGCTGGCACGAACGGCCGCGATCACAATCCGCTTGGGTTTACCTGCTGGATGGCGGGTGCAGGGGTACGCAAAGGAATCAGCTATGGCGCGACGGACGACTTTGGTTTCAAAGCGTTGGAAAACATTGCTACAGTCCATGACTTCCATGCCACCATCTTGCACCTACTGGGACTCAACCACAAGCGACTAACGGTCTATCACAACGGCATCCAGCGACGACTAACAGACGTTCATGGCAAGGTCATCCAAGACGTTCTGGCGTAGTGGTGTTTCATCGGGTTCAAGTTAAAATAAGTTGCAACCGAACCGTTATCTGTCCTTGTCTCGCATGCGGTCCCAAGAGTCGCAAATTGCCTCGAACTTCCAAAATCCTTTCGTTGTTGCTTGGCCTGGGATTACTCTTTGCAGGTTGCTCTTCCCGAGATGCTGCTCCACAGCAAACAGCTCAAAACGCTGAGCCAAAGGGGCAAGATGATCCGCTGGATTCGATGCGGCAAGCTGCTTCCGCTGAGCAATGGGAAGAAGCCGAAAAATGGCTTGACGATGTTTTGATTCGTCACCCGGCGAACGCTGAAGCCTTGAGTCTAGCCGCTCGTGTGTCTCACGAAACGGGAGATCAACTTCGTGCCACTGATCTAATTCTTGAAGCGGCTCGCGCCAATGGCTATCAAGACAGCAAGTTGGTGCAGCAAGCGACTGTGGCATTGATTGGTCTTGGTCGACTGATGGATGCGATTGAGATGCTTGAGACCGTGGTCACCGATCGCCCTGACGATGCATTTGCTCGACGCCTCCTGTTCGACTTGCTGATGGGTGTTGACGATCGACCTCGTGCAATGAAGCACGGCCAATCACTCGTACGACAGCGAAAGTTTGACGTCACTTTGCTAACGTTGATGGACAACGGAAACAGACGGAAAGAGGAAAACAATTCGTACCAACGAATGGTGTCTCTCAACGCAGTCGACAAGCGACCTTTGACGGGCAAGGCGAGGACCGCGTTGGATCAGGGCAATTTGGAAATCGCTCTGACAACGACGAAAGAAATCCTTACCAAGCATCCGCATTGGATTCCGGCACGAATGATTCAAGGGAGGGCGTTGGCCCAGAGGGGAGAGGATACCGAATTGCGTGTTTGGTTTGAGCAGTCACGCGAGGAAGAAAGACACAGCCCGTGGTTTTGGATCATTCGCGGCGATCTGGCGCAAAACGAGGGAAAATCGGACGAGGCCGTTGGTGCCTATCTGGAAGCGATTCGTTGCGACCCAGAACTCCTACAGGCTTGGCAGCGCGCGGGCTCGTCGCTCAAACAAAGCTTGCTCCACGGAGCAAAAGAT
>CAYUGI010000024.1:13175-42342 GCA_964444105.1 uncultured Pirellulaceae bacterium
GCAAAAGATGATGCCCAACCCAGCGTTCTCACGCTACAAGTCATCGAGTCACAGATCGATCGCTTGACTCGTTTGAGGCAGGCCCAGGATGATTTCATGTTCAACGGACAGGCATCGGCAACTCGGGCGCTGGATGTCGCGGTGGTACTGGAAGAACTGGGGCGTCTTTGGGAGTCGGAAGCTTGGGCGGCAATCGCGATCACATTGCCGGCGGATGCTGCGCCAGTGAAAGCTTTTCGACAAAGACTCATTCAAAAACTTCGCAGCGACACGCCTTGGAGCAACATCGACACAGGCATTTTGTTGGCAAAACTAGAGCAGGACTTTCCGGCTCCTGAACCGCCCGGTTCGATGCAAGTAGCGGACCCCAAAAGCATGCGTGACCTTGGGCGGTATCGCTTCACAGCGAAGCCGCAGTTTCGAGATGTTGCAAAAGCGAAAGGTCTTCAATTTCATGGCACGACAACTGACAAGATTGATCAGCCAGGGCTACTTTTGTATGCAAGCGCGGGCTGTGGTGTTGGGGTGATCGATTTCGATCTGGATGGCTGGCCCGATCTACATTGTGCCAACGCGGGCGGGCAACCCATGCAGCGTGATAGCGGTCGCAACGCGACGTTTCGCAACATTACCGGTGATTTTCTGAATGTCACTTCGCCGAGTAACACGGGCGATCAAGGTTTTGGTCAAGGAGTTAGCGTTGGTGACCTAAACGAAGATGGCTTCCCTGACCTCTGGCTTGCGAACTATGGCCCCAATGCGGTCTTGATCAATAATGGCGATGGAACATTCCACGATGCGACAAAGCTTTGGATTGGTGAGGTTAGCCCTAGCTGGACGACCAGTTCCGCGATTGCTGATTTCGATCAGGATGGAATCGCAGATGTCTGGGAAGTGAATTACTGCGCTGGCTTGGAGGCCACGCACAAAATCTGTGAAGGAAAGCCTGAAGGACCGCCATCCAGCGTTTGCGCACCGATCGCCTTTCGAGCACAAGAGGACCGCATTTTTTCGGGCAACTGGAACGGTCGTTTGAACGATGTAACGGTACAGTGGTCAAATCCACCCAGTGTGCCGGGGAGAGGACTGGGGATCATCGCTGGTCAATTAGATGCAGATCGTCAGCTAGATGTTTTCGTCAGTAACGACATGACGAATAATCACTTGTGGATGTCTGGGAAGGACGATCACGTACCGTTTCAAGAAGTCGGCATACTACGCGGTCTTGCGACCGATGGACGCTCCCAGCCACAAGGATCGATGGGAATCGCGGTGGGTGATTTTGATCACGATCAAAAATCGGATTTATTTGTCACCAATTTTGCTGCCGAGTACAACACGCTGCATACGCAAAGCCGGTCCAGTGATATGTCCACAGGTTTCTGGGGTGATCAGACAAGTCGATTCGATCTTTCGGGTTTCGCCATCCCCCTGGTCGGATTCGGTACTCAAGCCATCGACATGGACAACGACAACAACCTTGAGCTCTTCGTCAGCAACGGTCATATCGATCCGATACTGCAATACGCTCAGCCTGTGCATGTCTTTCAAAAAAGTTCCGCAACAAAGTTCTCGTTGCTCAGCGGCGATGAAATCGGTGGTTATCTGGCAAAGAACCACGTTGGCCGAGCTGTTGCTGCTATCGACTACAATCGGGATGGACGAGTCGATTTGTCGGTCACTCACCAAACGGAACCCGTCGCATTGCTTGAAAACGAGACAGAAAGCGAAAACCATTGGATTCGTTTTCAAGTCGTTGGCCGCAACGTTTCTCGCGACGCTGTCGGCACGCGACTTGTTGTCCACTTTGGTACCGAGAAGTCGATCGTTTCACGATTTAGCGGCGATGGCTACATGTGCTCCAATGAACCCCTGCTTCACGTTGGCTTGGCTGACCACGCTTCTACCGTTGATGTGACAGTTGATTGGGTTGATGGTTCTGAGCAAACATTCAAATCCCTTTCAGTCGATCGAGAATGGCTATTGGTGCAAGGCAAAATGGCTTTCTGCAAACACGCACAAGGCACCGATTGAGAGTCTGCTAGGAGAGCGAGAATTGCAGGCTGCGCTCCAGGCGAAGCATCCTGAATCTTCTGGCGACTGGTTCACGAAAAAGAACCACGGGTGGGAAAACGCAACTTGGTTCTTTGCTGTTACACTACAATACCGACTATCGTTTCGGCCACAAAAATCGTGGTCGCTTCAATCAATAAACTCCATTTTCTACCGAAAAGTGAGAAACCATGCTTCAAAAACTCGTACTCAGTGCTGCCCTTTCAACTTTGGTGTTTGGCTGCATTGGCTGTGGCGACTCTGGCCCCGTTGACGTAAGCGAGAACGCCGACCAACAGTCGATTGACGAATACAAGGCCATGATTGCTGCGGAAGAGGCAGCAAACGCAGGTTCCGATAAGAACCAAGCCACTCCGCCCAAGTAGCTAGCTGGATCACTCATCGTTCCCCATAAATCGCATTAAAAGACGACAACTATATTCGGTTTCGGTCGCAACAAAAAACTCCCGGCTCAATCAAGAGTCGGGAGTTTTCGTTTAGAATCGAATTGCAAGTCTGACGGCTACTGGTTGAGTTGCTCCTCAATCGTTTCACCGTTCGCTCGAGTTCCCAGGGAACCCCAAAGTCCGTACGGGCTGGCACGTCCAGGTGCAGCGTCCCGTCCTGCCCCCCACTGATACACCATCGAATGGTTCTGGTCACCCGATTCGACTGAGTCCGTCATGAAGATCACAGCTCCATCACCCATCAAGATATGAGCTCCACCCTGGTGACGGCTTGAGACGGATACTAGGTTGCTACGATTGACTTGCCCAACTGAGCAGATTTCGCTGTTGGGTGGACGAACTGTGTGGATCATCGAGAACAGAGGGTTGAAATCGGCCCAGCGAAAGCCTCGCCCCGCCGCAGCGCTGACCTGCACTGCGTCTCCACGCCAAAACTGAGGACGTTCAGGGTCGACGTATTGTTCACACAAGTTCGGCTGGACAACAACGGCCCAGTGATCATTACTGGTGGAGTAAGGTCCGTCAGCCAGCAACGCCGTTCTGGAGTCCTTGTCGCCAAGGTCTGTTGTGATTTCACCCATCGCAATCGTATTTGACAATCCGTCCAGAACGTCACGAAACCGCATATCTCGGTTCACGACAAACATGCCGCGGTGCGCAGCATTGGTCCTCGCTGACCGACCGCTTGTGGCTTGGTACGGCATTGGAGCCGTGTTGGACTTTACCAAATGGCCATCTCGCATCACATCAGTTGAATCGCCCAAATTGGCCGCGTAGTTTGTGCGTCCGAGTGCGGGAAGACCGTCACCTGGATCGCTGGGACAACGAAGGGTAGGGACTTGAGTTGCCCAAGGCTTGTAATCGATGTTCTCTGGACTTGGTCCCATCGCTGGAAAATCGATTGTCCCGTCACCGTCACGGTCGTTGGGATTGCTAATCGTCGTCCACAAACCCTGCTGTTCAAGGAAAGGCGTCAAGCCAACCAGCATGCTCAGACGCATGTTGTTACCGGTGGTTGTGTTGGTCCAAGACCAAGCCGGAACGGATGGATGAGTTCCGCCACCGTGCATCGGCATTCTCTTGTACGCCGAGTGGTAGTTGTGGATAGCCAGTCCAATGTTCTTGAAGTTGTTGCTACAACTCATTCGCCGCGCGGCTTCACGAGCTGCTTGCACCGCTGGCAGCAAAAGCCCAACAAGGATGCCAATGATCGCGATGACGACCAAAAGCTCAACCAGAGTGAAGCCCGAACGCCGTGACAAGTCACGACACGATTTCCGATTTTTCATGAATCAGCACCATACTCGATAAAAGGAGAGAAACGTAAATTAGAGAGATACGGTCGTTTTTGTGATAAAACCGCATCAGTCCTAGTGTACCTACTTATCCTTAGCGCTCAGGCCCTATTCGTGGCTACTCGCCGAAGATTTTGCGGTTTAAGATGCTGCTTATCTGTGGCTCACAAGGGTAATGCCCCCCGGGCATTGGCGGCATCACCCCCCCCAGCCTTGGGATCATTGGCTTCGCTGACTGTCCGCCTAAGCGAGAATCTGCTTGACGACCCGACTGGGGTCAACGCCTGTCAATTTTTGCTCAAGTCCTTGAAACGGAAATGTTAACTGTTTGTGATCGACGCCTAACAAATGCAACATCGTTGCATGCAAATCACGAACGTGTACGCCGTCTGAAACAACGTTGTAGCTGAATTCATCGGTTTCTCCATAACTCATTCCTCCTTTGACACCGCCTCCGGCTAACAACGCCGTAAAACAACGTGGATGATGGTCACGCCCATAAGTATCTCCGTCAAGCTTTCCCTGACTGTATACAGTCCGCCCAAATTCGCCTGCGAAAACAACCAGCGTGTCCTTTAGCAATCCGCGTTGCTCCAAGTCCTTCAGTAGTGCAGTCGTCGGCTGATCAACATCCTTGCATTGGCCCTGCAGATTCGGTGGCAGTTTCGTGTGGTGGTCCCAACCGCGGTGGAACAGTTGGATGAAACGCACATCTCGTTCGGCCATACGTCGCGCCAGAAGACAGTTTCTAGCGTAGGATCCAGGATTGTTGACCTCCGGGCCGTACATGGCGAGAGTTTCCTGCGACTCACCGGAAATATCAGTCAGTTCAGGGACTGATGTCTGCATGCGAAATGCCATCTCTTGTTGGGCAATCGTGGTCTCAATTTCAGGATCCCCAATCTCGCTGAAATGCTTGTGATTCAACTCGTTTAGAGAATCCAGCATTCGACGCCGGACGAGCGAATCGACGCCCGCTGGGTTGGAAAGAAACAGCACAGGGTCGCCCGTCGTCTGAAAACTGGTGCCTTGATGTTTAGACGGCAGAAAACCACTCCCCCAAAGCCGAGAGTAAAGAGCCTGCACGTTCACCTTGCCGCTCCAATAAGCCGATGGCATCACGACGTAATCCGGCAAGTCTTTGTTAAGCGTACCTAATCCATAGCTCAACCACGCACCCATACTTGGCTTACCAGGGATCTCTGATCCGGTACAGAAAGATGTTTTGCCAGGGTCATGATTGATTGCGTCAGTATTCATTGACTTGATGAAACAGAGCTTATCGACCTGCGAGGACAAGTGCGGAAGCAGTTCGCTCATCCACAATCCACTTTCCCCCTGGCGTTCAAATTTAAAGCGTCCCGGAGCGACAAGTTGCTCTTTGCCTTTGGTCATTGCTGTGACGCGTTGGCCCATGCTGACCGATGGTGGCAAGGGTTTCTTGAACTGTTTTTGCAGTTCGGGTTTGTAGTCGAACAGGTCCACCTGACTAGGAGCACCCGCCATGAACAAGAAGATGACCCGCTTAGCTTTCGGGGCAAAATGACATCCCGCTGGCAACTCGGAAGAGGAGCTTGCAGTGGATCCTGAAGCCAAACTTGGTGACGCCAGCAACGAAGCCATCGCCGACGTACCCAAGCCCATCCCTGTATTGGTAAGGAAACGACGACGATTGACCTGCGCTTCGATCATTTGCTGAGGAATCATCATCTAGTCCTTTGTTTTGGTAATGTCGAGGTTGTACAGCGTGTTGCAAAGGACCGTCCAAGCAGCAAGCTTGGCTCTGTCTTCAGCGTGCTCAATTGACAAGTCACGGCAAAGCTCTTTGGTTAACTCGGGGTCACCCTGGTACTTTTCAATTAGGTCACCGAGTAGCGATTGAACGATCTCTTTTTCTTTCGCGTCGGGCAATTTTGCCGTGACTGTTTCCCACGCAAAATCCACTCTTTCATCGCCTGGTTGTGCCAACGTTGACTGGGCCAAGCGACGGGCCGCTAACAGGTACTCGCTTTCATTGAGAAGCAAAAGTGCCTGCGAGGGCGTGTTGGTACGCTCTCGTCTAGCGATACAGGCGTCGCGAATCGGTGCGTTGAAGATTGTCATTTGAGGCGGGGGCATCGCACGTTTCCAAAAAGTATAGATGCTACGCCGATAGATCGCGTCGCCCTCATCCGGCTTGAATCTTTCTCCGATCATGGAAACCGCTTTCCATAAACCGTCCGGCTGCGGCGGCTTGACGCTAGGCCCATGCATTTTCGTCGAGAGCGCGCCACTGGTTGCCAGAATGAGGTCGCGAATCATTTCTGCGTCCAGACGATAGCGTGGTCCTCGTGCGATCATCCGATTTTCGGGATCCTGGTTGAACTGTTTGGGCGCGGCTTGGGAAGCTTGACGGTAGGCCTTGGACATCGCGATCTGCTTAATAAGCGCCTTAACATCCCAGCCTGACTGCAAGAACGAAATGGTCAGTGCATCGAGGAGTTCTGGATGGCTAGGTACTTCGCCCTGGTTGCCAAAATCTTCCGCCGTCTTGATCAACCCCACGCCGAAAAACGATTGCCAGAATCGATTGACCGCGACACGAGCTGTCAGCGGATTTTCGGGTGAAACGAACCATTCAGCCAGGTCTAGGCGAGAAGCCACGGGCGATGATTTTTTCAAAGCTGGCAAAAAACCTGGCGTATTTCGCTCGACCTTTTCTCCGGGGACATCGTACTGGCCGCGCACCAGGACAAAGGTCTCGCGGATGTCTTGGCGTTCTTTCATGATCATCGCTTTTTCTACGCCTTGCTCAGTCTTGTCCCGCTCTTTTTGTAGGCTGGCGATTTGCATTTTCACCTTGGCTAATTCTCGCTCCTCTTCTGTTTCCGGTTCGAGCGTTTCTTTCGAGCCAGCCTCTTTCTGCGATTTGGCAGTCGCAGATGCTTTACCGGACTCCTTCTCTGATGCCTTGATCGACGCAGAGAGTTTTTCGATCTTCGTGTTCAAGCCGGCAAGCTCAGCATCCATTCGCTGCAGCTTCGCCTCTTGCTGGTCAGTCGGGAACCGCGCGAACGGTTCCTGTAAACCATCGACCGTTTCCCAAGGGATCGTCTCGGGGTCGGAGTCAATATTGTTAAAGAAAGCGTAAAGCGAAAAGAAGTCCTTTTGCGTGATTGGATCAAATTTGTGGTCATGGCATTGTGCGCATTGAACCGTCAAACCCAGAAACGCAGTGCCCACCGCAGTCACGCGGTCTATCACATTTTTCACATGGCTTTCTTCCGGTAAAGCTGTTCCGCGATCAATGATCAAATGCAGGCGGTTGAAACCAGACGCGATCAACTGGTCCTTGGTCGGTGCTGGATAAAGATCACCCGCGAGTTGGTAACGCACGAAATCATCGTAGGGGAGGTTTTCATTGAATGCTCGAATGATCCAGTCCCGGTAGGCAAAATTGTTTCGATAGAAATCTTTGTGCATTCCGTTGGTGTCGGCGAAGCGAACTAAGTCCAGCCAATACCTCGCAAAATGTTCGCCGAATTGAGGACGTGCCATCAAGCGATCTACCAACTCTTCCCAAGCTTCGTCGGGCGAACGGTTATAGGCATCCACAAAATGTACAATTTCCTCCCGCGTCGGTGGCAAACCGGTCAGGTCAAAGGTGGCACGGCGTATCAGCGTTCGTGCATCGGCCTCGCCAGATGGCGACATTCCTTCCGCCTCGAGCCTGCGAAGCACGAACTGATCGATCGTTTCATCGCTCCAGTTCGAGTTTTTTACTTCTGGCACTGCGGGCTCTGTTGGCAAGGCGAAAGCCCAGAACTCCTCGTAGTCCGCTCCAGATTCGATCCACTTTCGGATCAACTGTTGTTCAGTTTTCGACAACGGCTTTAGATGGGACTCTGGCGGCGGCATCAGAATGGATTCGTCGTCCGTCGTAATCCGGCTCCACATCTCACTATCCTCGACCGATCCTGGCTCGATCGCGAAGCCGATTGCCCCTTCGTCACCGTCGGCCTGATCCAGACGCAATCCCGCTTCTCGAGACTCTGCGTCGGGACCGTGGCACGCAAAGCAGCGAGAAGATAGCAGTGGTCGAATATCATGGTTAAAAGAGATATCGCCCGTTGCGGCAGATGGCTCGTCGATGACCGGTTCTTCCGCCTTCGCTTGCGCACCGACCGCAAAAAGTAGCAAGAGCAAACAAGATAATGAAAACGCTCTCGTTGCGAAGTGCGGCGGGCTATACCGAGCTCGCAAAGACATCCGTTGGGCCTCAGATTGACGCAGATTATGTTGCACGTTGTATTCCTAGTGAACCGTCTCGACGGGCAGTGACATCGAACAGTCAATGACAAGTCTCAGTACCGTTTTTATACCGAGAACATTATACTCTACAGACGGTTAAACCCATCCTCCATATGTTCTCAGTCCGTTTGTTCGGATAAAGGCATAACAGTCGCAGGAAGATTCCGGCTTTCGTTAGGTTCTCGCTGATGAGAATGTACGCGGGATGTAGCTTGTTGAAACATTTGCAGAAGTAACCCTCACGACACGCATCAATCGGCAAGAGCACTCCGGCGTGAATGCAGTTTTGCTGTCCAGTTTGGCGAACTTTCGTCCTTGATGATCACTGAAGGTACCGCCAGGCTTTCAGGATCAGTATGCAACTGAGAGCGTGCGTGATGTTGCTTTGCATGACTTTTTCATCGACTTCATCTAAGGACATTTTGACTCGCTCGATGATCTCAGTTTCTTCGGGCTGGTCGTCTACAAACTGCAACTTTCTGGCGAGATTCAGTTTAGTAGGCGAGGAAATTCTCGCCGTAAACGGATCGCACGTTCCCAGATCGATCCATTCATCGGCGACAATCCCGATTTCTTCTTAAAGCTCGCGTTGACCCGATGAGAGCGCGTTCTCTCTTTACTCGATCACACCACTGGTGAGTTCCGTCTTTCAGATCGACCCAAACGATCCACCGCTCTTGTGTTTGAGTTAGTCGTCAAGAAACGAACATCCCGCATCGGAACGGCCTTTTGCACGACTTAACAAGCGAGCCAGCGAAACAAGGCAGAACGTTTTTTGGTGGAACCGATTTTCTATTTTGTGATACTATCGCACGGTCCGATCCATGAGTTGGGGAGTGAAAGTTGCCAAACTTCCTAACAAATAGGGTCTTTTACAAGATCCACTACCAGCACCTCACCATGTAGGACCGGCAGTTGAATATTCTCGCGATCGAACCGTACTACGGCGGAAGCCATCGCGACTTTCTTGATCGTGCAGTGCGTTTATCCGCTCATCAGTGGACCTTGGCAACCGCCCAGCCAAGACACTGGAAATGGAGAATGCGATCTTCACCACTCGCGTTAACGGCGACTTGCCTGGACCTCGCTCGCAAGCATGAATCGCTGGGGACTCCTTTTGACGCAATTCTCTGCAGCGACATGTTGGACCTGCCCGCCTGGCTTGCCTTCATCTCGCGGGCTCAATCAACAAGTGACCCATGGCGATCTGACCCATCGCAATCCATTCGTCGATTGCTGGACTTGCCAGTTGCTGTGTATTTTCACGAAAGCCAGTGGGACTATCCGCTTGCTCCGGGTGAGCGGATTGATCATCACTATGGATATACCAATCTGCTCAGCGCTGCTGTATCGAACGCGTGCTGGTTCAATTCACGATTTCACCGCGACGTTTTTCTTTCGTCAAGCAAGAGGTTCATTGATCGCATGCCAGACGGACACGGGTTGCATGATCTGAACGAAATTGAATCGAAATCGAATGTCATTCCGCCGGGTTTCCAGCCTACCGCCATGGAAAGAAGCCAACCGCCAAGCGGGCCGATTCGCATCGGATGGGTCGCGCGTTGGGAACATGACAAACGGCCAGACGTTTTCGCGCAGTTGCTCAATCAACTTGATGCGCAAGGAATCTCATTTCAGTTGGTTCTCTTGGGACCGCGTCGCGGCAACGAACCAGCGCTCAGGCAGATCACCGATCGATATCACAAGCAAATATTGGTCAATCAGTACGCTGCGTCACGCGAGCAGTACGTCGAATCACTTTCGCTGATTGATGTCGTCGTTTCGACAGCCGATCACGAGTTCTTTGGGATCGGCATCTGCGAGGCAATCGATGCCGGGGCAGCGCCCGTGCTGCCAAATCGACTGAGTTATCCCGAGCTGATTCCTGGTCAAGAGTGCTTTGACGGTATCGACCAGGCCGTTGACCTGATCTTGCGACTGACCGACTCGAAAGCACGTCGGCTGGCGGCGATTACTGCAAAACAATCCGTACAGCGATTCAGCGCAGAGCCCTGCATTGCTCGGCTAGATAGCGATCTGGAGCAGATGGTGCGGCAACATTGACGCTACATTTCGTCGTCGAAATCGCCCGCAAAAATATCTTCACCCATCAGTGTCTGAAGGATCAGTGGGCAGCCCTCTTCTAGCATATCCAGCACTTCATCAAACCCTTCTTCTTCGCCGTAGTAAGGGTCAGGCACATCATTGGGCCAGTTATCATCCAGGTAATCACTAAAGATACGAATGTGGGTGTTAGGCGCATCGGCGAGCGTCTGTAAGTCGTTGTAGTTTTGCTGGTCCATCGCCAGAACTAAGTCGTAGACGCCAGCTTGAAGATCTTTCGGTTTGACGTGTCGCCCTCGGCTGTGCAATTCGTACCCGCGAGCTTCCGAAGCTTCCAACATCCTGGCATCAGGTTTTTCACCAACGTGGTAGTCGTGAGTACCCGCCGATTCAACGTCAACATCGACGCCAAACTCTTCGGCGAAACGTTTCATCACAGCTTCACCCGCTGGCGAACGGCAGATGTTGCCCATGCAAACAAATAGAACGCGTTTGGTCATCGTATCTAACAAAGGTTAAGGATTCGTCTGTCGTTTTCACGCCCGCTGGTGCCAAGACCAAAAGACCTATCACGCAATAGATTGGCAGTGCAATCGATTCAAAGGGCGTTACTGGTGGGGCGAAAAAAACGTTTTAGGAGATTGGTTACCGCTACTTTTTTACTTCATCCAGAAGCGTCCGTCACGCACGTGATGACAGTGTGGTAGGGCTTCCACTACGGCGGTTATTACGCGGCCCCAGCCCCCCAAAGCACTCACACATTTTGGACAAGTTCGTCACCTGTCCATGAGTGCACCTGCCTGGTCGCTGCGGAACGAAGAGTGAATCGCGTATTAAATGCTGCTATCTGCAAAACCGCCCATGCCGTGGGGCGTATCCCTACAAACGGGGTTCGCATTTGATTCATTGGGCAGAATTGGTGGATTCATCCTTGTTCGCGGGCATAGGTAGGGATAGGATCCTTCCCTCTAGGAGTCATATGGGCCGACAGGAGGACAACATGCCGAATCAGACAGTTATCCGCTTCAACCAATCATGCCCCACATGCGGGCGCCGCGTACAGGTACGGGCGTCTCTTTTGGGCAGCAGTGTATCCTGCCAACACTGCAACGCAGAGTTCATTGCGTCAGCCAATGACGACCTCAGTGAAGTGAACGACGACCGTGCGCTGATGGCGCGTGTAGAACGAGCGCTCGAGCGATCAGCTCAAACGCCCGACACTACTGTCGTTTAGGAACCGGTCCGAGCTAACTTACGAGCTAACTTACGGGCTAACTTACGGGCTAACTTACGGGCTAACTTCGGCACGATACGAATACATCTCTGTCGAGACTTGGCGACGGACTGGGCAGTTCAGTTCACTCGTTGGGACAGTGCCGTAGCAGTAGGCTAACTTGTTTCGCGAGTGAGCAGTGAACCAGGTTCCCGTCTAACCAGCGTCCCGTGTAAACAGCGTCCCGTGTAAACAGACTCGCGGATAACCAACCCCCACGGCTTTAGCTCGAAGCAACTTCGTCGTGTTTCAATGCCTCGACAAGATTTCCCGCGACGGGTGTCCTGTTCCACTGCGCCGCCAACATCACGCTATTGATTCCCGAGCCAATGCCCAGCATCGCCACGTGATCTTGGCTGCCCAGTTCACCGCGAATAGCTGCGGCAGCTAGCGTCAACGGCAAGGCCACTGAGCCAGTGTTTCCCAGGAACGAAAATGTCTCACTGTCGCGTTCTAAGGGTAGGCCCATCGCATCTAGCATTGCTGCTCGATGACGTGACCCGACTTGATGACAGATCGAACGGTTGATTCGCGAGCGATCCCATTGGCTTTCCGAAAGCAATTTCTCGAACGCGCTGGCGCCTGTTGCGATTCCTTCGGCCATCAACTTTTCCGAATCAGTATCCATCAACGGTTGCATCGACGCGCCTGCTGAATCGTGATCGCTGCGGCACAAATCATGGTGTTGCGTTCTGGCTTCTGCGATAGCGCAAACCAGCGGCGAACCAACAGATTTAGCCGGGGATAGGTCACTGCGGGTCAACAGCCAAGCACAGCTTCCCGATCCGATCGTCAACGAAGCAAACGCCGGTTTGACCGTCTGCCGTGTCAGCGTCGTGTCCGTGTTCAACGCATCAATGGTTCCTTGTAACAACGGTCGGCTACTCTCTGTCCCGACCACGAGTCCTGCTTCGATCATCCCTGATTGAATCATCGTGGCGATTTGCACGGCGCCGTTGATGACCCCCAGGCAAGCGTTGGAAACGTCGTAGACCCAACAGTTGCTCGAAAGCCCCAAGCCATCGTGGACGCGTGACGCGGTAGCGGGTTCTAAAAAATCACGGCAGACGCTTGCATGAATCAGGCATCCAATGCGGCTGCGGTCAAAGTCCACACTCTGAATTGCCGCGTTACCGCTTCGGATGCTGGGTGTGCTTGGCAGGGTTCCCTCCGGCCAAACACGCCTCTGGTCGATCCCGCTCATAAGAGCCAAGCGTCCCTCTGGTAGCTTCAAACGCTCGTAAATAGGCGACAATTTCTCTTCAATCAGGTCGCTGGACCAAATTTCCGCGGGAACTTCCGCACCGATCGCTAGGAGGGAAACGTTGTCGAATTTCACTTTCAGGCCTTAAGTCGTTCGCTGGTTTAGGTTTGTGACCATATTACCGCGATCTGCCATGGGCCGAAAGCAGCGAAGTCACCCATCAGAACCGGCAATTGCTATCAAAAAAACGACTTTGCTAGCACTGTCGGCGGTGCTAGCAAATCGTAAAAGTCCAAGATGTAGATTCATTTGGCTTTTGACATTGCATGTAGGTACTTTCACCCCATCGAGAGTGTCGCAACGTCGCGATACTCCAAACAGCAATGTCTGTGGTGAAGCAGACTTGGACCCCATGTTTCACCCGTGCGATCGAGTTATCGCATCAAGAAGCTTCAGATGTTGCCGGCTACGGCTGCTCTGAGCCCCTTGGTCAAACCAAATCGCAGGCGACGCTGAATGATGCGGGATGATTTCGCATCTTTTCCAATCCGCGAATTCGAATAGGATTTTTCGATGACGTGCAAACCACTTATCGGACTGAACGCTGACTACCGTGCCGCTGCTCGCAGCACCCCCGCATTCAGCTACATCGCCGCCGGTTACTTCCAGTCGATTCTCTCCGCTGGCGGCATCCCTGTTATCGTACCTCCAATGGACGATGCAGAATCCGTACACACTGTGCTAGATCAACTGCACGGTTTCATGATGATAGGTGGCGGTGATTTGGACCCGCGAAACGACGGCTTCATGCTGCACCCCAGCGTACGCCCGATGGATCCTATTCGCGAAACCAGCGATCGCTTGCTGATGGCTGACATCGCTGAGCGCCGGATGCCAATCTTAGGGATCGGCACTGGATTGCAACTATTGAATGTTCAACAAGGCGGCAACCTGTTCTTGGACATCAAAGAAGACTTACCAGCGGCAGTTCCACATTTGGATCCGCAAGATCCAAACCACCGCCATACTTTGAACGTGGAAGGCGACTCGTTGATCGGACGAGTCTACGGCGATGGCGAGATCCGCGTTAGCAGTCGTCACCACATGGCAATTGACGAAGTTGCTCCTGGCTTCCGTGTCACAGCACGTTGCCCTGACGGCGTGATCGAAGCAATCGAAAGCGAAATGATGGATTGGTTCGCTCTGGGAACCCAATTCCATCCCGAATGCGGCGCCGCCTCAGCGCTGGACGTTCGCATCTTTGAAGAATTTGTCGATGGCGTACGTGAGCATATGACTCAAGACCTACGCTTGGTCGCTTAGATCGACTCTTGCACTTACCAATTCTGCCAACGCAGAATGCACGTCAGGTGCTGCCCCGATGATCTCATCCGTTACCGACGAGCCCAACCAGCTTGTCGGGAGACGGCGTAGCTCTGTCATCTCTCAGGAATATCGCTGCCGCCGATTCGCTGGTCTATCTCAAACGATTTGCACCAACTTGCCGGGGAAGGATCCCCATGCAGGATCACGCAAGGACGCACAGATCGTCTCGGCGGCAGCCTTTACCCCCACTCTCTTCAAGCTAATCGCCGCGTCGCGCTAATCTTTGCGTGATTTTCCTGTCGCCAAACTCGCATAACGTTCGATCGCGACGGAAGCAGAGCATGTCTTCAGTAGTCGCACCAACTCAGGCGGTGCCTGCATGGATTTAAAAACCAAACTCCACTTCTCAATCGCGTTTATCAGCGCTGAAGACCCAAGGGAGTCGAAGAACCCGAGCCAGCTTCCCGATTTTTTATCCATGTCGCTTTGGAACCCAAGCCCTCCACGCATTGCCAAATCGAAATCAGGCAAATCGTTGGTTACGCCATCGCGAAACGCGAGAGCCGCTTCGATCCACATCG
Source organism: uncultured Pirellulaceae bacterium (assembly GCA_964444105.1). Classification (GTDB taxonomy): domain Bacteria; phylum Planctomycetota; class Planctomycetia; order Pirellulales; family Pirellulaceae; genus K23-9. Next base: position 27,728 of record CAYUGI010000024.1, read on the forward strand.
GAACCGCCAGCAAATCAACCACGTCTTGATGAATCACTTCAATGGGTCGCGTTGAATATTCCGCAACGATTTGCGCAGCCGTGGCCGCTAGCGAATCACTCCGCACTCCGTCTTCGTAACGATACAGTCCAGCCCCGCCATCCCGCCCGAACTGCTTTTTCTTTACCAGCCGCGGGACGATCAAGGACGGGTCTAGTCTGTCTGGAAACGCCTGATAAAAACAGCGTCCGGCGCTAAACATGGTTCGCGTACCGATGTAGTCAATCAACTCCAGCGGTGACATCGGCATCCCGTATGCAATCGCGGCCTGCTCGATCTGCTCATGGGAAACGCCGCGAGCGAGCAACAAGAGCGACTGATTCAGGTAGGGTGACAAGAGACGATTGACGATAAAACCAGGTCGATCAGCAACCACCAAGGGGGACTTGTTGATTTGCCTGGCATGTTCCTCACATCGTCCAATGGTCGATTCGTTCGTTTTCTTTGCACGAACAATCTCGACGGCAGATCGTCGATCCACGGGCATAAAGAAATGCATACCACAAACGTTGCCCGGTTGCGGCAAGTCAGCGGCGATGTCTTCGATGCGTAACGTGGAGGTGTTGCTGCATAGAATCGCATCGCGTCCAAAAAACCGGCGTGCCTTTGCGAAAAACGCCTGTTTGACGTCCAGTTGTTCCGCGATCGACTCGATCACGATCGCCGACTCGTTGCCCGCCTGGAATCCTTCCAAAACAATCGAAGCGATCGAAAGACTTTCGTCCTCGATGAATAAACGAGTTACCTGAGCACGGGAATGGGCAGCGACCACTTCATTGACTGCGGCGTCCAGCGCGGCTGGGTCTTGATCCGCCACACACACCGAAACCCCTGCTGCGACGTGAGCATGCAGGATAGCTCGCCCGACGACGCCTGTTCCGACCAATACGGTCTTCGGCTGACCTTGCAGTTTTTCCGATCCAATCATCGCCGCAGTATAATCCTGCGACGCAAGCCACCACAATCAAGCCACCACAAACTTAGGAGGTGTTTTGATCGTGTCTCTGCCGACGCTACCCGTCACTTAACCATCCGTCACTTAACCATCCGGCTGAAGATTCGTGGTGCTGACAAGTGTCCTTGTAGGTGTGCTTGTCGATCCGTTCCAATATTGATCGATTCAAGACACCACTCGATCAAAAGAGCAGCCCGTTGAACGCAGCCAATTCACAGCCTGTCGTCTACCGAAGTGACTATCAACCGCCCGCTTTTTGGATTGAGAGTGTCGAACTGGAATTCGATCTCGACCCACTTCAAACGCTCGTCACAACCAGAATGGCGTTGCGACGAAATGCCGATCAAGATTCCGGCAAACTGGAATTATCCGGTGAGCAGTTGCGTTTGCAGTCTGTCAGTGTCGACGGCAACGAACTAAACCACACCGATTACCATCTGACGGATGATTCGTTGACCCTGGATGATTTGCCAGACCAATGCACCGTCGAAACAAGGGTTGTCGTTTCTCCCGTCACCAATAAAGCCCTCTCCGGGCTCTACCAGACTTCGGGTAACTACTGCACTCAGTGCGAAGCGGTAGGGTTTCGGCGAATCACGTACTTTCTGGATCGCCCGGACGTGATGGCTCGCTACCGCGTGACAATTCGTGGTGACAAGGCGACCTGTCCAGTCATGCTGTCCAACGGCAATCGAGTTTCGTCGAGTGATTTAGACGATGGACGACACGAAGTGGTTTGGGAAGATCCTCACGTTAAACCCAGCTATCTGTTCGCGCTGGTTGCCGGGGATCTCCAGTGCCACAGCGGTCAATTTACAACGGCTAGCGGACGCGATGTTGCTTTGGAAATATGGGTCGAATCCCAAAATATCGACAAGTGTGAGCACGCGTTGGTGTCACTGCAAAAATCAATGAAGTGGGACGAGGACGTTTTTGGCTTGGAGTACGATTTAGATATCTACATGATCGTCGCAGTCAACGACTTCAACATGGGCGCGATGGAAAACAAGGGTCTGAATGTTTTCAATTCCAAGTATGTCTTGGCGTCACCGGAAACGGCGACCGACCAAGACTACATGTTAATCGAAGCAGTGATTGCTCACGAGTACTTTCACAACTGGACCGGCAACCGCGTGACTTGCCGAGATTGGTTTCAGCTCACTTTGAAAGAAGGTTTGACCGTCTTTCGCGATCAGCAATTTACTGCGGACCAAACCTCTGCAGCAGTGAAGCGAATCGATGACGTCGCTGGACTGCGGGCCGGTCAGTTTGCCGAAGACAGTGGACCGATGGCGCACCCCATTCGTCCTGAGTCTTACATCTCAATGGACAATTTCTACACAGCGACCGTGTACCGAAAAGGTGCCGAGATCATTCGGATGTACCATACTTTGCTGGGACCTGACGGATTTCGGCGCGGCATGGACTTGTACTTCAAGCGTCACGACGGATGTGCAGTGACTTGCGATGATTTCCGAGCCGCAATGGCCGACGCAAACGAATTCGATTTTGATCGGTTCGATCGTTGGTATGCGCAGGCGGGCACGCCTGAGTTGATTGTCAAACAGACATGGGATAACGAGGCTGGGAAGTTGGTCTTGTCGATGGAGCAAAACTATCCCGCTCTTGCTGGGGATCTTCCAGGGACGACCGATCGTCTTCCCGTACCGATGCCGATTCGCATTGGGCTGCTCGATGCTGATACTGGCTCCGAATTACCGCAGCACAACGAGGTTTTTCTGTTGGACGAATCGACCGCGGAACATGAAATCGACGGACTAGCTAGTAAACCGGTCGTTTCCGTGCTTCGCGACTTTTCAGCACCCGTAAGGTTGCGAATCCAGCGTGATGATGCCGAACTGGCCTTCTTAATGGCGAACGACACGGATGCTTTCAATCGATGGGATGCCGGTCAAACCCTAGCCGCAACAGTGCTGTTGGAGCTGACTAAGTCAGCTGCCGATGGCAAACCGCTGCAACATTCACAGCTCTTCAGCGACGCATTTGGAAAAATCCTGGCAGATGATACGGTTGACGAAGCGTTTAAATCGCTCGCGATCACCTTGCCACGCGAATCAGTGCTGGGGCAAGAGATGGATGTCATTGATCCCGCAGCCTTGCACACGGCTCGCGAGCACCTGCGAAAGTCATTGGCAAACGACCATCAGGATCGTTTAACTGAGCTCTACGAATTACTTGCCAATGATGGGGCGTACAGCAACGACCAGCAGTCGATTCGTCGGCGACGATTGAAGAACACGGTTCTGGCCTTTTTGTCGACGCTGGAAAATGCGACAACAAATCGTTTGGTCGCCCAGCAGTTTGATTCGGCCGACAACATGACCGACCAACAAGCCGCCCTTTCGATCCTGGCGAATCTGGACATTCCCGAGCGGCAACAAGCACTGGATGCATTCTACAAACAGTACCGAAGCGAACCGCTGGTCATCGACAAATGGTTCGCCGTGCAGGCCGCATCTGGACGCGCATCAACACTTGAGGACGTGAAAAGCCTGACGCGTCACATGGATTTCACGATCGACAATCCCAATCGCGTACGGTCGCTGGTGGGCGTGTTTTCGACCAACCAATCCGTCTTCCATCGAGCGGATGGAACAGGATACGAACTTTTGGCTGACTACGTTTTGAAAATCCAAGCCGGAAATCCTCAGTTAGCCGCTCGCCTGGCAAGCGCGTTGAACAGCTATCGTAGATTCGACAAGAATCGTCAGGCCCAAATGCGAGCGCAACTGAGTCGAATCGCTGCGACCAAAGATCTCTGCAAAGATGTGCACGAAATCGTTCAGCGAGCGCTGCGGTTCTAGGAATCTGCGATGGACTGGTTTGTGGCCATCAAGTAGCCCACCGCAAACAGCAGTAGCGTCAGGGGTAATGTCACGACGTGCCCAACATAGCACGCCAGTGATCCGACTAGAGACAACACGACTGCGATAAGCACAACAAAGAACGAAGTCAATTTGTTCCGCTGCGTGATGCTGCTTGCGATTTTCAATGAACCAAACGCGGTGCACTTACCATCGCTCGCGGCCATCATCCATGGCCATAGGTACCACTGTATCACGGTTACTGTGACCATAACCGCGAAGGCAACAACGGCGCCGATTAGCTTTGTCAGTTGTGGCTGGCCAGAAGAGGTGGCGATGACAACCACCCCGAATCCAATGCCAAGCACGATGGCCACTATCAAAATGACCAGGAAGTAGCTGGGTAAGAATCGAAACATCAGCTCATTGGGCGGTTTCCAATTGTGTAGTGGGTCCGCTTGGCCTCGCGCGATCGTCAAGTGAACTCGGCACAAACCTAGCAGCCCGTAAGCTCCTAGTAGCACTGCGTAAGGGACGATGAATATCATGCAGATAGCCGCAAGGAGTGTTTGTCCGCTGCTTACCAAAGACAAAATCACCCAAGTCGGGATTCCAACCAAGACTAACGCGGCAAGGAGCGTGACTAGGCATGACAAAATCGAAGTCTTCCAGCTTGCCCGGAAAATGCTCCAAGTGGTCGCCAGGACATCTTCAATCGCAATTTCGTTTAGCTGTAACGAATGAGTTGAAGCGGCGTTCGTAGTTTCTGGGTCTTCCGGCTCGGAGTCGTCTGGTCCACCAATCCGAAAGGTGGCTTCGCAAGCAGGGCATTTCGCCAATCGCCCCAGTGCGCCGGCTGGCAATTCCAGTGAACTGGAGCATTCTGGGCAGGTCTGAAGAAGCGTGGACATGTTCAGCGAATCGATGTGGAGAGTTGGAGTCGTGCTGGAATTCGTTGCCGATTCCTATGCGGCGCTTTGATGTCAATTTCGCTAAGCACCGCTGACAAATAGGTCCAGCATGTTCGATCGACAGTTGCCTTGGTATCGTACTATGAATTAGTCGGAGTTGTTTCAGAGATGGCCTATGAGTCACCGTGACCGGCAAATCCCGCAGCTTCTAGTTACAGCCCCCAGAGATTCACTTGAGCGACGAATTAACGGTTGATTCGATCTTGGGCGATGGCGGGCTTATCTCACGACGTCTGCCCCAATACGAACCACGGCAACAACAGCTGGAGATGTCGCGTGGCGTAGCGACAGCGTTTGCCAAGAGTAAACACTTGATCGCTGAAGCAGGAACGGGTACTGGAAAGAGCTTTGCCTATTTAGTACCAGCGATTTTGCACGCGACATCGGATTTTCCGCCGTTGAAGACAAATGCAGATGATGAACCACGCAAGCCACGCGTCTTGATTTCAACGCACACGATCAGTCTACAAGAGCAGCTGTTCAGCAAAGACGTGCCGTTTCTTAATAGCATCATCCCGCGGGAGTTTTCAGCTGTTTTGGTCAAGGGACGTGGAAACTATCTCTCGATCCGGCGCATGAATCGTGCTCTGGGAAAGATGACGTCGATGCTGGCTGCCGACAGCCAGATGTCGCAAATGCGAACGATTCAAAAATGGGCCAAAGACACGGGGGATGGTTCACGCTCCTCTCTGCAGATCAAGCCGGACGCTGAAGTCTGGGATGAAGTCGTCAGCGATACAGGCAACTGCTTGCGAAACAAGTGCCCGCACTTCAAGGACTGCTTCTATTTCAAAGCGCGACGTCGCGCTCAGAATGCGCAGTTGATGATCGTCAATCATGCCATGTTTTTTAGCGACTTGGCACTGCGCCGGCAGGGCGTTGCGTTGCTGCCCGACTATGACGCTGTCGTGCTGGACGAATGTCATACGATCGAATCCGTCGCCGGCGATCACTTGGGAATCCGACTTACCAGCGGTCAGTTCGATTACCTTTTCAACAAACTCTACAACGATTCAACCGAAAAAGGCCTGTTGGTCGCCAAAGGCCTGAAAGGGCTGCAACGTGAAGTCGAACGCTGCCGATTCGCTGCATCGTCGCTCTTCTCGGAAGTCATGTTGTGGATAGAAGATTCCGGTCCCGAAAATGGTCGCGTCGCCCACCCCGAGATTGTCGCTAACTCGCTAAGCGACCCGATGGAAAAGCTGGCTCGCGCCATGAAGCAGCAAGCAGACGGCGAAGAAAATGAAGCGGACCGCCTTGAGTTTGAGTCTGCCCACAATCGTCTGTTGATTCTCGCGGGCAGTCTTCGGCAATGGATTGGCCAAGAAATGGAGGATTCGGTCTACTGGATCGAGCGAACGGGCTCCCGCCGCGGAGTAGACCGTGTCACTTTAGCTGCCTCGCCGATCGATGTTGGGCAAACACTTCGCAAAGAGCTCTATCAAAGCGAGATGATTCGCAGTGTCGTGATGACCAGCGCCACGTTGGCAACCGGCAAGGACGACAAGTTTTCGTTCTACCGTTCGCGAATTGGTCTTAGTGGTGGCATGTCGGTTCGCGTCGGCAGCCCTTTTGATTACAAGAAACAGGCGAAGTTGATTGTTGTCGGGAACATGCCAGATCCGTCGTCCGACCGAGTTGCATTCGAGAAAGCACTGCCCGAACAAATCAAACGTTTTGTGGGTCATACCGAAGGTCACGCCTTCGTCTTGTTTACCAGTTATGATTTGCTAAGCCGCTGTGCAGCCGCGTTGATGCCGTGGTTGGCGGAGCGTGATTTACAGCTTTATTCACAAGCGGGCACGCAGAACCGAACGCAGTTGCTAGATGCGTTTCGCCGAAACCCAAAAGGCGTGCTGTTTGGTACCGACAGTTTTTGGCAGGGCGTTGATGTGCCCGGGGAAGCACTTACGAACGTGGTGATCACCAAATTGCCATTTTCCGTGCCCAACCATCCGCTGCTCGAAGCACGCTTGGAAGCGATCACTCAAAGTGGCGGGAACCCTTTTCGAGACTACCAGTTGCCCGAAGCAGCGATTAAGTTTCGCCAAGGATTTGGCCGTCTGATTCGGACTCGCACAGATGAAGGCATGGTGGTCGTCCTAGACCCACGCATCAAGACGAAGCAATACGGCAAGCTTTTCTTGAACTCATTGCCTGATCTTCCTGTGCACTATGTCTCGACGATTCCACGCAATCAATCGAAGTAGCTGCCGAAGAACGGAAGGTCATTTTGTTCCGTTCCACAGCCAATAGGCGTTGGATTGCGTAGGGTGGGTCAAGGAGCTTTGGCGACGCTGACCCACCGATGTATGAACACTGACGAAAATGGTGGGTCAGCGCGGCTGTCGTCTCTTGACCCACCCTACCTCTCGACAAGTTCACAAGCTAAGAGCTTGGCCGCAACGAGTGGGATCTACTGGAGTACTTCTCGTAGCCCATCGTCACCATCAGGCCGATGCACACCAGCGCCAGCAATCGTGCTGGCCAGTCTCCGATCGTCACATACAGACTTTCGCGTTCATCCGACTCGGGTGTGGCAATGATCGCACCCTCACTGCCGGTTGCTAGTCTCTGCACAATCGCGCCGCTGCTGTTGATCCATGCCGTCGGGCCATTGTTGGCTGCCGAGAGAATCGGACGCCGGCAACCGACTGCCACCAACTGTGCACATCGCAAATGGTGGTTGATCACACTAGAGTCATCGAACCAGCCGTCATTGGTAACCGTCAAGATCACGTCCGGTAAACCTCCATCTTTTTTCAACTGAGACAGATGATTCACCGTCACTCGTTCCACGGCGGTTTCGATACAAATATTTGGCGAAACAATCGTCTTGCCAACTGCAAAACGTTGCGGCCCTGGCCCCTTAGACAATCTCAATTGCAGGGGAATGTAATCGCGTATGACGGGAATCGACGACAAAATGGGAATGTACTCGCCAAACATCACACGGTGCGTTTTTCCGTACCAGTCCGATACGATTCCATCCGGTTCAACGTTGACCATTCCGCTGAACATCTGGGGATCTTTGGTGTAACGAATCACGCCCACACCGCCGATTAAGTTTGGCTTGGTGTCGCCATTGCTCTGTGCGAATGCATTTTGCAGGTCGATACTGCGAGCATTGAACTCGCTGCATTGATAGGCCACGCCGGCGCGAAAATCCTGCAAGTCGGTTTCAAATTGTGGCGGCGGCACCGAGTTCTCGTCGTCGTCGATCCAGAACATGCCACCAGAGAACATTGATTCGGGCCAAACGACTGCATTCACAGTTTGGTCGGACGATTCTAATGCCGTGACACCTTGCCGAGCATAGTTGTAGAACATGTCCGAATCACGCTTGGGATTGGAAACATATTCGACGACCTCGCTGCGCTGCAAAAGAGCGAATGTTGCCAGCGGCTTCACGTCACGGATTTCTGCCAAACGAAAATAGCCGTAGCCAATGGTTGCACTTAGCAAGGCCAATGCGAAAAGGACCGGCGGAACGAGTTTCATCGGCTTGCGTGTTTCCGCTTCTTTTCTAAATCGTAACGCCACGACTTCGTAGATCGCGACATTGATCGTCACGATGACGAAACCGATGCCGTAGCTGCCAAATAGGTCGGCGATTTGAATCATCACAGGAACGTCCGCCATCGTGTGCCCCAGCATCGCGGCCGAAATTCCCGTCGCAAAATAATTGCGGATACACTCCAGCCCGATCCAGATCGCGGGCACCGTTAACCAAAGGGGGATTCCTTTGCGGATCAGTTGGCGTGACAGCGATACAAATAAGACGCCGTAGACGCTCAAGTATGCGGCCAGAGTAAACCATCCGAGGTAGATTGCTGGATGCGCGTGGCGTAGCCCTTGCAAGGAAAGCAACCAGTATAGGAGGCCAGCCAGCCAGATGGTTTTTCCGCCTGAACGTTTGATGCACTCTGCTCTTGCGACCAGCATCACCCAAGGCACCAACGCCACAAAAGCCAGTGGCCAAAATGCAAAAGGCGGCTGCGAAAGCCACTGAAGTGTTACGCCTGCTGCGGCCAGTGCCTTGACCGATGGTGGTCTTCGTTGATCGTCATTTGCTGAGATTCCGTTCATGGCGGTATAGTCTACGGCATCCGGTGGGGCAGGCCAGGACCGGAGAACTTCAGTGTCGCTACAATGGTATGCGTCTCGTCCCGTCCGCTCGCAAGTTGTGGTTATGTCCAAACCCGAATTCCTCGGCCCCTATCGATTGGGAGAAACCCTCGGTCGCGGCGGAATGGGCAGCGTATTTGCCGGCGAACACGTCAAAACGGGGGAGAAAGTTGCCGTCAAGCTGATTGCGGCTCACGTTGCGGACGACATGAAATTTCGGCGGCGTTTTGATGCCGAAATCGAAACCCTGAAACGACTTCGCCACGACAACATCGTGGGCCTGATCGGCTACGGCGAGCAAGACGGGCAGCTGTTCTACTCTATGGAATTGGTCGAAGGCGAACCGCTGCAGAAGCGAATTCGTCGCGAGAAGCGTCTCGGCTGGATGATCACGGTCGATATCGCGATCCAGATATGCGCCGCGCTGAAACACGCTCACGACTTCGGTGTGATTCACCGCGATCTGAAGCCAGCCAATTTGGTTTTAACGGCAGAGGAAAAGGTCAAGCTGGTTGATTTTGGCATCGCCAAGATATTTGGGGCCAGTGAGCAAACGATGGCTGGCAGCGTCTTGGGAACTGCCGACTACATGGCACCCGAACAAGCTTTGGGCGAAGGCATCACGCTGCGTTCAGATCTCTATGCACTTGGCAGCGTCATGTACGCCATGGCCGCTGGGCGTGCACCGTTCAAAGGGAAGAAAATTACCGAAGTCATCGCGTCGTTGAAACGTGATAAACCGATTCCGCTGGAGATGATTGTTCCCGAGACACCCGATGACTTGGTGGAATTGATTCACCATTTGCTGGAGAAGGATCCGGCCGATCGACCGCCAACCGCTTTGGCTGTCATGAACCGCCTCAAAGCAATGCGCAACGGTTTGCTTCGCGAGCAAACGATCCATCAGGAAGCAGATGGCACCGAGATACGACCACCGAAGCCGTCGCCACAAGAGACGATGGTCGTACAAGACTCCTCGTTCGACACGTCATCGCACGATAGCAGCGGAACGTCGGTTTCAAGCATCGAGATCACGCCCACACCGAACCGCAACCTGCCAATCAGTAACTTGCCTAATGGGGGCGGGACGGTGGCTGCCAATGGCCCCACGATCCAATCGCAGCCTGGCGGCACGCCGCCACAGGCCGATGGAGTGCCATCCAACAAGACGATTCGCCAGGCATCAACGTCTGCTACCGACGCAACATTGATCGCTAGTGATAGCCAACACGAACTTGACGCTTCGTCGACACAGGTCGAGCGTTCCACTCATTTTCAAACCGTCGATCGAGTCGGCGGCCGTGGTGGCTTTGAAAGTGAACGGCCAAGTGCCGGACGCCTTTCTCAAATCCTTTCCATTGCTGGAATGATTGGCCTGCTGGTGCTTGGCGGTATTGCGGTTGTCTACGCGATGCGAAAGCCGTCTGCCGAACAGCTTTACAACGAAATTATCGCGATCTCGTCGACAGGTGATCTTACGGATGCCCGTCCGCAGATCGATCAATTTTTGAAACTCTATCCCGATCATGAGAATGCGGGCGATGTGACTTCGATGGATCTTTCGCTGCAACGCGACGCCGTCATTCGCCGGTTGCAGCTCAAAGCAAAACTGCCCGGTCGCACGCTTGATCCGCATGAACAAGCTTTTGTCGATGCCATGGATTTGCGAAAAGTCGATACGCTTGCTGCACAAACCAAGATGCAGCAATGGCTTGATGTCTTCGTCAATGCGACAACCCGCGATGACAAATCCATTCAAGAGATTGCGTCGCTGGTTCAGTACGAACGAGATCGGCTTGGATTGCAAGAACCAATGACTGGCAATGATCGGCGTAATCGCGAACTGGTCAGCCGCATCGAGGCTGCCGCCGCATTGGAGCCGCAAGAACGCGAAGCAATGCTGCAAGGAATTGTCGAACTGTATCGAGACAGCCCGTGGGCTGGGCCTGCGGTCGAATTAGCACGCGAACAACTAGATCCGAAACAATAGTTTCAGTCCTTTGTGATCATGCTGCCGTACCAGTCTTTATTTGGCTTCCAGTCGGGCTGGAGTACTTCTTGGTGTGTTCGCTCCAGCTTTGCTTTTAGCTCGGTATGCTGACGGGCGAACTTGGCTTCGGTTTTTGCGGCGTCGTAGCGTGGGTCCGGCGTAGGCCGATTTGCCTTGACGGACGTTAGATATTCGTCGAGCTGTTTCCACATTTGGGCCGTTCGCACCGGAAAACCGTGTGCGACATCAATTTCTTCACCGGGATCGGTTGCCAAGTTGTACAGTTCATTGCGGCCATCTTCAAAGTAGTGAATCAGTTTCCAATCGCCGATACGCACGATCGATCCTGGCTCGCCGCCTTGATTTCCATAATGCGGATAATGCCAATAGAGCGGTCGGTCGTCGATCGTATCTCCCTTCAGTAGCGGAGCCAGGCTAACGCCATCGGTGTGTTGTTGGGGACGTTGGGGAAGTCCGCACAACTCTAAGATCGTTGGATAAAAATCTGCTCCGGTAACCGGCACATCACATGTTGATTCAGATTGGGTCACGGATGGATAGCGGATGTAAAACGGTTCGCGAATACCGCCTTCCCACTGCCGTCCTTTGCCACCGCGAAGCGGAAGGTTGCTGGTCGAAAAGGCATCGCCAGAGGATACCCCGCCATTGTCACTGGTGAAAATGACGATCGTATCGTCGGCCAGTCCGGCTTCGTCAAGCGTGTCCATTACATGGCCAACCGCTTGGTCAGTCACTTCGACCATGCCGGCGTAGATCGGGTTGTCTTGCACTTGTCGGACCGGCATGGTGCGATCCACTTTGAATCGCTCCGTCGGTTTTGGCAACAAAGATGCCTTCGTTTGATATTTGGCCCAAAGTTCTTTGGTGGTCTGAATCGGACCATGCACGCTGTAGAAAGACAGCATCGCAAAGAACGGTTTGTCTTTGCTGGATTTGATGAAGTCAGCCGTTTCATTGCCCAAACGAAGCGTCAGTGATTCACCGGCAGGCCCATCTTCTAAGACGGGATTCTTAAAAGGCGCAAAAAATCCTCCCGGCGGGCTGCCGCGATGATGTCCTCCTTTGTTGATATCGAAACCGTGGTCTGTTGGCATCGATCCGTCGCCGCCCAAGTGCCACTTGCCAGCGAAGAAGGTGCTGTAACCTGCTTCTTTCAACGCTTCTGCAAGCGTCACGTCGTCGGTAGGCAATGCGCGAACATACTCCGCTGGCAACACTCGGTCTTCGCGTTTCCATTTCATCCCGCTCGCCGCTCCGATCCAATCGGTGATCCCGTGTCGAGCCGTAAATTGGCCCAACTGAATACTGGCGCGCGACGGACTGCAGACGCGGCAAGTTGCGTAGCCTTGTGTGAAACGCATTCCACTTCGGGCCAATTTGTCGATGTTCGGACTTTCGTAAAACGTGCTGCCTTCGACCGAAAGGTCATGCAATCCCATATCGTCGATTAAAATCAAGACAACGTTGGGCTGCTTGGCTTGATCAGCAAAACCGAATCCAGCAAGTACTGACAAGAGAGCGAGGCTGCAAAGTGAACGCATGGTGGCCTGTGGAGTAGGATAAAGTTTGGGAAAAACCGGCCACCGAAATTCAATGGGTCCCGATCGATCTGAGCACAGAGTCTAGCTCAATCAATGCTAATTCGCACGCTTCACGCTGGCGATCCATTCGTTGGGACGATCGGAGTACTTGTCGAACCGATCTTGGTTGGTCGTCACCACGAATTTGGCAGACCACAAAGACGACTCCATCGAGCGTTTCGGGGGCTCCCGGTCCCAAATGCCCGGTGATTGCAAGCGAAATCGTCGCTTCGCTACAGCGTGCCAACGCACCCGAAGCCATCTCTTGAGTCGCCTGTTCGCTGACCGCAGAATGAGCTTGCAGCGTCCCGGGATTCACGCCCAAAGCCTCCGTTTTCAGCGACTCGCGATAGGTGACAAAAGATCCACAGAAATGATTCGAGATTCCTGGGATGCCTGCAAGCGTTGCGGCCAAGAGCCCGGATGTGCAGCTCTCGGCAAACACTAAACGCGACGAAGTACTCGACAGCAATTCCGCTGTTTGCTTCGCCGCCACCATCAACCGCGTTTCGCTGCCAACTGCCATGACTGAACTACACGGGTGACTAGGTAAGAATTGACTGAATCACATCAACGAGAGCTTCGGGTGAATCGTGACTGTAGGTAACATCTTGCTTGTCTTGCGTCGCAAGCGTTTTGACTTGAATGCGTCCTTCGTTCCATTCGTTGCCGCCAGCGACCAACGCGATCGTGAATCCGTGAGCATCCGCGTACTTCAGCTGCGCCCCCAGTTTCTTGGCATCGGGATACACTTCCGTACTGATCCCCGCTTCCCGCAGGTTCGCCGCTAATCGCAAGTAGTCGTCACGGAAATCCGTATCGAAATAAGCCACCATCACTGGCGCGGGCGTTGAAGCAGTCGGAAGCAACTCCAGTTGTTCCATCGCTGCGAGCAATCGGTCCAGTCCCAGCGAGGCGCCGATGCCAGGTAGATGCTGCTTGGTATACAGGCCAGCCAAATTGTCGTAGCGACCACCGCTACACACGCTGCCGATCGTTGGCAAATCATCCAAAGTCGTTTCGAATATCACACCGGTGTAGTAGTCCAGTCCTCGGGCGATCGAAACGTCCACATTGATACGTCGCGCTGGCACACCGGATGCGACCGCGCCTTGGTAAGTTTGCTGCAAACGTTCGATGCCTGCCGCGGCGACTTCATTGCCTCCCGTGATTTCCGGCAATTGTGCAAAGATCGTTTCCGCCTCACCGGTGCATTCGGCCAAACGCAATACTGCATCGGCTTGGGCAGCGTCAATCTCGGCAGCGCTGCACATTTCCTCCGCTGTCTTTTCGCGGCCAATCTTGGCCAGTTTGTCCAGTGAACGAAGCACGGGCACTGTTTTGTCAGCCAACCCTAGGTGCTCCAGCAAACCACTGAGTACTTGCCGGTTGTTGATGCTGATCGTGAAGCGGTCAAATCCGATCGCTTCCAACAAACCATTGATCACTGCGACAGCTTCAACGTCTGCCAGGACCGACTCTGTCCCGATCGTGTCAAAATCACACTGGATGAATTCACGATAGCGGCCCTTCTGCGGACGTTCGCCACGCCAAACCGGTGCGATGTGATATCGCTTAAAAGGCGTTCCCAATGTTCCAATGTGCTGCGCCGCGAACCTCGCTAGCGGTACGGTTAAATCGAAACGCATGCCGACTTCGCGGCCGCCGTTGTCCTCGAAACGATAGATTTGACGATCCGTTTCGTCGCTGCCTTTTCCTGTCAGGACCTCCAGGTACTCAAGCGTCGGTGTGTCGATCGGAGCAAAGCCGTAGCTGCGAAACACTTCCCGAGCCGTTTGCATTAACGCTTCGCGCGGAATCATCACGCTAGGCAAATAGTCGCGAAAGCCATTTAGCGTACGAGGTTTTATCAGTGCCATTGGTAATCGGTTGGGATAGTTGAGCTAGGTTTTCGGTGTGACGATCCTGCTCTCTCGGGAAAGGTCGCTTGATCTAGGTCGTTAACTTTGCAGTAGCGCTTTTCACTTACTACTTTACGTTTCGTCATGAAATTTGCTCGGTTTTCGTTTTCACATCTTCACTCTCCCTCTGGGAGAGTCGAGCCTTAGCGAGGAGAGGGTGCCCTCCCCGGCCGCTACTGCGTCC
>CAYUGI010000025.1:0-42145 GCA_964444105.1 uncultured Pirellulaceae bacterium
GTCGAGCCTTAGCGAGGAGAGGGCAATCCAGTATCGCAGCTCAAACCCGTTTACTTTGCGCGTTTCCCTCCCCGGCCGCTACTGCGTCCGACCCTCCCGCAAGCGGGAAGGTGAAGACTTGCGCAACATCAAAACTCGCGCTTCGCGTTACCAATATGCGGCTCAATGTACTCCTAGCTTAAGTTGTTGACCCCACCGATCCGCCAGCATCCCAGACTGTCGGCTTTCCAAAGCGTCGGCTAAATTGGTGCAAACTATCCCTCCTCCCCCCCTCTATTTGAGACCCGTGACGTGACCGAAGTGAGAAAAAAGCCTGTCGTTTTGATCGTTCGTGATGGATGGGGCGAAAACCCAAACAGCGAATGGGATCACGCCAACGCAGTCCATTTGGCGAATACTCCGGTCGCAGATCACCTGATGAGCACGTACCCCAATGTGCTGATTGCGACATCAGGCGAAGATGTTGGTCTGCCAGCAGGCGTGATGGGAAATAGCGAAGTCGGCCACCAGAACATCGGCGCAGGTCGCATCGTCGATCAAGAAGTCATGCGGATCACGCGGGCCATTCGCGACGAGTCGTTCTTCGAGAACAAGGTGTTGAACGAGGCAGTCGATCATGTCAAAGCCAGCGGCGGCACGCTGCACTTGCTGGGACTGATGTCCGACGGACGGGTTCATAGTGACCTGGATCACGCGATTGCAATCGTTGACCTAGCCAAACGCAGCGGCGTTGAAAAGTTTGCCGTACACGCGATCACGGATGGACGCGACACATCGCCCACCGGCGGGATCAATTACGTTGGCAAAATCCAGGCGAAGTTGGATGAAGCCGGATTGGGTCACATCGCCAGTGTGATCGGACGCTTCTATGCCATGGACCGTGACTTTCGATGGGAACGTGTCGAGAGCGCCTACAACATGATGACCAAAGGTACCGATCAAACAGCGAATTCGGCGGCCGAAGCGATCCAGAGTTACTACGATTCACCCAGTGGCCCCAGTCGCACCGGCGATGAGTTTATCACTGCAACGTCGATCAAACCGGTCGCTGATGGTCTGGTCAAAGACGGTGACGCGATCATTTTCCTGAACTACCGCGGTGATCGCACGCGTGAAATCACCAAGGCCTTCGTGCTGCCAGATGACCAATGGGCGGAGATTCAAGGTGGCGGCTTTGATCGGGGCGACAAAATCAAGGACCTCTATTTCGCGACGATGACTGGCTACGAAACAGGACTGCCCGTCAATGTCATCTTCGAGAAACGTGCGAAGATGCCATCGATCTTGGGCGACTACGTTAGCAGTCAGGGATTGAATCAGTTTCGTTGTGCAGAGACGGAAAAGTATCCGCACGTCACGTTCTTTTTCAACGACTACCGTGACGACGCTTTTCCGCATGAAGAACATGGCATGGCCGCGTCGCCACGCGATGTGCCCACGTACGATCAGAAACCCGAGATGGCCGCTGCCGAAATCACCGAAAAAGTTTTGGCCGAAATCGAATCCGGTACGGCACACATGATTATCGTCAACTTCGCCAACGGCGATATGGTCGGTCACACCGGTGTGGTGAAGGCAGCGGTTGAAGCCGTCGAAACCGTTGATGCCTGCGTTGGTCAAATCGTAGACGCTACCTTGGCCAAGGGTGGTTCGTTGGTTGTGACCGCAGACCACGGAAACTGCGAACAACTGATTGACCCGATCACCGGTGGGCCACACACGGCCCACACGACCTTCGACGTCCCGTTGATCGTGGTGGAAGCAGGTATCGAAGGTAAATCGCTACGATCCGGAGGTCGCTTGGCCGACATTGCCCCAACAATGTTGGCGCTGATGGGACTGGAAAAGCCGTCCGAAATGACTGGCGAGTCCTTGATTGAAGCGTAGAAGTCATCCAAACGATCTCCTTCTAAATAGCAAAAAGTCGTTGGACTATTTGGTCCGTGAGCCGTGACGCGTGAGCGGCCGGGCCCTTCAACTGGACAAGTCATGAGTGAGGAAGGCCCGGCCGCTCACGCGTCACGGCTCACCTTTGCGACTACTCGTCGCTATTAACATCTGAATCGCCTTCCTTGGCCTTACGGCGACGTTCGGCATAGCGTTTGATTTTTTCTTCGCGACGCTTGAGTCGTCTGACGCGATCACGGTACTTCGATTCACGTTCTTTGATCTGCGTGTGTCGTTTCTTCAGCTTTGCGTACTTCGCTTTGATCTTCTTTTCGGCTTGCTTCAGTTTCTGGAACCGAACGTCAGGATCAACATCGGGATCAACGGTCTGGTCCACTTCATCGACGACATCAAAGTCGTCTTCTAGTTCCTCGAACTCTTCATCATCTACTTCGTCGTCAAAATCGCTTTCGGCGTATCGCCAACCGCCCATCAACCAATGGGGATCGATGAAAATCATATTCGCGGCGATCATCATCAGCCCGAATGTCGCCATCCCTAAGAACAGCGCGATGCCACCATGCACAGCGATCGCGACCGCTAGGACCAATGGCCGTGTCAATCGCGGCCAAATCAATGCACAATAGAACACTTCCCAGAACAACGTCATGTTCGACAAGGCCGCGACGATTCGCGGATACCCGGACATCCAGGTCATATCAAGGCTTTGGTATTCGTAGTTGCCGACGGCGTACCAAACAGCGGTGCCATCCCACCAAGACTCACCGCGAGCTTTCGCCAAGCCACCGAATAGGTAGATCACGCACAAATGCAATTGCAGCAGTCGCGTCGCAATGTTGGCTGCCACGCTGGGAACAGAATCCGGGAAAAGCCAAGAGAGCTTTCGGCTCGATGCAACTTTGTCGTAGTACTTTCGGCGTATCCAAGCGTCAATCGAAAAAACACTTCCGCACGGCGTGAACGCCAAGTACATCACGCAGTAGGTGACGATTTGATCCAACCCGAACAAGGATCCGGTCAAACGGTGGATGTACATTAATTGCAGAATCCATGCCATCGGTCCCGTGATCCGCGTCAACAAACCGATCATGAACGCCGCCGTCACGATGATCGTCAAGCTCTGATGCACCCACAGCAACAGCGGATTACTGATGTACCACAGATAACTTCGCCCGGCATCGACGATCCCAAACGCATTGTCGTGCAAGTGCTTTGCGGTTTCGTTGTTGATCCAAGCGCTGTCACCCAAGAACGACGTCAACTGGGTGGCCAAAACGATGTGGCAGTACAGCAACATCACCCCTGTCGCGATGCGCAACAGTCCCAGAACTTCGGGACGACGGGGCGTGAACCAAAACCGATCCCACGCCCCAGCGGTCGCAGAAAACCAGTCAAGCAAGGGTCGCGTCAGCGTTGCGGATTTCACGATCCCGCCTCCACTGTCTCTTGCTCGCTGACATCCTCAGGCGAAGACTCTCCGCTATTGTCGGTCGATTCTTTGGGCGCCGTTAACGTCTGTTCAGAATTCTCACGCGAAGCATTCGGAGCAGGAATCGCCTCGGGCGGTCCAACTGGCTGCCCTGAATTGCTACCAGACACGACGATGGGACGATCGAACATTATTTGATACAGCAACGGATCGCTTAATTCGATATCGCTGTTTTGGTATTCATAGGCATTCGGGATGAGATGCTCGATCCGACGGACGGCAACTGGCTTCCCACCATTTTCATGGCTCAGGTGATCCACCATCGATTGTCGAACGTGCTCATACCGCAGACGCAATCGCGCCCATTCCTCCGCCGCTAGCTGATCAACTTCGACCAACTCTGACGGCGGTCCTGGCGGTTGATAGATTTCTGTCAGATACTCGGCCAGCATAAAATGGCGATGGTACAGCAACCTGGGCCATTGCTGCTGACGATCGGGATACATCGTCTCAGTACGACTATCGTCCCGCTGCGTCACGGCCGCTTGAATCAGATGGCTGGGACCGGGATCGGGTGCGAAAAAAGCGTAGCCGCGATCTAGGTACAAAAATTCGCAGTACGGCGTGATCGGCTGCAGCAATGTTGCAACGATCTCGGATCCACCGCTTTGAAACATCAACGGCGGCAAACTGATCGCGGCCAAGTGAAGTACCAGCAAGCCGCTGATGGCACGTCGATTCCAAGTTGATAACGCGGACATTCGGCTGCCGAGATACTCTTCGGTGAAGTCCGCCGACTCACTGTCGCTGCTCCCTTGGCGCAGGTCCCCACCGTCGTCTTCGATCATCTTGGGGGACTTAGGTCGCTTCTTATTTGCCATCGGTAGCCAGCCGTCGGAAGAAATGCTGCTTGGGAGGCTCCCACGGTAACTACCGGCGAATTGAAGTACAGATGCCCGGAGCGATCTTCGTCGCAAAACCGCTCGATTGAAGATCTACCCACAAAAAAACCGCGTCCACCCAGCGGGCGAACGCGGCTCTTATTTTACAGTCCACCGTACTTTGGGTGTGATGTTCACACCAAACGTTCGGTGCAGCTGAACTAGTTCTTCGCGATGTCTGCAGCGTCAAAGTCGAAGCTCAGTTCCGTTGTGCTGCCAGCGGCAACATTGACGGTCTGCTCTTTGGTGACTTCTTGACCCGCAACAACGGCGGTAACGCGGACGGTGTAATCCGTCCAGCTGTCGCCAGCTTTGAGCGTCTTCGTGCGGAACGTACGAATCGAACCTTTGCCGTTGGTATCGGTTCCGGCCAAGTTGACTTTTGCACCTGATGGCACAAACAACTTGACGACGGTCGTCACAGGCTGAGGTTCTAGTGAAGCCGTGTCTTTGTCAGATGGCTTTGCTTCTTCCTCTGCTTTCTCGAAGACGACTTGCTCGGTCTGGCCGGGACGCAACTTCACTTCTTTGCTGTCCGTTTTTGGCTTACCGTTAAAATCGTACTCAACTTTGACGACGTAGGTGTAAACGTATCCGTCTTCCAATCCACGTGACATGAACTGACGTACCGAACCGCTACTCTTTGTCGTGTGACCGTTGACAGTGACCTTAGCCGACTCGTTTGGTACAGCGACTGTTAGCAGAGCCGAGTCATTCTCAATGGCAGGCTTGCGAGATTCGTGAAAAACCGACTCGCTGCCCATGATGACTTCGCCGCTGTTCATCGCAGGAGCCGAATCAATGATCGTTCCCGAATCCAGAACGGATGACCCGCTGTCCATGATCACGCCCGAATCGTAGCCACCATCAATGATGGTTTCGCCGGCAGGAGCGTAAGTTTCGTAGGAAGACTGAATCACGGGTGACTCGTAAGTGTCCGCCGATGCGCCGTACGAGATCGTTTGCACAGGTGCGGAATAGCTAACCGGTGCGGAGTACGAAACAGGCGCCGAGTAAGAAACAGTCGAAGCTGCGTAGCTGCTGCCGCCCGAACTGCCACGCGAACTGCCACGCGATACATATCCGCCGCTTGACCCACCACTGGATCCGCCGCTGCTACCGCGCGATGCACGATTAGCGCGAATCTTAGCGACCAATCTTTTCAGGGGACCCACACGTCCTCCTGATGATCCGGAACCGACGCTTCCGCCCGATGAACCAGAACTGAAAACGACTCGACCGCCGGATGAACCTGAGCCGCCACTGCATGCCGACGCACGACTTGCTTTTAGTCGAGCCAGCAATCCGCCGCCTCCGCTTGATCCGCCACGCGAACCAAGGCTGATGCCGCCGCCAGAACTTCCGCCACTGCATCCCATACTGACACGTCCACCGGAAAATCCGCCGGATGATCCACCACAACCTCGTGAAGCCAATCGAGCACGCAAACCGCTAAGCAGTCCACCGCCGGACGACCCTGCACTCATGCCGGTTGATCCTCCTGATGAACCGCCTGCATCGGCAGTAGTCGAAAAGCTCATCACGGCAGCCACTGCCACCGCGTAAGCACACACTCGAAGATAACTCATGGAAATTAGACTCCCTCGTCCCTACAAATTTGCCATCGTGGAAATTCCACCGTTGCTTCGTCCCCCCGCGCGGGGAACTGTCTGTGCAAAAAGATAACGGCACAACTGCGCCGTTCAAGCAGCCAGGGAAGATTTTATCGAATAGCGAGAGTAGGCAACCTTGTCTAAACAGACGTCCAGCTGATAAATGCTCGCAAATAAGCGTTTCTCAGCTAATCAATCCGCTTTATGGCGATTTCATCAAAATCAGCCGTCC
This sequence comes from uncultured Pirellulaceae bacterium, assembly GCA_964444105.1. Lineage (GTDB taxonomy): Bacteria > Planctomycetota > Planctomycetia > Pirellulales > Pirellulaceae > K23-9. The sequence continues at coordinate 6,124 of CAYUGI010000025.1, forward strand.
CGGTCGCCCCGAACAAACCGACTCGCAAAATGGCTTCACGCGTCGTCGGTGGGACACGGATCAGCCGACTTGAAGCTCGCCAAGACCGAGTCCCGCGGAACGGCCCAATCCAGAAGGTCCCCAGGTCTTTTCGCTGCGCGTCATACAGGCTGATCGCAATCGCTGGCAGAGCCTCAGGCGTCGGACCTTTCTTAACTTCTTCCGTGCGAGCCCGGCCGCTGAGCCGCAGCATCGAAACCTGGCGGCCATCAATGGCGATGCCTTGGAGCAGATGTGAATTCAGGCCTGGGGTCTCGTTGGAGAATCTTGCGAAGTACTTGCCCTGCGGTCCGTTTTTGGCACTGGTCTTAGCACTGTCTTCTACGCCGATGCGTTGCTGAGTGACCTGTCGTCCGTAGTACCAGCCAGGCACAAAATCGGCGATCTTTGCCTCGTCGCCCTCCAACACCTTATCGAAATTCCCATTGATGACTTCAGGATTCGCTGCATCGGGAAGTTGTTGGCGGTTGTCTTCTGCCTCGCCCGTCATGGGAACGAACAAAGTCGGCCGCAGAACTTCCTTGACCAGCTTTCCGTCTTTCTTCGTCATTCGATACAGCGTTTGCTGATAGCGCTCGCCAACCGGGATAATCATTTGCCCTCCTTCTCGCAACTGATCCACCAACGGTTGCGGGACCGACTCGGGGCTACAAGTCACGATGACCTTGTCAAACGGAGCCGCGTTGGGCCAACCCAAAAAACCATCTCCCACACGCGTCGAAACATTCTCGTATTTCAAGCGTTCCAACGTCTCAGCAGCTTTCTCGCCCAGCTCCGGAACAATCTCAATGGAGTAGACGTGCTGGACCAATGGACTCAAAACGGCAGCTTGGTATCCACTGCCTGTACCAATTTCAAGCACTTTGTCGGTCGGCTGCGGATCCAGCGCCTCGGTCATCAAGGCGACGATGAAAGGACTGCTAATGGTCTGCGAACTTCCGATCGGCAAAGCCATATCAAAATACGCGCGCTTGCGATCCACGTCCGGGACAAACTCGTGACGAAGCGTATTGCGAATGGCGTCCAAGATGGCAGAGTCCGTGACGCCAGCAGTAGCAATCCGATCGCGAACGAGTTCCTCGCGTGCTTCTTGATACAGATCATCACCGCGCAAGTCACCCGGTAAGATTAGAAACGTCACAACAAAAGCTCCTATCAACCAGACGGCAAGACGCAAGCAACTTCGTTCAACAGACCGCATCACCTACTCCAAAAATTTCAACTTCAACTTCACTCTTTCCTTACACTCACCGCGCGTCACCAAAAATCAAACCGCGTTGTCAATGATTCAAGTGTAACCTACTTCCCTATCACCCCGATGATTTCTCTGCGAATTCACTCTTCATCCAGCAGCGACATTTGCCGAGTCGGCGCTGGCGGTCTGGGCACCTCGATCTGCTGACTTTCCAAATGCAACCCAACCGTTTTTGCAAACATGCGTCCCAACCGGGGAGCCAGCGCATCATTGGGAGCATGCGTGAATACGTAGGGCTCCAAGCCTTGGCCAATCCATTTCGCCACGATCGGTGCCCAGGCATCAAAATACTGCTGCGTTAGCTCCGTTCGATTACGCCCCACAATACGCAACATTGGCTGTTTCGCCGTCACGGTTTGCCTGACGGGTGTCTTGGGCTTGCGAGCTTGAGAGGCAGCTTCGATGTCATCTTCTGGCGGGGACTGAAATAATGGACGACTATCGAAGAGCACCTTGTCGATTTCCAATTCACGCAGCAGATCGTTTACGCGGTTCTCGTTTGTCGCTTGGTCGAACCAATCGTGATGACGTAGTTCAACGGCCCAACTCATCTCGCGAGTTGCCTTATCCCGTCGCAATTGATTCAGATACGCTTCGAGGTCCCGAAAACGATTGGGCCCAAACCGCGGTCCTAATTGCAAAAACGTTGGGCCAAGCTTCCCGGCATCGGCCAATGGAAACAGGCACTGCAAAAACGCCTCCGTTTCCTGATCAGCATCACGCAACATCAAGTCATGCGAAATCACTCGCGGAAATTTCAGGCAAAACTGAAAACCCTCGGCAGCCTGTGCTGCCCACTTTTCGATCGTTTCCCGTGGCGGCAACCCGTAGAACGTGCTGTTACCTTCGACCGTGTTGAAGGTTCGCGAGTACCACGACAGCCACTGCTTACGCGGCGTCTTGGCTGGATAAACCTCGTCAGCCCATTGGTCACAGGCCCAAACCGGGCAACCCAAAAATAAAGGCCAACGAGGTGAAGTGTGCGGCTGCATGGCAGTGGCTACTTCCCCGGACGCAATAGGACCGGCATTCCGAAGACATCACGGAAAAGACCGGAATTTTGTTTCATCGCAATTTGCTCCAGCGAAACATCTTCCACCCCCGGAACATGAATCACCAAGCGTTTGCCCTCTCGTTCACAGTCGATTTCACGGATTCGACCACTACGTGTATCCGCCAATGCGATCGCCAGCCTCAAGATGGATGCCATTTTGGAAACCGCCACCCGTTCTTCACGAGGCAATCCCCCATACTCGGGATGCGACGACTGTGGTGATGCCCGTCGATAATAGCGGGCGACCAAGCCCACCTGCAGCAGTTCGGCCTTGGACAACCCAAACAAGTCACTGTTGCTGATAATGTACAACGCGTGTTTGTGGTTGCTGCGAACATTGATCAACATGCCTACTTCGTGAAGCAGCGCCGCCATGTACAAAATCACTTCGTAGCGGCTATCCAACAAGTGATAGTCCTGCAGTTGATCAAATAGTTTTCGCGAGAGCTCCGCGACGTTGCGCGAGTGCATTTCATCAAAATCAAACTTGCGTCCCAACGACACGGCCGAACGAACACTTTGATTGCGGAATTCCGCCGTCCAGCTTCCGCCCGACGCCATATCGTGCAACAAGCCATCACGAAGATTGGTTTCACAAACGTAAACGTGGGGCAATTCAAAATGCCGCGTCAACATCGTGTACGCCAACAACGCGGGCACGAGCGTTTCAGCTTCGATAAAACTGGCACCAAAACGTTTGACGATTTCGTTTTCGTTCAGTTTCAACACTTCATCCGTGAACTTAGCTAAGTCCTTGGTCGGAAGCTTGGTCAGTGACACACCGTCCCAGTCCTCCAGTAAGCGATGAGCTGCAAAACGAATGTCGCCGCCAATCGCAACCAACTGAATCTTTTGATCCAAGTCAACTTGCTCCGCGATTTGCACCAGCGTTCGCTTGATATGGCTTTCCAAAATCGAACGTCGACGGATCGGCGTTAAGCGATCCGTATCCAGCGTCTTCAGTAGACGCAGCGATCCCAGCCGATAGGACTGACTATGCAGAACGTTGCCTGCGCGGATGACAAGTAGTTCGGTGCTACCGCCGCCCACTTCAACGACCACCGATTTACCATCGGCGAGTTCCTTTTGCGTCAGCAAGTGTGGGATCACGCCCATGTACGTGATTCGATTGACTTCGGCTTCATCCAGCGGTTGAACTTCTAATCCAGTCGCAACAAAGATCCTGTCAATAAACGCCAGTCGATTGGAGACCTCCCGAACCGCCGACGTCGCGACGACGCGTACGTCCGACGAAGACGTAATGCCGTACTCCAACAAAACTCGTTGGTACTGCTTCAGAACCGAAGCTGCTTTTTCAATGCTCTTACGCGAAAGACGTCGTGAGTCAAACGCTTCACGTCCCAAGTCAACAGACTGAACCAGGGTATCAAGCGTCCGCACGTCACCGTTAGAAATCTCCGCACCATCAGAAATCTCCGCGATCGCCATGCGGATGCTCGTCGCACCGATATCGATCACAGCGACCGGACGAGGTGCAGATTCAGAGGAGATTGAACTACTGGAAAGGCCTTGAGCCATGAAATTTTCATCGGGTGGTTCGATAGAAACAGATAACGAGCATCATAGATTCTCTGACGTGCTGGGCAAAGTCTCCGTACAATGCCGCCAATCGAGAGTGTTTCCCGCCGGTGTCTACTGATGAACTGTCTTTCAACCTTCATTCGCAGGATCGGCTGATGATTCGTTTGACGATTAAGTTGTTGATCTCCAGTTTTGTCTGCATAGCCTCATGGGGCGTTAGTGCCGTTGCGGACAATGCAGTCGCAAAAACATCTTCGCTTCGGGTGCTCTATGTCGGCCCAAATCCTGAAAGGGAGTTTATTGTTCCCTATCACCTCACCGGTGCTGCGGCAGATCGGTTTGCCGAGTTGAAGTCGGAACGTTCCCAGGCTTTCCGCTTGATGCTGGAGAAGCACTTTGATCATGTAAAAATCGTCAACCAAGAGGATTACGAAGCCGCGCTTTCCGCAACGGTCGATGTCACCATTTTTGATGCTCGTCCACCAGCGTTGCCGTCGGATCACCCAAACCTTGGAGGAAAAAAACCGATTGAGTTGCCCGATGGTTTTGATCGCCCATCGCTTTGGATTGGTGACGTCGGCCCATTCTCACTTGGAAGGTTCGGAAAAGGACTGCTCATTGACCACTTATGCGAGTGCCTCGATGCGCATGCTCATGGCTTACGCAAAGACCACGCAATTTTCCATGTCCCCAATTCGGTTCCCTTAACCCTCGAAGACCGACCAACGGAGAATATTTATCGAGCAGCCCTATCGGGCCGAAATCTCGGTGCAACCATGCCCATGTGGAGAGTGCAATCCGAAGGGTACAAGGATGGCACGGGAATGCCACCTGGCGTCGTATCGCCGGCGATTTTTGATGCATCCCCAGACGCAGAGTTTATCTCGTCGGGCCTTAACACAAAGGACTGCCGGGCGGTCGCATTAGGACGACAAGGGAGTTTCTTTCACTGGGGGTTTGCCGCTTCGCCAACATACATGACCAAAGAAGCAAAGCTCGTTTTCGTGAATGCGATTCACTACATCAGTCAATTCGACGGGCACAAGGCCTTTGTCCAAAACAAGTCAACCCTCACCCGTGCGACTGTCGACGACATGCTTTACCGAATCTCCGACTCAGGCTACGCCAACCTCGAAGCCGGCCTAAAAGACGTTCAAAAACAAATCGACGAACAAAAGAAGACAATCCAAACGAAGAAAGACTCAGGGGATGCCCTCTCACCAATCGAGCAGCGGATTCTGCAGATGCCGCCATACCCACTACCCAACCGGGCGGTATTGATCCCATTTGTGCCGAAGAAAATCCGATCTGAATTTGGAGATCAGTGGGATCGATACCAGTCATTTTACGCTCAGAATCGCGCCTATCTTTTTCCGCCGCAGGCTAAGAGTCGTACTTTGGAAATCGACGCTGATGCCAAATTGTGGGGCATCCCCAATAACGACGTTCGGCTGCTGCAGCGATGTATTGAATGCCTGGACAGTGGCGAGCAAGACGAGATCGCCAATCGACTACTAAGACGCTACACGGAGAAGAGTTTTGACACTCCGGATCAGTGGAAGACGTGGTTCGAGGAGAACCGTGCCTTTCTTTTTTTCTCTGAATCGTCCGGTTTCAAATTCCTGGTGGATGTGAACAAGAAGACCAAGTTGCATGGAACGGAGACGAAACAAACTCGAGCTGACATTGTTCATTCCAAAACTGAAAAAAGGACGAAGCCACAAGGCAAAGATCGCACAGTGAATCCAGGGCCCACCGCGGCTGACCCCGTCGCGTTCCACTGCACGCTAACACCCATCGCTACAAAATCGCAGCAGCGAGTTAGGCTCGTCGTTGAGGCTAGTATTCTTAAGGGCTGGAAGTTGTATGACGTCGTTCCCGCCGAAGAACCGTATGCGGCAACCTCGATAAAAATTGGGCGAATAGTCGGGCTGAAAACTGCGGGAGATTGGGAGAAAACGCTCGCGATGCCCGATGCTGTAAATCCGAGCATGCAGGTGTGGAAAGGAACCGTGACTTTCTCCAGAGACTTCACCCCAACATCGAACGATCCTTCCGATCAAGAGCTTTCGTTAACGGTTTCTTTTCAAGCTTGCAGCGGCGATCGCTGCTTGACGCCGACGCTGAAAACGCTGACTGTCAGGCGTCAATGATAGACTGCGCTGTTCGCCGGGCATCGAAGTTCCGCCATACGATCGCCAGCAGCGTGCCCGTCAGCATGCACCCAAATGTGTAGGCGGCTGTGGGGATCGTTGCCAATGTTTCGGGGCCATAGAGCGTCACCGCCAGTGCCGTTCCCAAGCCGGCGTTCTGCATGCCGACTTCTAGCGACAACGCGCGACCGAACGATTCGGGCAATCCAAACCCGCGCCCGAGCAGATACCCGGCACCGTAGCCAATCAAGTTCATTGTCAGCAACGCGATGATCAACAGGCCACCGACACTTTGCAGCTTGTCGCGATTTGCGGCGACCACGCTGGCGATGATCCACAAAAGTGCAACCGACGCGATCGTTCCACTCCATCGAACCGCAAACGTCTTCACAAGCACGCTGCTGCGAGATGCAAAGTAACCCAGCACCGTCGGCATCGCGACCAGCAAGGTCAGAACCAATGCCGTCTTGGTAGACGATGCCGCAGTCGCTCCCGTGACTACCGCCAGCACTGTCGGCACCGTAATCGGCGAAAGCAAAGTTGCCACAGTCGTCAGCGAGACCGAAAACGCCACACTGCCGCCCGCCGTGTGCGTCAACACGTTGGACGCCATCGCGCCGGGAACACAGCCACACAAAATCACGCCCGCCGCCAACTCGGGATCCATCGGCACGACCCGAGTGACCAGCCAAGCCGCGATCGGCATGACGACGACCTGCGCAGCAACCCCAAGAATCACCCACCATGGTCGCGACCTCAGCGGCTTCAACTCCTCGGCCCGCACCAATGTCCCCAGCGAAAACATCGTGACGACAATCAGCCCCCAAAGCACACCACGCGAGACGGCAAAGGGATCCCAATCAATCGACTTGTCAGGCCAAAAGAATGCCACTCCGGATGAAACGACCAACCAGAACAGAATCGATTGCAGCAGCAGCTTCATGCGACGGAAATACGGAGGGAGTTTACGGGTGCGTTTCTTACACATCATTTCGCGAGGAACAGACAATCAGCAGCAAGAAAACCTCAACTGCGACAATCAGCACGTTTGCCAGCTGTTAGTTTTCGCGGTTCAATAAGGGTGCAGTCTAGCGAGGATCGCTCATCAGATTTCGTTGGTGTACCGCCTTTAGGCGGCCCGGATCATACCGTCGCCGGCTAAAGCCGGTACACCAACACGCGCGGTCAACGAACAATCATCGTGCCGCCGCAGTAACCATCTCTCTTCTGACTTTCATTCCCATCGTTTCATCCCAGATGCGTCTCTTCGGCTTAACCCTCCTGTGTGTCATCCCTTGCGTCTTGGTCGGCTGCGACGCGTCGCTGGAGCAGTTTCCGCCAAATCAAGTGCATGCGTTGACGCTAGCCAAATCGCGTGGCGTTGAAACCAGCCTTGCCAGCAAGCATGCGACCGAAATCACGACGGCGTTATTTGGCACACCCGAAGCACCGCTTTGGCCCACCGAGCTGCTTGACGATACGGCTGCCAAAGACTTGGTTCAGCTGGAATCACTAACCTCGTCCGCAGGCCCCGTCTTCAGTGATCGCGAAGGCAACAACTTTGGTCTATTCAACAAACACTGTGTCGTCTGCCACGGGTTGTCTGGATCGGGGGCCGGTCCTGCAGCCGTCTTTCAAAATCCCTACCCGCGAGACTTTCGCCGCGGTGTCTTCAAATGGAAATCAACGACGCGGAACGCCAAGCCGACTCGCGATGACCTGACCGGTCTGTTGCACCGCGGCGTGCCTGGAACCGGAATGCCGTCGTTTGCTTTGATCGAGGAGAATGACGCGGCCGCTCTGATCGACTACCTGACATTCTTGGCTATCCGAGGTGAAACGGAACGTGAACTGCAAGCGTTTGCGGTAGACGAATTGGGCTATGACGACGAAGACGGCGAACCCGACGAAAGACTAGCGGCCAGCTGGGCGAAGGATTCTTCAGCCCAATCGCTTGCCACCGACTCCGACGTGCGTCGAATCGTCCAAAAAGTTGTCGGAACCTGGACAGACGCCGTGGACGAAGTGGTACTGGTCCCCAACGAAACGACCAACGACAGCGAATCGGTCGCACGAGGCAAAGATCTGTTTCATGGCCAAATCGCAAACTGCGTGGGCTGCCATGGACCTGCGGGCAACGGCGGAGCAATCACGATGGACTTTGACGATTGGGCAAAGGAGTACTCCACTCGGATCGGACTGACACCAACCGACCGTGACGCGATGAAACCGTTTCGCGAAGCGGGGGCTTTACGGCCAAGACAAATCAAACCACGACAATTGAATCAAGGCGTGTTCCACGGCGCAGGTGACTCACCGGCGATTTACCGCCAAATCAGCCAGGGCATCGCGGGTACACCGATGCCCAGCCTGACCATCACTGATCAACCATCAAAAACTAGCTTAACGCCCGCGCAAGTTTGGGACTTGGTCCACTACGTACAATCTCTCTCGGGAAAGGATGCCGCTGAGGTATCCAATTTAGACAGTGACCGATAAAACCGTGGGTGGTTTTGACGAATATCATCGCGCCGAAGCTTGGTAACGGCAATCAAAGAACTTGACTCTTTAGAAACAATCAGCACATGAGTGAAGACAACTACCGCACGATCTGCTCCGTTCTTGGGCTGGTGATAGGGCTTGGAATCATGTTCGCCTCGGGTTGGGGCGGGATGATACCCGGGGCGATCTTCGGCGCAGGCGGCGCAGTGGCAGGCGGCATCATTGGCGAAAAGCTGTTCGCACGAAAACATCGCTAGTGTCGCCGGCAAAAATTCTTGATGCTTAAGTGAGACAAGAGCTATTTCCACTCTCCCTCCGGGAGAGTCGAGCCTAAGCGAGGAGAGGGCGAATCCAGATAGCCGACGAATGTCAGTTTCAATACGAATTGCCCTCTCCGGCCGCTACTGCGTCCGACTCTCCCGAAGGGAGAGTAAAAACGACGCTATGCTGAGCATCAACATCTAAATCAAATTCATGTCCATTGCATCCGCAGCACCAACCACCGAATCGTTGAAAGACGACGCATCCTCCTCACGCCTCGTTCATCGCTTGGCAGTTCTGGCGGTCTGTTTGGTCTGGCCTTTGATTTGGGTAGGCGGACTGGTGACAACTTATGATGCTGGCATGGCCGTTCCGGATTGGCCCAACACCTACGGCTACAACCTTTTTCTGTACCCCTACAAGACATGGCTTCTCGGGCCGTTCGACCTTTTCATCGAGCATGGACACCGATTGCTGGGAGCCGTGGTCGGATTTGTGGCCATTGCTTTGGCGGTCGCGGCGTACCTGAAAGAATCACGCCGTTGGGTTTTTGCCTTTGCCCTGATCGTTTTGGCCGCCGTTATTTTTCAAGGTGGATTAGGCGGAGTCCGCGTCGTGCGGATGAGTCGAACGCTGGCGATGATCCACGGTTGTTTTGGCCCTGCCTTCTTTGCCAGTTGCGTGGCGTTGGCCGTCGTGACCAGCCGATTTTGGACGCGCAGTCAGCAACGAATGCTCCAGGCTCGCCAGGACGGCGATGCCGCGGGATTGTCGAAATCAACGGTCGTGTTGGGCTTCCTATTGATCGCACTCAGCTACACGCAATTGGTTCTGGGCGCCCAGCTTCGTCACGTCCAGCCGACCATGCGACCCGATGGATTCGCCACCATTGTGGTTTTCCACGTCCTGACAGCATTCGTTCTCTGGCTAACGACCGCAGTGACTTGGTGGCGACTACGTCGTGGAAAAGGCAGCTGCGGCGATTTGACGCCCTTCAGACCAGCCGCGTGGTTGGTAGGATTAGTAACCTTGCAAATTGCTTTGGGCGTCGGGACTTGGGTCGTCAATTACGGATGGCCGATCTTCCTGCACAGCATGCCAGGAGCCACCGGGTTCTTGATCCAAGCGAAAGGGTTCTGGGATTCAATCATCGTGACGGCTCATGTTGCAACGGGGTCGCTGATCCTGGCCGTTTCGACGATGATTTGGGTTCGGTCGCTGAGACTGCGTTACCTGAAAAGTTCACAAGACGAACCTAGCGCTGCACATGAGTCCGTTGGCTTTGCAACGGCCTAAACACAGCTTCCATCACCAAGCTCCCTTTCCCAATCGCTCCTTTTCCAAATTCCGCTTCGTCAATGTCGACTGACGTACTGATCGCCGATCCTGTCACATCGACAGGGAAAGAAATTTCGCCTGAAAAGGTGGACCCATCGGACGACGTTATCGCCTTGCATCAGTCTTCCCCAAGTTCATCGGATCGCGCCGTTAACGACACTGCAAAACCAACGTCGGCCTTTCGCGATTTCCTGGAACTCACCAAGCCAAGAATCGTCACGATGATCCTGGTCACGACCATCGCAACCTCGGCGATGGGCGCGGGCGGCGGCGTCGCGTTTGGTACGTTGCTGCTGTTGTTGCTGGCAACCGGCATGGTCGCGGGAAGCGCCGGTGCCGCCAACCAAATTTGGGAACGCGTCATCGATTGCAATATGTCGCGCACCGCAAACCGGCCACTACCCGCTGGTCGCATCCACTGGCTTTCTGCAGCCGCATTCACCACCGTCCTTGGTATCGGTGGAACCATTTTGCTGGCCACACAGTTTGGCATTCAGCCAGCCCTCGCAGGCTTCGCGACTTGGGTGTTGTACGTTCTGATTTACACGCCGATGAAAACGCGCACGGCATGGAACACCACTGTTGGCGCGATCGCGGGTGCCTTACCCGTCTTGATCGGCTACACCGCAACGGGCGGCGATTGGACCGACGCGACGGGATGGTTGCTGATTGGCGTGCTTGTCGCATGGCAGTACCCCCACTTCATGTCGATCGCGTGGATGTACCGTCGCCAATACGACGAAGCCGGTTTTGTGATGACAACGACGATCGAACCCACCGGACGTTCGGCTGGCTGGCAAGCCATCATCGGCTCGCTGGCATTGATCGCCTGCGGCATCGCCTTGGCATGGCTTCCCGGCGGGACCATCCCAGCGACAATGGCCACACTTGGCGTGTTCGCGGCTTGCTACCCAATGCTAAGAGCATCCCTGCGATTCGCCAAACAAGCCGATGACAAGAACGCACGCAAACTACTGCGATCCTCGCTCCTGGTCCTGCCAATCCTGCTACTCATCGTGACGATCCGAGTCTTTTGGTAGGGCGGCGTAGCGTCCCCCGCTCCCTAAGGCCCGGCAAACGCAGAATTCTCCCTGGCTGGGGTTGAGGGGGCTGGACCGCGATACCGATTAAACGCCACGCACGTTTCCTTGCAGCAACGCACAATCTGCTTCCACCGACTTCGTCAATCCAAAAAATGCGCACCGTAATCCAGGTCACACTGATCCTCTTAATCGGCGTCGGAATCGGACTTGCCCTACGCGCCTCCAAACAAGGCACTCAAGGCCCAGGCGGTCCCGGCTCCGACGACGTTGTCTTCACCAACGACGCAGCCACTCAGCAGAACCCCGAGCCGATCGAGAATCCCGAGCCCACGCATCCCCCCGAGGACGAAGAATGGCTTAGCCGATTTGAACTGATCGAACGCAGCGGAAAGCTGGTCAAGAGCGAAGACTTGAAAGGGCAACCTTATCTGGTCAGCTTCTTCTTCAGCACCTGCCCCAGTATCTGCGTTCAGCAGAACCAAAAGTTGAAAGAACTCCAAGATGAATTCGAAGGCGAAGGAGTCCGCTTCGTCGCCATCTCAGTTGACCCTGAGCACGACACCCCGGAAGTCCTACGCGAATACGCAGCTCGCTTCGGAGCCGACAAAGACCAATGGCTCTTCATGACCGGCGACCTAACCTACATCCGTCGCATCGGCGGCGAGATCTTCCAACAACCAGTCAGCAAAAAGTTCCACACCGAACGCTTTGTCCTCGTCGATCCCGACGGCAAGATCGAAGGTTTCTACAACTGGCCCGAAAAGAAGCAGTACAAAAAGCTGAAAGAGCGAATCCGGGAATTGATGTAGTCGCATCTTTTGTTTCACGCTCGGAGGTCGTACTGCTATCGAGTTGTTAGTCAGCAGCCATTTACTTCATTCTCACTTCTTTTTGGAGATGTAGGGTGGGTCGAGAGGCCGCAGCCGCGCTGACCCACCATTTTCGTCGGTGTTTATACATTGGTGGGTCAGCGGCGCTAAAGCTCCTTGACCCACCCTACAAAATTTCACAGCCAATCCGAGATAATCGGGCGAAGCAGTGGCTGCGGAGGGAACCTCCTCTCAGCATCGACACCGAGACATTTTCACGAAACTCCAGTCCCGACAGGGACGCCAGCTCTTTGCCGGGTGCGAGAGCACCCGGATCGACACCATCACGATTCCAAAAGTCGCGGAGGGACGACAGCGAGCATCTTGCGTCTCCGCTGTAAATTCGCGTGAAACATGCAACGCGACACTCGTGAAACACGATCGACGTGGTGCTTGATGGGCAGATCGCGTATTTCTTGCGACATATCCTTTTGCAGCCTTGGTGGGACGACGCCCCGCCATGGCTTTCGTCGCACATTCTTCGCGTCCCTTTATCAGGAAGTGGTCCATGACGACCTCAACGCTTTCCTTCGTTCCCACAGCCACTTCGCTCGCGAATCCAACTGCGGGATCGAACAAAATGGCGCGAACCAAAACGGTCGTCGCCGCTGCATTGACAGTGTTCTTCGCGATCGGGAATGCAGCCGCGCAGCAAAGTACATTCCAACACGGTCTGCCAACGCAAACGTTCCAGACAACCACGCACCCAAGCCAAACCTACCCAACCGGCTCGACGCTCGTCGCGCCACCGCTTCCTGGATTTCAGACTCCCTCCACTGTCGCGACAGATAACTTGTTCCGGCCTGCCAGCACGGCGGCATCAAACAGGACGTTAGCAAACAGCACGTTAGCAAACAGGGCTCAATCAAACTGGGCTCAATCAAACTGGGCTCAATCAAACTGGGCTCAATCAAACACTGCCCAGCCAAATCGGCTTGATGCCGCCCGTTTCCCGCAGGCAGCCAGCAATCCACCATCCGGTAGCTGGCCAGCGCTTGGACAAACGTCCTTTGAAAACAAACCCGCCCTACGAACTGCCAATGCCCAGCTAACCAGTTCACGCACAACCTACCGGACGAACAGCCGACGGCAAAATGGTTCCCCGATCGATTATCAATCCGCTTCGAATCAAACCGCGAGTCACCAGCGGACATACAATCGGGCGTTCGATTCGCTGCCAAGCCTTCCGGATACGATCTCGAATTATCGCAGCGATAAGATCGACTCGGCGCGACGGACGGCACAACAACACCGCTCAGAATCTCAATCGGCTCCGCCGGTCGTCGCCGATGCTCTGATGGAAAATGCAGCCTTGGCAAATCGCTGGGCCGATTTGGCGGAAAGGTACACCTCGCTTTCTCGACGGGTGAGCGACTCGCAAGCGAAATATGATGCGACCTCACGCGACCTTCAGGACGTTGATGCCAAACTAAATCAATACGGCCTGACGACGACCATCGGCCAATTGTTGCAAAGCAAAAAGGAACAGCTAAGCGAATGGCAGGTCAAAGATTCACAGTCCCTTTTTGTCAGCGAAGAACTGCATCGCACGCGACAAGAACAACTAGATTTGGAGCTACACGCTGAACAAAACCGAACGCGTTTAAATCAATCCAACCAGGAAGCAGCCAGACTGCTGGCGGACGCCGGCTACGACGCGGCAGACGTCAAGAACACATCGCTGGTCAATCGCGTTGGCAATTTGATTGACGAACGCCATCGCTGGGTCGCAGACTTACAAACAGGCTATCGCGACTATCAATCCAAACTAGGCGAACTGGATTCCGTCTCGACGAAATCCGCTGCCCTTGCGAACGACTATCGCAAACTAATCAATCGTCACATCACTTGGGTGCGTAGCGACGATCCCGTCAGCCTATCGGACTTTCGAGACCTAAAAGGCGGCACCACAGCGTTTTTCAATTCCAATCGCAGCGCTGACTTCGGTCCCACGTTGCAGCGAAAAGTCGCGGCCAACCCCATAGGGGCGATCGGCCTACTAACAACAATATTGGTTCTGTTTCTCATTCGCTGGCGCGGCAAAGCGTGGCTACTGGGAATCGGCAGCCGACACCGCATGCGTGAGTCAGCGCCATCATCACGCAAAGCCGCCGCAAGCTTCTTGACAGTGGTCGTCGCGTTGGCGTTCCCAGCCATTTTGTACGCCATCTCGCGTTGGCTTGGCAGCGGGATCGTGTCCGCATCAACCTTCAACGTCGCAGCAGCATTCGCCGCGGCCGCATTAGTGATGTTGCTTGTAGAACTTTGCCGACAACTGATTCGCGACCAAGGATTCATCGACAAACATGTCGACGTCGAACTGACAGGCGTAGGACGAGCAGCCAGCTACTTGACCCTTGTCGGTCTGGGACTTGCCGTTGCCGCCTACGCGGTGACCTTGATGGGCCTGGTCGACCACGGCATCTGGAAAGGCTCCGTCGCGCGATTCGGCTTCATGTTCTCAATGTTGACCGTTGCCTGGACCGCACATTTAGCACTTCGACCATCCGGCGGATTTGCTGAACCCTTGATTGCCAAATTTGGTGGCAGCGTGTTTCATCGCATTCGCGGGATCATCTATGTGATCGCCATCGCCTTTCCGATTGGCATGATTGTCTTGTCAGCCGTCGGCTACGGGTTCACTGCCAACGAACTAACCCGACGAGCCATGATTACACTCTGCGCGGTGCTGATTGGCGCCACGCTATGGTCGGGCATCAAGATTCTGTGTGCCAACGCGTGGCACATTCTAACGGGATCGGCTGCGCCCAAGCGGGAATCCGATCAGTACGGCCCCATCGATTCACCGGCTGATTCCGCCGGTGGGCAAGTAACCGGTGTGTTGGCCTCGCATTCTTTGGAACTGAAACATCACCTGGCGTTTCTGTGTCAGTGCGCCCTGGTGCTTGGCGCAGTCGTTTGCCTTGGTTGGCTGTGGATCGACATTTTCCCCAGCGTGCAAATGGGAAATCCGGTTGTTTGGAACGTGCAAGACACCGTCTCCCAGGCATACACCGACGCCACCGGCCAGACATTCGTCGAAAACGTCAACACCCAAACACCCGTCACGGCGTTTCATTTGCTGTTGGCTGCCGTCACTTTGTGGATCGCTTTTCAGCTGGCAAAACTTCTGCCGGCCATGTTTGATGCCTTAGTTTTGCAGCGAGTATCATTCGACGAGGGCATGGAACATCTCACGCTGGTCCTGGGACGTACTTTGCTATTCGGAGCTGGCTGCTTGATCGCCTGCAAACTGCTGGGTGTACGCTGGCAATTGATCCAGTGGTTGGCGGTCGGACTGACGATCGGCTTAGGCTTCGGCTTGCAGGACATGGTCCGCAATCTATTCGGCGGCCTGATCGTGTTGTTTGAAAAACCCGCGCGACTAGGCGACTTGATCACGGTCGGCAAAGTCACCGGACGAGTGGCGGCACAGAAACTGCGCACAACCGTGCTGTCGGATAACGAAGGACGCGAAGTCATCATTCCGAACAAGAACTTCGTCAGTGAAGACGTCGTCAATTGGATGGGTGCCGGACGATTGCAAGCGGTCGCCATCGAAGTCGCGGTGACACGCGACGAGCGTCCGGCGGACATCTGCCGCAGCCTACAAGAACTCGCCTTGGCCCAGCCAAACATCCTGATCACACCTGCCCCCCAAGCCACGCTCATCTGCGTCGCCAAAGGATCACAGCGAATCGAAATCCGCGTCTGGATCGAAGAAGATCAAGACGCCGAGACGTTCCAAAACAAGTTGCTCAACACAACCAGCCAGTACCTCAAGCAGCACGACTGGTGGCTCAAAAAACAACCCACCCAGCCATCGCTTCCCGATCGCCATGCCGCACTTCTCCAATCAAGCACCAACCGCCAACGACGCAAACGCTCGGCTTAGTTGGGCGATCAGCAGAACTGAGAACCGCGAAGCGGCTTGAAAAATAGAGCAGGTGGTAGTTGCATTGCACCAGTAATGCGTACCGCATCAGCTTTCTTCTCCCACAGCATTACGAGAGAACTTACTCCCAGTTCACCATGCGTTTTATTGCTGACGACTGAACTTGCAGCTGCGAGGCAAACGACGAGACCAGCTCAATCAATCGTGCACCGAAGTGGAAACATCAGCCAAATGCACTGCAGCTATCTACCGGACAACACTCCGTTCAAGACACTATGCTCGCGAAAGGTAAGCCGAGTGAGTACAACAATAAGGCAGTCACCAGATTTTCGAGTGACAGTCACGTTCGGCACTATGTAGTGAAGCCATGATCACGAACTCCATATCTTCTGCTATTCAAACTTCTATTGCCTGCATTGTCGCGGTTTGTTTCTGTATCAGCGAGTCGAATGGTCAGCAGAGCGCCAATTTGATCGCGGTTGATCGGCTAACGAACAAGGCGGAGTCTGGAAGCGTGCCTTCGATGGTGTTGCTTGGCGAGTTCCACAGAGACTCCGTGCGTCCAGATTTCGACAAGGCACTTCATTGGTTTCGCGAGGCCCACGCCCGCGGCAGTACGATCGCGATGGATCGAATAGGAGGCATGTACCTGGAGGGGCATGGGGTCAAAAAGGACTATACCGTCGCATTGGATTGGTATACGAAAGCGGTCGAGGCAGGGGATTCGACCGCGATGGCCTCCGTTGGCTGGATGCATTTCCATGGGCTTGGCGTCAAAAAAGACTTTAGCGAGGCGTTGCACTGGTATCAATTGGCTGCAGAGAAAGGTGGCCATGAAGGAATGAATAACATGGGGCATATGTACCTGAAAGGAATCGGTGTCAAACAAGACACGCAACAGGCCCTACGTTGGTTCAAAAAATCAAGTGATGCAGGAAACTCGCACGCCTATGACAACATCGGCGTTCTTTACCTTGAGGGCAACGGCGTTGAAAAGAACATCGAATCGGCAAAAGAGATGTTCAAAATGGCTGCCAAGCTCGGCCTCACGGACTCCATGATTCGATTAGGACGCCTTGAGCGCGTTAATGGAAGTCCTAATGCTCAAAAGGCCGCATTCAATTGGTTCGCTCAGGCGAACTCTTCCGCCGAGGGGATGAGAGAACTCGGCGAATGCTACTTTGACGGAATAGGCGTCGAGCCAAGTGTAGACGAGGGCTTTCGATGGTATTCCCTTGCCATCGACGCTGGACATCCCTTCGCGCCAGCCGATCTTGCTGATCGACTCTTATCCGGCCGCGGTGTCACGACCGACGTTGCAAAAGCCAAGGCCGTTTTGACGACTGCCGCTTCAAAGGGAAACGCTGAAGCGGCAACAAAACTAGGCCACCTTGCGAGCGAGGCAAAAGAATATGGGGAGGCGATGAGACACTATCTTACCGCTGCTGATTTGGGTGAAGGCACCGCGATGCTCTGCATTGGCATTATCTATGGGAATGGCTGGGGCGTTCCAATGGACAAAGCGAAGGCGTTGACCTGGATCACAAAGGCAGCCGAGCATGGAAACGGTAGTGCCAAGCAGATATTGTCCAAGCTGAATAAGTGATCCACAGCGTGGCCTCATAAGACTTTGGATTGTCAAGGCGACGAATTTCATAGGCTACAGGTGCCTCTAGCAGGAACAAGTTAAGAGATTCAAACAGAACCCTACATTTCGGATTCAATTTCATAACCTGATGAATATCCGCCGCAAACGCTTCTTGCTGATCCTCATAATTCTTGCGGCCGCCTTGGCTTTTCCCGTGACGGTACACTCACGCACGAAATTCACTTGCGTTCTCTGCCGATCCGAACGCACTGATCACAGCACCTTCGGTTACAAGTGGCAATCATTTCGTTCCAACGCCATGACGGATTGGTTTCTTGAACAACGCGGAGAGCACTCGCATCATTGGGCACGTACAAGCTGCACGCGAAGTCAAAACGCCTTGGGAATGACGACGAAATGGGCGTGTGGATCGTATCACCCGATTGATAGGCTTCCGATCGAAATTCAACTTCGATTTCATGAGACTGTCGAGCAATCAGCCACCGTCGCATTCTTTGATGCCATGACCTCCGACGACGCAGACTTGCAACAGAAAACGATCACGGGAGCGTGGGAACATGACGATTAGCAGAAGACACAAATCCGATCTTGGTTTCGTGGTGAATGGCCACGAACGTGCAATCGCTGGCATCAAGGCCGAAGTCCGCGTTGAGATTGAACAGAAGTATGCAGACGAATTGAGCGAGTCCGGGATCTTCCGACGTTGGTTCCTGTCGCGTCGCATTCATCGAGAAATCGCGAGTTGCGTCGATGATCGATCGGCTCACATCTCCGCTGATTCAATCTTCTGACAATCGCGAACCTGAACGAAGACATCAGTTTGATCGTTCCTGACTAACGCTAGCTGATACGCCAAGCGTCGTTGCACGATTAGTGACGCGCCTCACTAGAAAGAACAGGAGAGAAGGGAGGAAACAGAGAATCATGCCCTCTGTTCTCTCCCTTTCCTCCTGTTCAAAATTCCATCCCTTTCGCACGTTGAAAAAGCGAGAGAAGACTGAACCTAACTAGCCGTAGCGAAAGAGCATTTCGGGTTTTGAGGAGCCCGCTACGTATCCCAGTCGCAGAGGGAATCGATGTACGCTGCTGAGCCGTCTCGCTTCCAGGGGTCTAATTGGTCTTGGGATTTCAGCTGCTGGCCTCGTCTCATTTCGGTAACGAAGAAACTGCAGTCGATTTCGGGCAGCGCGGTCATGTCGCCCCAGAGTTTTTCAAACTGAGCAACGGGGTAGACATCTTCTTGGGCGTGCCCCCAACGTTTCTTCACTTCCTTCAGCGTGATGTACGTGGGTAGTCTTGCAGCCATCGCTCGTACTGAGGCATCGACCTTTTTTGTGTCCGCCAAGTCGTTTCGGGTCAGCCCGAACGCGGTTAGCATCGCATCGATCTCAATCCAAGTGGTCATTGAGTTGTAGAACGTTAGCCCAAACTCGGCTTCCTCGTTGGGCATCGCCAGGCCTTCGACTAAGCGTGGGCGTCCGTTGACCAATGCCAATCCACCTCCGCGATCTTCTAGCCGGCGACCAATCACTTCGAACGACAGCGTGCTGCCGCCATCGATGTGACGACCGAGCAACCCTGCATCGACATTGGCTCCCAACGTGTCGATGTTGTGAAGCATCAAGTATTTCAGCGAATTTTGCTCCGAGAGCATCTGGGCGAGTAAGCCGTTGCGTAGCAGGTTGGGGATCTCGTACCAGTGTCCGACCGGCTGCATGCACTGGCTAGCTAGGTTGTCTGTGTAATCGTTGCCTTCGCCTGCGGACCTGGCCCAATCCATCAGCGCCGCACGACCACTCTCGCGAACTTTTTGTTGCTGCTCGTCCAGGACTTGTTGAGCGGTTTCTTCCCATAAAAACCGCAAGTCGCGCACCATTGGGATCATTCGCAGTCCAACACTGCGTCCAGTGGACACATGCAGCGGACCATCGAATTGATAGTTTTGTTGCTGTTGCAAATGATCGCGAATGGCAGCGTCAGTCAGATAGCTGGTGGTGAAAACGTGCGGTATCGATCCGCCTAGCTTTCGCGTCACGGCTCGGTTTTTCGCCAAGTGGACTTCTAAGAAACTACGATGCCGAGCGTCAAATTTGGCAAACGGGTGAAGTGCTTTGCAGACACCGGCGCCTTCGGTCCAACGACTGCCGACACCAGCGGCCAACGTGACCACAGCGACTTGCCCGTCGCGAATCGCGCTGCTGCCGAGGTCAACGTATTTCGATTCGATCCCGCCGCGGGTATCCACCACATCGCTTGGCCGAACATCGCCGATGATCGTGTTGGCTGAAAGTCGATTTTGCGACAAACCGATTCGTCCGCTGCGCATGTCGCTGCGAATTTGTTCGTGCTGCTGTCTATCGAACCCATTGTTTTTCAACGTCCCTTGTAGCGATTGCGACTGATCGCTGTCGGAACCCTCGCTGGGCAAAACGCTATCCAGCAGCAATCCAACGGTCGCTGAATCTTGGTCTTGGCTGCGACAACGCTGGCCGATGCGTTGCAGTTCTGCTCGCGTCAGGTTGGACAGATCCCTGAGCGGCGTGCGCAGTAAATCAGGCAATACCAACGCATAGTATCGATCAGGCATTTTCGCCGACGTACCACTACAAAGTTCGGCGCTGGTGCCATTGTCGTTGATGGAAAAATCGTAGACAACGGGGTCCATCGCAAAGGGCAGGGCGGTTTGCATTTCACGTTTCAGCGTGACCATTGTTTCGGCCAGCCAAGACTGTGCTTCGGCTTTGACCTGCGGATCAAAAATGAACCCCATGCCGCCGCCAGCCATCCCACCCAGCATCCAAAAACCCCAGAACTGCTCGCTGTACTTTTCAAGACACTTTTCAATCAGCAAGTCGGTAAAGCGATTGGTCGCCCACGGAATGATCGTTTGCAGCGGGCCCTCGAAGTTTCGTGTCGTGACTTCGCCGATACGTTTCACATCGCCCTTTGCGATCGCATCAACGACATCGTCCAATATCTGCATCGCTTCAGCGCGGCCAGCCCATTCCTTCTCACTGCGAAGCAGATAGTGCTCTGTCACCATCTCCAGGATTGGACCGACATTTTGTGCCATCCCACCGTGAACCAGCACCAACGAGTCTTGAATTTTCTGTCGTGTTTCGGCTGACGCTTCTTCTTCGCCGAAAACATGATGCACCGGCATCAAACGTCCGCGGCTGACGCCGAATTCGGGGTCGCCTTCGGTGGCGGGTGTGCCGCTGATCAATTTGATGCCCGGCCAAACACCGCCAGAGTCTTGCCATCCGCCGCCGCTACCGCCTAGCCACTCACCCAGAATCGCGCGCGCTGCGACCAGCCGACGATCGTTTTCTGTTAGTGGTCCCGTCAGCGACTGCACTTGTCCGGTCGCACGCATCAGGATCGAAATCAGCGACCCCAGCAAGTTGGTCGAAACAGCTAGACGTGAGCCCTTGGGGATGTCATTGATCGAACTGACAAGCTCGAGTCCTTTGCCGGGACCGACGATGCGTTCCAGCAATTCGCCAATTGTTTGCCGACAGCCTTCCAACCCAGGCGGCACGATTCCCGCAGCGATCACAGCTGCCTTCAACAGGCCCAAGTAGTCGCGGGCAAAGTCGAACATGTCGCCGATGGATCCGATTTCCGCTTTCGCCAACAGGTCAACGCTGGCCAATCGCAGGACCGGTTCATCGATGATTCGGAGGTACGTCTCAATCGGAGGCTGTGTTTTGTCGTCACGGCCGCGGACACCCAAGTCGACCGAAACATTCAGCACCCGGGCGCCTTCGGGGAAATCCATTCCCAGGAAAAAGATGTCGCTCCATGCGCTGTGCGAAAAGTCCATCCGCACGGCGGTGGTCTCTCGCAAAATTGGCATCGCGCCGGTGCTTTCGTCTGCTTGCAGCAATTCCGGTCGGATACGAAGCGGATGATCTGCCGGGTGACCCAAGCGAAACATCCACTGGTTTCCGCGAACCGTACGAACGCTGCGCCGAACTTGGTCGGCCAACGTTTGGAACCCCAATTCATGGAACGCTTGAGCAAGCGCACTGGCAAGCCCGAAAGTGGGACCGCCAGTGTTTTGTGCGTCCAGGAAGCAATCGATCGCTTCGGCAAACCGTCGCGAAAGCAGGTGCTCGTAGCCATCAAACGGAATCAAACCGGTTTGAGTCGCGGCAAGTCGCGCAGGTAGGTGATAGCGATAGATTGCCGCCAAAAAGAACAAGGCACGCACGCGAAAGTACAAGTTTTTTTCGCCGCGACGAAACTCGTCCACCGCTGCGGCGTGCTGCAACAATTCACTCAGGTCAGCATCACGACAAACCGATTCGAGCGATTGATCGCGGACTTGGTCTTGGTCCGACAGGATGATTTCAACAAGGCGATTCATGGTTTAGCGTGATGCCTCGGAATCACGAGCCAGCAGTTCGACCATCTCGGTCAGAATCAGGTCCCGATGTCGGCCTGACAAACCGATCGCCAATTGGGAGATCAGCAACCCGTACTGCACGCCCAGGTTGTACCGCGTTCCCTGCACTTCGTAGGCCAGATACCGTTGCCGCTTGCCAAGCTGCCACAGCGCATCGGAGAGCGTGATCGTTGTCTCGGATGGTTTTGCCAATAGTTCGCCGATCACATCCATGACTTCGCTGGTCAAAACGTGCATCCCGAAGAATCCCAAATAGTGGCCAGCACGAAGACCTGCGGTCACCAGTTCTTGTTCGGCAAACGTGGGCGTCGGTTTTTCGACGACGCGATCGACTTCGTAGACGCCTTCGTGCCGGGGAACGTGTGTCCCGCTGACGATGCCAAAGTACGGCAACTTATTCTCGCGCGTTGCTTGGACTGCCGAAACGCTGCAATCATGTTCCGCGGCGACCGAGACAAGTTGTTTCGCACATGGGATGTCAGTCTTACTGAGGTAGAGGTGGTCGCCAACCAAATGCATGAATGGTTCATCGCCCACAAACTCTTTTGCGCGGTAAACCGCGTCGGCGTAACCCTTGGGCGCGGGCTGCTCGACAAATTGCAAGCTACCGATGTGACTTCCCGCCGCGTTTCGGTAAGACGGTTCGTCTCCCGGTCGAATGACCACGCAAATCTCCTCGACACCAGCAAAAATGGTCTCCTCGACAATTAGCTGAAGTGCCGTTTTGTCTTCGCCCTGACGACAAACAAGTTGTTGGAGCGGAAGCCGATTTTGACGGGGGCCCGCTGCGGTAATCACAGCTTTACGAACCTGCATAGCACTTAGAACGATGGGTAAAGGAATTTGAAAAAATTGTATCTGGACGCGTCTCGTCAACACTAAGGCGATAGCTGCCTATCGATAAGTGATCCGTGACGTGTAAGCGGCCGGGATTTCCATTGCGGTATACATTGCGAGCCGTCCGTTTCTGACACAGTGTTCTACCGGCTCACGGATCACCCACTCTTACCGATTAATGCGAAGGCTAGCCTAATCAACGAGCAAAAATCGCTACCGACTGGCTTTCCGAAGATGGCTGACGTGCGCCAATCAACAGGCTCACTGTAACGGTTGCAACGGTTGCACGAATTTCACGTCCTCCTGAACGACTCGTGATTTCCTAAGGCCCTGACTAGTTACTCACCTTGGATTTCTTACTAGCTTCGATTCTCTCGTTGTCGCCTTTTTGTTGCTTTTCATGGTGCTCCGACTTGGCGGACTGGTGTGCTTTCTCACCACGGCGACCCGCACGCCTTTCGTCCAGTTCTTTGATCCTGCCGATCGGCCCATACAAAACAACGGTATCAAAAGCGCGAATTTCCGTCGTCGCGTGTGGCGCGCCCAGATAGTCGCCTTCCCGCCGACGAATCCCTAAGACCAGGACACCTTCAGCTGGCAATTTCAGTTCAATGAGAGTCTTCTTGGCCAGCCAATCATTCGGGCTGACGCTCAGCTCCGTCACGGCGTAGTCAGTCGTCAATTGCAACAGAGAAACGAAGTCCCGGGTGTCAAGCTTTGTCCAACGTTTCAGCGCCCACTGAATGACGACATTCATCTGGTCTTCGACCCATCTGCTATGTGCGATCACCAGCAACAGCACCAAACCGCCGCAGAGAACCGCCACTGCCTGCGACCAATTTCCACCGCTCGAGGTCGCCATGAAGGAAACCACAACCGTACCGGCGATCGTGGCGACTCCCAAATTCCCCAGCAGCATCAACGACATCACGACTTGGCGTCGCACAGGGTGCGCAAGTGACTGTTCGGCCTCGCGTGTCGTGTAACCGCAACCGCTGTACGCCGACCTAGCCTGAAACCGAGCCACTTCGCGTGACATCCCAGTCAGCGTCAACGCCACCGATCCGATCCGCGTCACCAGGAACGATAGTCCAAGGGTCACTAGTAGCGAAATGACAGCGAGCATGGATTGAAAAACCGACGAGTGAAACCCAGAAGCCGAATGCGGAGAAACATTAGCTTAGGCCGAAATGCAACCCGCCGGAAGCCAGCAGCTCAGAAGCCAGCAGCTCAGAAGCCAGCCGTACAGACGCGAGGCGGCCCGCGTCGCAGGCGGGTTCAAAATGGGATTTCCAGGTCACCCCAAACGTCATCGTGCTCGATCACTTCGTCGTTATCCAAAGTTGCCCAAATACGCCTTTCCATTTCCTCTTCCAACACCTTTGCCAACCAACTTCCTTTGCGATCCATTTTCAGGCTCCGAGAATCGTCTTTGGTCAACTCCACCACCAGCCCTTGCTTCAAGTCATAGCCCCGGCGCGGGTGTCCGGTGAGTTCAAACTTACGCTCTGCCAACCACGACGGAGCACGGTACTGTATCGGCGTGCCCAGATGCCTTTGAACTAAGATCGATTGATGCTGCGAGTTCTTTCGATCCAATCCATTAAACGTGTGAACGCCCACTTCGCCGACCATCATCATTTCCGCCGCTTGCCCGCCAAAGGTCATCATCACGGCAAGCGTTCCCTTGGGCAGCGAAGCAATCTGCGACTGTTTGATCAGCCCGTAAGCGGCCAGAGCTGGACGCTTGGACTTGCTTCTTCCCTGAACAGCAACCTCTAACTCCGCGATATTCCCAACCAATGCCTCTGTTTCTAAATCGAATTCGCGCAGCATGTCGTCGGCACTTTGATTCAGCATGTCGCTGAACTGAACTGATGACGGCTCCGCATTGATACGAAACGACGGTTCGCTGCTCCAACCCGGCGCATCGATCACCCGGTCTTTGGCCCCACCCTCATCTCGCGGCAGCAATGCATGAACCTGAAGTTTCCATTGCTGGGTTTGTGCGACGCGCTGGTAGCCCAGCAAGAGGCTTTCGGCCAGTTCCAACTTGGGTCCCATCAAAACCAGCGTCGCACGCTGATGACGAATCTGCCCTTCGCTTTGAAGTTCGCAAAGCATCTCCCACAATCGCTCTTTCAACTGCCCGCTGCTTTGTCTAATAGACTGAAAATCGATTGGCGCGTCGGCACTTACACGACACAGTAACGCCGATTCGCCACGTGCAGAATCTCGCGTTAGCTTTTCCACCGCACTGATTCGCCGGCGTAAATCGCGACAGTGACTCGCACGAATACCTTGACGGATCGCGTTCCGCTTGTCGCGATCTTTTTCCCTGGCAAGTTCGCGCCGCACCGACCGTCGCGCCGACGTATACCGATTCCTCAACCGAGTAACAGCACTACAACGCTGCAACGCTTGCCCTCGCCTGCGCAACGACGTCACGGTATCGATCAACCGGTCTAAATCATCTTCTTGCCCGTCGCCGGGTTTCTGCGCAGCTCTTGCATCGATGACGACGCGTTTCTCACCATTCTCTTTCTCTGATACGTCCAACTCGACATCGATGCGGCGGTTGCGCCCGTGATCGCAAATCGCCCTAGACAGTGGAACGAGTACATTGCGACCGATCTCACGCTGTAGCGGGCGGGCACCAAACTGCGGTTGGTATCCTTGGCCGGAAAGAAACTCGGTGACTGCGGCCGTGAATGCGAACTGGTTTCCTTGGCTTTTCCAACCATCTAGTCGCTGTACATCACCCAGCTGCATTTCGGCAATCCTACGGATGGTCTGCGATGACAAGGGCGCATAGCTAAGGATTCGATCGATCCGATTGAACATCTCCGGACGCAAAAAATCTCGGACCTGCTTTTTGAAATGATCGTGATAACGCTGCTCCTGATTCGTGTCGGCCAAGCCAAGCGGCATGGCTCGGAAAGACTCAACACCCAAATTGCTGGTCATCATCACGATGCAGTTGCGAAAATCAGCGACCCGCCCGCGTCCATCCGTCAGCCTTCCTTCGCCCAGAACCTGCAACAACAAATCGAACACTGACCGATGCGCTTTCTCAAATTCATCCAGCAAAACGAGTGAAAACGGTTGTGCTCGCACCGCTGACGTCAGCAATCCTTCGGCGTGTGTGCTGTCGCCAATCAATCGCCCCACCGACATCGGGCTGGACAACTCTGACATATCGATCCGCACCAATCGCGAGACGTCGCTGTAAATCAACCGCGCCAGTGCCTTCGCCGTCTCTGTTTTCCCCACTCCCGTTGGGCCGATCATCATCAACGATGCCAAAGGACGATCGCCACGCGAAAGATCAGCGGCCAATGTTGCAATCACATCGATCAGGGTCTCGATTACTTCATCCTGACCGAGTACCTGCGATGCGAGCTGCTGCCTGATTTCCGTCAAGTTAGGTCGCTCGCGATCGTCGATCAGAAATGGCGGCAACCCGGTTTGCCGTCCGAACGACGCGATTATTTGGGCAGCATCAAGTGTTTCGCCAGCGCGAATTTCGCTCATCACGGCTCGAAAAAACGCAAGCGGTCGCCCTGGAGCAGCCGCATCGGTCTGAAAACGTCGATGAAGCCGATCCAGCACTTGTAACGCTTCCGGATCGACAATCGGCAACGGAGCAGGGGAGGGCAGCGACTTTTTGCGCGAGCGTTTCGTTGAACTTTCAATTTTTGGGACCGTCAATCCGCTGGAATCCGAACCGCGGAGCTTTGCCTCAGCGCGTTTCTGGCGCCGTCGTCGTTTCCGTTTCAATTCCGCGGTGATGTCAACTGGTCGCCACGCAGCTGCCGCCTCCAACAAAATCCAACGAACTTCCTCTGAAGTAGGTTCTTCGATGCTCAACTGTGTCAACGAAGCGATCAGCCTCGGTTCAACGCGCTCGATACGTGTCAATTGTTCCGGAGTACATTCGACCACGCCCAGCAGACTTCCATCTGCCAGCCGAGGTGCCAACAAGGATCCGCACCCGCCACTGCCGCGATTGCGTCCCGATTCACTCAGCTCCACTAGGTTGCCCAAGTGAACAACCGACGGGTACTTGGCTGCTTCGTCGGCCATCGACAGGCACTGCTTCTGCCACATCCCGAAACCGCACTGTCCTGAAATCAATCGCGATCCATCGGTCGACCAGCATTGCACATGCTGCATGTCCCAACGGTTCCGCGTGCGCACCCATTGGTGAAACACTGCGGTCTTACCAACACCCGATGGCCCAACCAACAGAATGCTTCGAGGATTGTCGCCAGAAAGTAAATCAGCCATCTGATCGACTTGCTTGTCCCGGTGATAAGCAGGCGATAGTGACTTTCGCTTCAAGCGTGTTGCGACAGCGGTCAACGTGGGCGTCTTGCTTTTGGGCTGATCGACACTCTGCCTGGCTAATTCGGCAGGAGTCGGCAACGTCACTTTCAGCTGATCGGTACGCAGTTCGGATTGCCCTAGCATCGCGAAATCCATCAGACCGGCCACCGTCCAGCCACCACGTCTGCGGACAGCCGAACGAATTTGTTCGTCCACCAACTTGGCAACATCGGTACCTGGACTGGCAACGACGGTCAGATCCAAGACCGGCACATAAGTCACGATCAATGCCGTGCCTTGCGACCAAACAAAGGTAGAGAACGGAATACAAAACGGCTCACGCCAGTGTTTGCTTTTCTTCGGCGGTAGAAATTGGACGGTAACTTGCTGGCTGCTTACTTCACCTCGGACCAATCGAGCAACCAGATCGCCACCAACGTACTTGCGGCACAATTTCAACACGCGTCGCTTCGCATTTCGAATCGCCTGATTCAAATTTCCCGACGCAATCGCGAATTCAGAAAACCCAACCGGCCGTACCAACCAGTGACCGGCTTCACCTTCGATGACAAGCGGCAATTCGATCGTGACGGATTGAGGCATCGTTTGAAAAACTCACAAGAACAAAGACAAGTCTCAGCCTCGACACACGTTCTCAATAAAGGTTCATTCTATCCGTTTGCGCGGCGACACGAACGCAGTAGCCAGCCGGGATGGAAAGAGACATCAGTTCTACGCACGAACTTACGTTGAGTGACGCTCGAATTGCATTTGGTAGAAAAATGGAGGCAGAAAGATTGTCAGGGTAGGAAGATGTTGCTGACGCTAGATGAACGAAACAGGGGAAAATCAAGTAAACGAAAATCAGTCATCGCTACATCCTTAGAAAGCCGGATTGCCTATCAAAAGACCTGATCGGCATCCCATTTTTCTACCCTGCCAATTTTCCTACCTCCATTTTTCTACCAAATCAAAAGCCACAGCCGAGCCCTACTTCAGGTTCGCCATCAGGAACGCCCACAGATCCGCGTACTCGTCGATCTTTTTGCTCACTGGCGTGCCTGCTCCGTGACCGGCTCGCGTTTCGATACGGATCAACGTTGGGTTGTCGCATGCTTGCGCGGCTTGCAACGCGGCGGCGAATTTGAAACTGTGACCGGGCACGACTCGGTCGTCACGGTCGGCGGTGGTGACCATCGTTGCGGGGTAACAAGTTCCTGGCTTGATATTGTGAAGCGGTGAATAGGACAACAAATTCTTGATTTGGTCTTCTTCGTCGCTGCTGCCGTACTCGGTCGCCCAAGCCCAGCCGATCGTGAACTTGTGATAGCGCAGCATGTCCATCACGCCGACTGCTGGCAGACAGGCTCCGAATAAATCCGGCCGCTGCGTCATCACCGCGCCGACCAACAGCCCCCCGTTACTGCCACCTCGAACTCCCAACAAGTTGGACTTCGTGTAACCTTGAGCGATCAAGTGTTCGGCTGAGGCAATGAAGTCATCGAAGACGTTCTGCTTCTTCAAACGCATGCCGTCTTCGTGCCACTGGCGACCGTACTCGCCGCCACCTCGCAGATTTGCGACCGCGTAGATTCCGCCTGCGTCGATCCAAGCCGCGATCGCAGGCGAGAAGGATGGCGTCAGCGAAATATTGAAGCCGCCGTAGGCATAAAGCAGCGTTTGGTTCGTCCCATCCAATTGTGTCGCCTTGCGCCGGGTGACGATAAGCGGAACTTTCGTGCCGTCTTTGCTGGTGGCGAAAATCTGCTCCGTCACGAATTCATCGACGTTGAAAGCAACCTTGGGTTGCCGCCAAAGCGAGACATCACCACTGGCCAAATCCAACCGATAGATCGAAGCCGGTGTCACGTAGTTGGTAAAACTGAAAAACGTCTCCTTCGCATCTTGTCGGCCGCCAAATCCGCCGACGCTGCCCACTCCGGGCAAAGGTAATTCGGCGATCAAACTGCCATCGATTTTGTGCTGCGATACTTTGCTGCGCGCGTCTTGAAGTGCGACGATGTAAAAGGTTTCATCAAACAGACTGACTGATTCGATCACGTCGTCCGATTCGGCGATCACTTCCTTCCAGTTTTCGCGTGCCGGATCATTCGCATCGATGGCGACCAAGCGACGTTTGGGAGCATGGTGATCGGTTACGAAATAGAGCGTATCGTCGATCGAGCCAATCCATTCATACTCGGCATCAAAGCCCATGATGAGCTCGCGAATCGGTGAATCGTCTTCACGCAAGTCCTTCAAGAAAATCTGTGCTTTGGGTTCGCTGCCTTTCCAGTTTTGAACCACCAGGTAACGACCATCGTCTGTCACCTCTGCACCGAAACCCCACTTCGGGTGATCGGGTTTTTCCAAGACAAGCGGGTCCGCACTTTGATCGGTCCCGATAGCGTGAAAGTACATTTTTTGATTCTCGTTGGTCGCCAACAGTTCCTCGCCTTCGACGGGAGCTTTGTATCGCGAGTAGAAAAATCCGCTGCCGTCGGGTTTCCAAGCGATGCTGCTGAACTTGACCCATTGCACGACGTCGTCCAAATCTTTGCCTGTTGCCACATCACGCACTTTCCACGTACGCCAGTCGCTTCCGCCATCGGCTAGGGCGTACGCCATCAACTTGCCGTCTTCGGTTGTGACGGTTCCCGACAGTGCAACGGTGCCGTCTTCGCTAAGCGTATTGGGATCGATCAAAACCTGTCGGTCGGCTTCCAAACTGTCTGCCTTGTAAAGAATGCTCTGATCTTGCAGCCCATCGTTGTGCGAATAGAAATACGTTTCACCACGTCGGCGAGGTAAACCAAAACGCTCGTAGTTCCAAAGCTTGGTCAGCCGTTCTTGCATTTCCGCCCGCTGTGGCAAGGATTCCAAATATCCTTGAGTGATCCCATTTTGCGCCTTGATCCACTCTGCCGTTTCATCGCTCTCGGTGTCTTCCAACCATCGATAAGGATCGCTGACTTGGTTTCCGAAATAGTCGTCTTTCACATCGACGGTTTTGGTTTCCGGGTAGTTCATCTTTGTGGAGGCATCCTGCGCGAAAAGGAATGTGGCTAAATTGGCGATGCAGAACGCACCAGCCACGGCGAGTAGTGAGCGAATTTTCATATTGAAGGCCATTTATGGTGGCGGCAGATGATAAATTGTCAGCGGGTAGACGATTAATCTAACGCGTTGAATCTAACACGCTGAACGCTAAAGGGGCACTCATTGACTGGGGTAGCTGACACGAAGCCGGGGGTGACCGACGCAAACCGTTCTTGGTGGAACTGGAATGTAATCGCTCGCTCGCCGCGCTTGCAGCGCACGCTCCATCAAATGCCGATACTGATCATCGCTGGATTCGCAATTGCGGGCGTTCTGCTGGGTGACCTATTCGCAAGCACGCCCTTATTTTGGCTCGTGAACACCTGCGTGGCGATGGTCTTGCTGTGCCTGTGGGTGACGAAGCGGCACAGTGGTCTGACCTGGCTGATCGTCGCGGCGATGTGCGTACCGCTGTTTGCAATGCGGTCATCGAATGTCCACAGCCAGTACAACGACGCAGGCCTGCTACGGATTGCGAGAGAATACCCGGAGCCGGCGATCATTCGCGTCACCGTAGATCGTCCGATCGTTCTGCGGCGAAATCCTTTGGCTGGCAAACCCGGGCGTCGTGAGATTTCGCCGTGGCAAACACATGTGGAAGCGACAGTCAACGAAGTTCGCGTCCAAAGAGATTTCCAAGGTTGCGATGGCCGCGTGTTAATCGTGGCCGAGGGCCGACTGGAACACTTTCGCCCCGGTGACAATTTGGAAGTCTACGGATCGATGCGGTCGTTTTCACCGCCAACCAACCCGGGTGAACGCGATTTGCGAAAAACCTATCGGAGACGAAATCTACACGCGCGGATCGAAGTGGATTCCTCCGATCAGCTTGTTCCGCTGACGAAATCTCGCAGCCACATCGGAGGCATGATCGCCGCGGTGGCCGGTCACAGTCGCGACTTGCTGCTAAAGCACACGACTGAGGCGACTGGCCCGTTGGCGATCGCGTTGGTCGTTGGGCAACGTGACTTTGTCGATAGCGAGACACGCGATCGCCTGCTGGTCACTGGCACGGCACATTTGCTTTCGGTTAGTGGATTGCATCTAGCGATCATCGTGTTGCTGGCGAAGTTGGTTGCGGTCTTCTTCCGCCTGCCGCTGACTTTGGAAATCGCATGGATCCTGTGCGTCTGTGTTGGCTACGTCGCGTTAACGGGTGGGCGACCGCCCGTCACGCGGGCCGCTTTGTTGGTCGCGGCACTGATGGTCGCAATTTGGCTTCGGCGTCCCAGCCAGCCAATCAACACGCTTGCGTTCGCCGCGCTACTGCTGGCGTTCTGGAACCCGATGAATGTCTCGGCCGTCGGCGTGCAACTTTCTTTTTTGGCGGTCGCTACCTTGGTCCTGTGCGGGCAACGACGAACTGCCAAATCCGGGTCGCCGGCGATCGACCAAGCTCTGGAAAAAGAAGACCGACTTCGTCAACTCTCTGATAGTTCTCGCTCACATGCGGTCCGCTACCTTAAATTTGCATGGAGCTGGCTTTACCAAGCGGGTCGCTTCAGTGCCTGCGTAACGGCGACAAGCATCCCTTTGGTCTGGCTTCACTTTCACGTTGTGTCACCGATCAGCGTCGTCACCAACGTGTTGCTTTCGCCACTGCTGGTCGTCGCGCTCGCGTCCGGTGTGGGGACGGTTGTGTTCGGCTCTGTGTCGGTCACGCTGGGCTGGATGTGCGGTTCGATTTGTTCAGGGTTTCTGTGGCTGATGGATCAGATCATTCGCTTCGCTGCAGCAAGTCCCTTTGGTCATTTCTGGCTACCATCACCCAATGGTTACTGGGTCGCATTTTTCTATCTTGTCTTGGCCGGCACGTTGTACTGGCGTGACGATCGTCGCGTGAAACGATTTCGCCAAACTTGCATCCTCCTTTGGGGCATCATCGCTTGGTGGATGGCGACAACACCAGCTGCGTTGCCACCCGACACCGTCGAGGCGACGTTCGTGGATGTGGGACACGGAACATGTGTGGTGCTGCGAACCACCGACTCTGTTTGGTTGTATGACTGCGGACGCTTGGGAAATGACTCGGGAGGTAGTCGGTACATCGACGAAACACTTTGGTCGCTGGGGATCACGCAACTGGACGGCTTGTTTTTGTCGCACGCCGATTCAGATCACTACAACGCTTTGCCTGGAATTCTGAAGCGATTTTCAGTCCGTGAAATTGTGACGCCACCCGGCATGCTGGCCGAAGACGAGAAGGGATCATTGAACGCAGTGCGAGCCGCCATTGCCCGATACGATGTGTCGGTTCGCGAAATGTCGCAGGGCGAACGGCTACATCAAAACGGGCTCTCTTTGCAGATTCTTCATCCGCCGATCAGCGGAGTCGGAGGGAACGATAACGCGAACAGCCTTGTGGTGAGTGTCGCCGATGGAGCTTTGTTGCTGCCGGGGGATCTAGAGTCGCCGGGTACTGAATCGCTGGTCAACCAGCCGCGTCCGAAACCTGGCAGCGCCTTGATGGCACCGCACCACGGTAGCCTTACGATGAACGCCGAAGCAGTCCTGCAATGGGCCCGACCGCGCGAAACGATCGTCAGCGGCGGTCGCCGCGCAAGGCTTCCCGAAGTCGCTCAGATGCTGGCGGTCACGGGCAGCGGAGTGCATGTGACAGCGAATCAAGGAGCTGTGAGGGTCCGAATCAAGGCGGGAGGGGACATTGAGATCCGAACTTGGAAGGAAAGTCCTTGGTAGGCAGCGCTGACAAAAAACGCTCAATGTGTACGATTACACTGTTACTACGTGATCAAACCCCGTCCCAAATTGCCTTCTTCTTTTACGTCACCATCAATTTCAACTCCTTCAGCATCGATGGGTTGAAGCTGTTGGCGAAGTAAAAGTGAAAGTTGCCTTGCAAGCCAAAGCTCATCATGCTCGCCGTCCTCCGCGAGATTTCTGTCACCTGCTTTTTCACAAGCTACTTAGTAGTGCTTGTGCTGGAACTGCTACGACTGCTCGGTCGCATCCCAGGCCGAGGTCTCGCCGTTATCGTCATGATGGCGATCGGATTGTTCACGCACGTCTGTTACCTCTCGCTTCGTGCGATCGAAGGACCGACTGGTGACGACGTGGGTCTGCTGGCGACTTGGTCTGACTGGTCCTACTTGCTCGCACTGGGCTTGGCCGTTTGTTTTCTGGTTTTGTACCTACGACGCCCGGACACGATCATCAGCTTTTTCTTTTTGCCGGCAGTCTTGGCCACGATTTGGCTGGGTGTTTCTGTTCGTGACTTGGAGCCGTTTTCACGCACCGATGCGGCGGGTGCCTGGGGAATGGTTCACGGAATGGCGATGATGGTGGGCGCAGGAGCCGTCTTATTTGGTTTTCTCGCAGGCGTGATGTACCTCGTTCAATCTTCCCGACTGAAACATAAAAAGGCTGGTTCAGCACTCAGGCTACCGACGTTGGAAACGCTGGGGCGAATGAACCGACGATGCCTGATTACCAGCACCATCGCTGTCGCCATTGGCGTGCTGGCAGGCATCATCATGAATTTGAACCGCACCGGCCAAGTCGGTTGGACCGATGGCGGCGTTCTGTTTAGCACGTTGCTGTTCTTGTGGCTCGTGGGAACAACGGCGTTGGAGTTTTTCTATGAACCAGCTAGCCGAGGCCGCAAGGCGGTGTATTTGACATTGGCAAGCCTTGGATTCTTAGTGCTTGCGATGACCAGCGTGCTAAAAGGTTCACACGGGTCGCCGGACGCGCGGAGCCCTGCGGGAACGCAAGAGGTTTTGGATAATCCAATAAGCAGCCTGACGACCGCCCGCTTGAGTTTCCTCTTGCTTGTCGGAGGGCAGCACCGAAGCGGACTTGAGTACCGTGATCCGCGAGCAAATCGCACTTTACTCTCCCTCTGGGAGAGTCGAGCCTTAGCGAGGAGAGGGCTAATCCAGATTGTCGAGGACATTCGTTCCCAACACGCATTGCCCTCTCCGGCCGCTACTGCGTCCGACTCTCCCAGAGGGAGAGTGAAGTCTGAAACGTCCGATAAGGTGTTGCCAAGCGGAAGAGCATGTTCACTGGAGGGCCACTCATGACTCTCCAGATGATTGGATGCAGCCACCACGATGCGGCGGTTGAATTTCGAGAACGCGTATCGTTTTCGGCAGACCAAGTCGAACAGACACTCAGTGCGTTTCGCGAACGTTTCCCGCGTAGCGAGCTGGTACTGCTGAACACCTGCAATCGCGTCGAACTCTATGCGTCCAGCAGTGACGATGCAGAATTAAGCCAGGACTTGGTGGCTGAGTTTGTTGCCTCTAGGCACGATCTTTCGCCCAGCGAAGTCGTCGATCAAATGATTTACCGAAGCGGCAGCGAAGCGGTGAAGCACCTTTTTACCGTCGCGGCCAGTTTGGATTCGATGGTGTTGGGCGAATCCCAAATTCTCTCGCAAGTCAAACAGGCCTACGAACAAGCCTGCCAGTTGGGCTCTGCCGGCGCGTTAACTCATAGCGTTTTTCAAGCGGCCAACCGGGCAGCCAAACGTGTGCAAACCGAAACAGAAATCCACCGCCGCCGCCTCAGCGTACCAAGCGTGGCGATCGGCGAAATCGTGCCCGAAGTATTTGATTCACTGAAAAAGAAACAGGTCGTAATTTGCGGCGCGGGCGAAATGGGCGAAGAAACACTGCGTTATCTTCAACAAGCCGGCGCGCCGAATGTCTGCGTGCTCAACCGAAGTCGCCAGAGGGCTCACGAGTTGGCGAAGCAGTTTTCCGTCGAATCAGACGACTGGAGCAGTCTGCACCAGCGAGTCGTTGAAGCTGACCTGCTGATCGGAACGACAGCGGCAACAGAGCCAATCGTGACGCATAGCGATTTTGCGTCGCTTCACTCGCAGCGCAAAAACCGGCTGATGCTGATTCTGGATCTTGCTGTCCCGCGCGACTTTGATGCGTCAATTGGCGATCTCCCCAGCGTCTATCTTTATCAAATCGATGACTTAAAGGCTGCCTGCGAGCGCAACCAAAAAGAACGCCAAAAAGAATGGCCCAAAGCGTTGCAAATCATCGAGGATGAAACCGATCGGTTCATCAAAGATCTCAACCACCGCGCGACTGGCCCCATCGTTCGTCGCCTTCGCGAGCAAGCACAAGAATTAAAGCAGGACGAACTAAAACGCTTGATTGCCAAACTAGATGCGTCAAGTGTTGACCCTGCCGTGGCCAAAGAGATTGAAAAATCTTTTGACCGGCTCATCAACAAACTACTTCACCCGCCGTTGGCCTCGCTTCGCGACGACGCAGCGGAGGGTCATGAAAGGGGGTTGCTCGAAGCGATTCGACTGTTGTTTAAACTTGGCGACGAATAAGACGCGATCAGTTTTCTTCCTCGGCGTCGTCTTCATCGTCGTCCCAGTCATCGTCCTCGTCATCTTCGTCGTCCCATTCTTCGTCGGCGTCGTCGAACTCATCTTCATCGTCATCGACTTCAACCTCGTCGTCATCGACATCGTCTAAATCATCGTCCTCGTCGTCGACTTCTTCCCACTCGCCGTCTTCCAGTTCGTCATCGTCGTCATCTAGGTCGTCGTCCGAATCATCATCGTCTGATTCATCGTCATCGTCTTCTTCGGCCCAGTCGTCGTCTTCGTCGTCCCAATCGTCGTCTTCTTCATCGTCGTCATCGGCGAAATCGCCTGTGCCTTCATACAGATCATCTTCTTCGTCTTCGATCACGGCAGCAGGATCCTGCGTTTCGAGAGACGAATCGGCAGCGATGGGATTGACGATAGAAATTTCAGACTCGGCGTCCAAGACAACCGGCGCGGCGGC
>CAYUGI010000026.1:0-41936 GCA_964444105.1 uncultured Pirellulaceae bacterium
AGGCGCTAGCCGCCGGTGACAGCGCCAAACCCGCGACTCACAGAATACGTGTCGAATTCGTATGTTGGAACAAAGCCTTGGCCGCATTGGAGTGCCGGACAGAGTCGCTTGCATGAATCACTAACCCCCGCCATCGGTTTGTTCTGCCATCACGATTCTGTTGATTGACAGCGGAGCAAGCGTGACGCGGTTGTTGGTGAGCTCGATCGGTTTCAGCGGGTTCTCGTCGATGTCCAACAACCGCGTTTCACCCAAGTTGTCGAAGGCGAACGTTTCGTGGGTGAGGACAGCGGGTTCATTGTTCTGATCGATTGTGATCGCTAGCTGGCTGGGCTGATCGGAAAGGTTGATGGCACAGATGATCAAGCGACCATCTTTTCTTACGGCCCGAGCAGTGACGATGTTGACAGTGCCGGCACCGGTATCGAGGGCTTGGGTTTTGACGGTCGTCGAGAGCAGATCAGCGTCTTCAAAAATGCCGCGCATGATCTCGTGCACGGAGCCGAAGGCGGTTTTCTGCAGCGGTTCAACAGGCCGGCGGTTCTTCCCGATGGCGACGAAGCTGCGAGCGACACCGTTGACCGAAAACCAGTTCGCGCGGTGGAAGGAGCCTTGGTTTTCAAGCAGATACAAGTAGCAATCGGCCATGCTCAGGGCCGAGGCTGCTTTTGCGTCGGTGCCGGCATTGAGCCCCCATTCGGTTAACCAGATGGGCTTTTCTGCAAAGCTGCGAACGTACGCGGCTGATTCGGCCAGGTGCGTACGCCCGGCTAGCACGGTCTTGAGCTGAGCGTCGTCTTCGGGGGCGTCCTTTCCCGGACCGCTGTACTTATGCAGCGAGATCGCGTCGAAGTATTGGTCATCGCCCGTAACGATCTTGTTCCAGCTGTCGTGCTGGTCTCGCCATGACAGCGTGACCGAGACGCGGACGTCGGGGTTGGCTTGTTTGAGGGCTTTCGAAATGCCGCTGGCAGCGTCGCGGTAACCTTCCGGGGTCAGCGTTCGGTTTGAAACTTGGGTCAGCCAAAATTGTTCGTTACCCAGTTCGATGTCGCGGACAACGAAGCCTTTTTCGATGCTGTCCCGCATACGGGCGACGCTCTTTTCGGGGCTGTCGAAGGCGGCGTTGTATAGCCAAACGATGTTGTAACCAGCGCCGTCGCGTTCTTTTCTCTGGTCATTCAGTTTCGTGAGTCCGGCGAATCCTCCCTTGATGCCGCGTTCTTTCCACTTTGCAAGAACCGGAGCGTAGACGTGGGATCGGCGGTGCTCGTCGCCGTAGTTTGTGAAGCTGTCGGTCTCCCAGTCGTAAAAATTGCCCCACACCCCGTCCGGAAAACGCATCGCTACGGGGTTCATGCGGTTGACGAAGTCTTGTTCATGCTGGCTTTTGAAGTGAAGGATGTTGTAACCAAGCAGCGCGTTATTGACCGGTTCGGTTGTCGCGGTGCGAACCAGCAGAATACTGGTCTCTTCCGCAAATGATTCCGCCCATGCCGAAAACATGCTCAGTGCCAAAATCATCGCGATCAGTGTTCTTGAAAAATTCATTTTGTTTACTTTATCCTTGGTTCGGCCTGTGACCTATCGCGAGAACCCGAGCATCCAGTCCACCAGCTCGATAGAGCTAAATACTGCGGCATTGCCCCGAGAATGATTTGCTCCGGAGAACTCGGAGTGCTTCACGTTCGGATTACCGGCAGCCCGCAAAGCTTCAACCATTTTCCGGACGGCAGTGACTCTGTCTCCATCGTCTCCACCCACCATTCCCCAGACCGGGAGTTGTTTGAGACGAGTGGGATCGCCCGTGTCACCAGGAGAAAAACCAGCGGGGGCAGCGGCTGCAAAACGCTCTGGCGATTCATTGATCCAATCCCAGGTCCCACTGCCGCCCATGCTGTGCCCCATGACATAGACGCGTTTGTCATCGATTTCCGGATGCGTCTTCAACATGTAGTCGAGCATCACATTCAACGAATCTGCGTCCCAGCTATCGGCCGAGTTGGGTTCAAGCAAAATCAAGTTCTTCCCCGCGAGTTCGGAAAGGTGTAGACCTTTGACTCTGGCGGATCGTTCGAGCTGATCAGCAATGCTCATTTCCTTGCCTCCAGCACCGTGGAGTGAGATGAGCAAGGGAACCCTGCCTGTGGGCATCTTCGTCGGCTTCGCCACGAAGGCTGTGCTTTTGAGTTTGCCAAGGTTTTTCTGCAAATCCTTGGGCCACTCCAAGAGCTCGACCTCGACTTTCTCGAAACGATCATTGATCGTCGCCAACGTGCCACTAAGTTTGCGTTCTTCCTGATTGGCGACGGGATCCGGTGGGTTGCCGTTGCCGACGATCGCCAATCGGCCATTGGGTGGCCGAACGAGTTTCTTTTCGTTTGCTCGAGTCAATGCAATCGTTCGCCAGCGACCGCGAGACCAGGCGGTGCCGCCGTCTTCGGGGATTTCACCGTTGGTCGCCGTGTTCGATTCAATCAACAGCGTATCACCGTTGTTGATTTGGAGTGATTTCCAAACGTGAGTCGCCGGCTTCATGTCCATCGCCGAGCCCGCACCGATGTGTTTGTTCCGGAAGGCACCAGCGACAGTCCCGTTGATCAGGATCCGGTAGGTTGACTCTCCATCTTCTTCCGTGAGCGTCGTGATCGTCACATCGTAGGTGCCTGAAGCTCCATCGAACTTCCGCGCGACGGCCGCAAACCGATTGCGGTGCGCGACAATGTTGGCACGAATCGCCAATGCCGAGTTACGTTTATCTTCGTAATAAGGAACGTCGCCACCATCCACATCCTGAAAGCCGGTGAGAGCGCTGAAGACGTAGGTTTTCTTCGCCGTTGCATCGGTCGGCGACTGCGCCGAAACGGTGGCGGATGAAATCGTGACTGCCACGACAGTAAAAATAATGGTCTTGTTTAGCATGTTGTCTCAAGGCCTGCCTGATTGTGTTGTCAGTTTTTCCCACGCGATGGTGCTGACACACAGCGGGGTTGGAAATCCATCGACAGGATGCGGGAGATCTGTTTCGAGAAAGCGTTTTGGTGATTCCTGGTGATACACTGATAGCGTCTGTTCTTGTCGCCATCGGGCATAGTCCACAGCCGCATCACCGAACGCTGACATTCGTTTCCGCAACTGGAGCGAACGCCAGTCCCAGCGCGTCCGAGTCGAATTCGGAACACCTTTGGCCATAAACATCTCGCCTTCGTCGGTGTAAACCAACACCAACGTGCGATCGGGTGTCCCCAGTAACTTAGGGCGCCGGCCCACAGTCGGAAGCACTTCGTGGCGCCATTCTCCAGCGGGATCTCGCCAGTGGTGGAAGTATCGCTGTTCCCAGGTCCCGTTCATTTCTCCGGGCAGTCGATGACGCAGCATGACGTGGATGCCGCCATCGTCGTAGGCGAAGTGAGTGTTCTGATTGGACAGGCCAAAGTTCGTCGGAATGCTCGCGACCGCCACGCCGGGTGTGTCCAGGTGAATGAATTGCTGCCCGGTGCGGCCGATCACAACCCCTTCTGAGTTGTGCCACGTCCGCCCCAAATCATCGCTGTACGCATAGCAAAGATCATGTTGGTTGTCGGCGTTGGTCCTTTCAAAACGGTCTCGCCAGACCCAACTCGCGTGCAACCGCTGACCGGCAAAAGTCAACGCGTTCATGTACGGGCATCGGTACAGGCTTTCTTTACCATTAGCCTTGAAAACACCGATGTTTCGAGCGATGAACTTACCAAGGCCCGGAGTCCAGGCGTGATTCTGCCCGTCGTACGCTTCGATCATTCCATCACCGTCGGCCGAGGTGACCGCACGATAAAAGAACATCAAGTTCCCGTTGGGAGCGGAGAAGAATCGCGGGTAGGTGACTCGTTCATGCGTCGCAACCGATCCCAGTGAATGCTTGATCGGTCCAAACAAACTCGCATCCCACTTCAAAGACTCAGGGCGATGAGCAACTCCCAACTTTGACACGCGGTAATTCAGCGGCGTCGCGTGATGGTCAAAGGCAAGATGGATCGTTCCGTCGGCATCGCAGATCCCGATGACGGCGGTGTTGTGTGAGTCATTGGATTCAAAGCGATGATCGTCAAAGTGGATCACGTCCCAAGAACCGCTTGGCAATTTGCGCCGGCCGATACAGATTCGGCGATCTGCATCCACGAACGTTGCGTATTGATACCCACGGTAAGAAACCAAAGCATCCTGCTGATGGGTTCTTCCGTTGACCGTGTTCCCAAACTTCGAGGCGGGGCCAAACGCGAATGTCAACGCCGTTTCGTCAACCACGGATGTGTAGACCAGCGTTGATGATTGCTCCTGATCGCGTGTTTCTTCCGATAAACGCAACAAGCTCTCTGACTGCGCCGAACATGTTGTCGAAACGATAGCGACAAGCATCACTGCGCAGATCATTCGCGCCCGGCTATCGAGAGCAAAGAACGACAACTCGAAAACAGTTATCGCCTGCCTACTCAACTGTGGAATCGACTCTTCCGCCCCATTCATGCGACCACCGAAATTTCGCACGCGACGGGTTCGGAGTTTCTGCCGACCTTCATTGTGACTGGAACGGCTTCCATTCCGGGAACCATGTTGAAGACTCGTTTCTCTGGTTCGGTGCCCAGCGTAAGTGGCACGTTCGAGGTAAGCACGACGGTTCCACCTGGCTTTTCTATTTCGAGACGGTTGTCCGAAACCTGCCGAACGGTTTCGCCAGAGGGGGAAATAAGTGGAACAACCAGTGTCGTTTCCGCTTTTGCATCGGCCGGTGGTGTGACTGAAATCGTCACTTTCTCGCGGGCAAACGTGTATCGCAGGTTAACTGCTGCTTCGTGAGAAGCGTGTGTTTTTCGCTCCTCGTTTTGCAGCGTTGTCTGAACGTCAAATCCGCATCGTTTTTCATCTTCGGTGAAGCTTACCTTCGCCTTCAGGTCGTAGAGGTTCGTGAACCAATCATCCTCGGTCCGCAGCTCAACTCGCGAGGTGAGCGGAAAATCATCACCCGGTTGCGGCTGCATGTTCAGCGGTTCGACCATTTCGTAGCGAGCCATGCTGGACGCCAGCAAGGTGCCAACTCTTTCGTGATACAGCACCGACAATGAGCCACCCGTGGGTTGTTGCAGGAGACCGGACTTCTTTGTCTTGTAAATCGAATCGTAGGCGGAAATGGTCGCCCGCCACGGACCTTTCGCCGCCAACCAAACGTCCAGCTCGGAAAAGTGCTTGACCCCTTCAGCGGTCGCACGTGGCAACGGTGCCGAGGCGTCGACTTTCGGCATCGCGTGCATCTTGTCTTGCACGAGCGCCATCACCTTGGCGTGAGCGAACGTGTGATGGATGCAAGGCTTGATGCCGTGCGAAACGTAGTGCGGGCCGCCATGAATCAAGCCGTCGGCCGTGCATCGCTGGAGCAGTTCCGCATTCTTGATCGCGGCGGTGCCGAAGGCCGGGTTGTAACCCGCCATCAAGCTGTACGCCGGTTGGCAACCGTCCGACGTGCGACTGCCCCAGTAGCTCCACTTCTGTGACCGTGTGCCCCAGCTATTGTCCCAAGCCCCATCGGGCAGCATGAATTCCAGATGACCGTTGAGCGATTGAACCATCAGGTCGATCAGCTCGGTGTCGTTCACTTCAAGTGCATACAACACCACGCCGTTGAGGGACTCTTCGACGTTGTATCCGAGATCCACCGGCAGCAGTCCGCGGCCACTGCGATTGTTGTTGGGTTTTCCTTCGCCCCAGAGCAAGTGATTCGGCTCGGTAAAGAACTCTTTCAGTCGCTTCGCAAACTGCTCGCTACGATCCGTGTATTTTTGGTTGTCCAGAAGACGCCCAAAGAGGTTGAAACCGTAAACGCCGGTCATTCCGTAGTTCAGGTTTGTGAAGTCAATCGTTTTGAAGTCACGATAAAGGTAGCCACCGGCGGCTTTGTCGAGCCGCTTCATCCAAGCCGCGCGGCGCTGGTCGTCCAGAACATCGCCGTGATAGTGCAAGGCTTCGCCAAGTGCTATCGCTCCGAAGATTGACGTTCCCCGCCACGCTTTCTTGTTGATGTCATTGCCCCAACTGCCGTCCTCTCGACTGACATTGTGTTCTGCCCAATCGTAAACATTGATCGCGGCATCTAGGTATTTCTTCTCTCCCGTGACATGCGCCATGTGCAGGAACGGATAGAGGGCATCTGAGCAACGGCCATGGATATGGCTACACGCTGGGCACGCCAGCGCACCATGAAGACTTGGATTCGCCGGATCATTGATCTGACGCCGGATCATCCCGTCGCACCAGTCCGTCAGTAGACCCTTTGTCAGGGCGTCAAACGCACTGTTGTCGTGTGATTCTGCAGCACGCGTGTGCGAACTAGCTAACCAATCATTGGCGGAAAGCGAAAGGCCAACGCAACTTGCTGACAGTCGATTGATAAAACGTCTGCGGTCCATCGAAAAGCAACGCAACATACTCATGAAACTCTTTGGCGGTGAATCGAACTGTGTGGATCGGAGGCTCTAACGTTTCTCTTTCCGAGGAACCCAGGTTTTCGGTGCGTCGAGCATGAGCGGTTCATGGAAAACCGTCAGTTCGTCGCCTTGCTCTTTGATCCAAGAATTCAGTTCATCATTTAAAGATTGCTGAACATCGGCGAGCTTTGGGTTACCAGCCAGATTGGTCAACTCACTAGGGTCTTGTTGCAAGTCGAACAATTCGAATTCCGGTCGACCGTAGTATCGGGCCAGCATTTTCGCTGCATGCTTATCCGTCTTGGCTGCTGCGGTCCATTGCTTGAAGTAATCGCCCGATGTTTCTCGCAGCAGTAAGTCAATGTGGGTCGTGAAAGCAAACTCGGGATGCGGGTTCCAAATGAACTTATAGCGATCCGTACGAATGCTTCGGCTCAGGTAGACGTTCATCATCCGATCGCCACTGTGCGTCGTGAAAATGCGACTGCGATGCTTGTCAGTATCGCCAGCCAAGACGGACGCGAATGATTGGCCATCCAGACTGGCAGGTACTTCACCGCCGTTGATGTCGATGAATGTCGGGAGAATATCAACCCAGCTAACCATCGCATCGGTTCGCGAGCCTGCTGCGATCTTGCCTGGGCGTGACACAATCAGCGGCACACGAATCCCTTCGTCGTAAAGGGTCCACTTCCCAAATGGAAACTGAGCTCCATGATCGCTCGAGAAAACAAACAGCTTGTCTTTGGACAAATGCTTGTCGGTCAACTCACGGATTTCGCCCAAAAACGCATCCAAGTCTTTGACTTCTTGCAGGTAACGCGAACGTTGAACGCGAGTCTGTGGCGTGTCCAAAAGTTGAGGTGGCATCGACATCGATTCGGGATCGACGGATGACTCGCTGGGCCAAGGCACATGCGGATCGGAGACACCGACGAACAACGCTAAAGGTCGTTTGTCTTCACGCTTCTCCAAAAACTCTCGCACTGTGACCCGAAGTTCGGTGATTTCTTTTTGTAAATCGTAAGTGTCGAAGTGGTAATTCTTCGCGCTTCGCGAATGAGCAACTTTCCCAAACGCGGCCGTTTGGTAACCCAAGTCACCAAGAATCTTTGGCAAACGAAGGATGTCTTCATGCGGGTAGCTATGGTTTTCCTCCGCTCCATTGCGAGCCGGCATCAGGCCAGTCAACAAAGCCGCGCGACTAACCGCGCAAGACGGACTGGCAACGAACGCACGATTGAACGTCATTCCTTCGGACGCGATCCGATCAATCGCAGGCGTTGCGATGTTTGTCCCGCCATAGATCGTCAAGTCAGCTGCCGAAAGATCGTCGGCCAAATAAACGACGATGTCTGGCGGACGGTGCTCTTCCTCTGCGGCCGCTGGCACGGCCAAGACAAGGGCGAACGTTAGGACAGGCAAAAAGGCAGTGGCTCGTAGCAT
This sequence comes from uncultured Pirellulaceae bacterium, assembly GCA_964444105.1. Classification (GTDB taxonomy): domain Bacteria; phylum Planctomycetota; class Planctomycetia; order Pirellulales; family Pirellulaceae; genus K23-9. The sequence goes on from CAYUGI010000026.1 coordinate 7,902, forward strand.
CGTGTTTTCGTTCGTTGTGGTTGGGTCGGTTCAAAATTCGTTGGCAATTGATCGCTATTTGACCTCGAATTTGACAGAGCCTGAAATTTCATCGGTAACCACCCAACGCCCATCTTCCTTGGTCGCCGCAACGGATTTTTCACCCATGAAAACACCTGACGTGCCATCCGGTGCGGGAAGATCAACCTTCGCGGACATGCCTTCGGGTAGGGAAAGTGATAATTGAAACGACGACTCGTTTTTCCAGTCAATCTCGACCGGACCAAGAGTTGTCGGCACGCGACCACTGGCGTGCTGAAGTTCACCCGTGAAAGGCCGGATCGTCGCTTTCGTCCAGCCCGCAGCAACTGGTTGAACGCCCAGAACGAATCGCGGCAAAAGGTTCGCCGGAGCAGCCCCCCAAGCGTGATTCCAATCTTGGTTCGACTTGTACTTTAAATCCCAAGCCTCCCACGTGATCGTGGTTCCGCTATCCAGCATGTGTTTCCAACTGCGATCACCATCGGCAAGGATTAGGTCAAGCGCCTTCTTGTCGCTGCCATTGTTGAATAACGCTTCCATGAAATACTGCCCGGCGTAAGGACTGCACTGCATGTCCTTTTTCTCTAGCCAAGCGACAACACCGCCAACCTTGTCTTCTGGCACGAGGCCAAACGCTAAGGGAAAGAAGTTAGCGTGAATGCTGCTGTGATCGGTTTCCACACCGTCGCGGTAAATTCCAGTTGTGCTGTCAAACAACATTTCTTGGAAGGAAGCCTTTGCCAGTCCAATGCGTGCTGCGAAGGCATCTGCGTCCTGGTTCTTTCCAACAGCACGTGCCATTTCCTCCATCTGCTCCAACGCTTCGATATGGAACGCGTTGACAACGGTATTGATCTCAGTGAACACGAATCCATCGCGTTCCTTTTTCGGCCAGTCGACGATGTCGTGACGAGTGCGATCCAGTTCGTCACTACGAACCAGGCCGTCTTCACCACTTCGATGCATCAGCGTCTTCGACTTCAGTGACTCGTATCGTTCTTTCAGCCAATCGTTGTCACCCGAGTACATCCACTGCGCGTACGCCATGAATACCATGTGCGGCGACCACTCGGTCGGCCAAGTTCCATTTTCCATCAACCAGTCAAACGAACGTGCAGCCATCGTGACGTTGCTGTCGGTCGTGTAGTGACTGAGCTGATTCAAATACGCGTCCGCTTCGTAGGGGATTCGTTCACGATCGCCGTCAACATAGACGCCTGCGAAGGTAGTCGCTTTGATGCTGTATTTGCACAGATCCCAAATGCGATTCAGTGTTTCGTCGGAGCATTCGAAGGCAGCCGCTTCCTCATCCCATGTCTTAGAAAAAGCCGCTCGGCGACGAATCAGATCGAACGGATAGTCAGCGTCCACATCTTCGATTTCGACCCAACGAAACGGTATGACGGATCCCCAAGACTTGGGCACCAAAACGGCAGGCGGATTCGCGTAGATCAACCCTGCCTGTTCGATGTTACGTGCATCTACCGGTGCAGGAACAACCCAGGTTCCCTGCTGCCCACCCAAACGAATGGGCGTCATTCCATACCGAACGGTGCCAGGTGGATCTCGGTCAATGCGATCATTGGTTAGCTTTTCACCGAAGTGCACGCTGGCGATTCCACGGCCGTCGGCAATCGGCATGACGATGTTCCCAAAGGCGACTTTGCCAAAATCGATCAGCGTCACTTTGTCGTCGATGCGCTTAATCGATACGGGTTCTTGCTCAACCAGCGTCGCGTGTTGTTGGGCAGGAATCTCGGGTAGTTCTTTGATAAACAGATTGCGGAATCGATAGGTCTGGCCGTCTTCACCGTGATGCTGAATCCCAATGAATCCGCTTGCATCGGTGGCGTCACGAAAGCGAACGGTTTGCACGCCGTTGACTTCGACCCTGATCAGATCCTTGACACACGTGACTTCATAGTGATTCCATCCATTGCGATTGAGCGCATCGCGGACGGTCGGCTCAGCAAAGAATGCCTGTGATTCTTCGGCGTGCTTCAGGAATTGGTCGCGCGAGCGTCCTTTGGTGCTCGGCCAGATCCACCCGCGCCGACTTTCGTCGTAAAGTCCTCCTGACCAGCGTCGGTCGGAGCCATCACATTCAGCTTGATAGCCGTAGACCTTCTTCTTGGCATCTTTATCGACGTGACAGCGAAACATCACGCCGGAGTTTGCTGGGCCTTCAGGAAGGTGAATATCAACACTCAGACGGAAGTCAGCGTACTTTTTTTCGGTGACCAAAAAGAACTTGTCACTTGCCAGCAAGTGAATCTCACCGTCAACCACTTTGGCATCGCCGTGTGGGTAGGGATTCCGCCAACCGGTCAGGTCTTCACCATTGAAAAGCGGTGTGTAGCCACGGTTAAGCATCGCCTCGAAGCCCGCGTTCCCATCGACTTCCGCCACCGGCTTCGCAATGGTGACAGCGGGTGGCTTCTGTCCAAGGCTCGCCGAGGCGTAGATAAAGGCGAAGGCGAAGAAGACCATCAGCAGTACAGGGAATCGGTTCGTCATGAATAAATCTCGGATGGTTCGTTTGGGTGTCGTGTGAGTGTTAGGCTTTGGCTTGTCGGCAGAGGTGATATTCAAGCAAAGGGCTTCGTTTACGTGGCACTGTGTATTTGGCACTGTATAGGTAGCACTCCGAAGCGATCTATCCTGTCTTCAGTGAAGGCAGAAATTGAGAAAACGCAAGGCATCTGAATCGCCATTCAAACGAGCGCAGCATTTGTTTCTCGAAGACATCTTTCTCGAAGACATCGGCGTGCTTTTATAGCACAACGAAATTTTTTTTCGTTCTATATCTGGTGTTTTTTCGCGGGCGGACGCAATGTGTTTTTAGGCGGGCTACAAAGTTTTGTTTTTTCAAGAAAATGCAAAGAATGACCGCAAATGCTTCAGTGGGCACACGACTGACATTAGGTCCATATCGCGAGTCATTGTTGGCCGCGGCCAACGGACCCTACCGCAGCCGTACCATAAACAGAATTCCACTCACCTACGGTTTTCCCATGAAACCAATGCCTCATTGCTCTGCTGTGCGTCCTCCTATCCAACTCGCAATTGCGTTCTCGTTTCTGATCGGAAGTCCAAGCGGTGTTGCCCAGGAAGACGCGTCGCCTGGAGTCGATGGAAGTTCAGCTTCGGGTGGCCAGATCGTGGCAAGTCGGCCAGGTCCAGTCTCCCGATCTGTACTGTCGGGCTCCGTCGTTGACTTCCGGGGCGATTCGGTCGCGGATGCAACGGTCTGTTTCTTTTCGGATGATCCGAGCAAGCCTGTATTTTTCACGACGACCGATACGAGAGGGAAATTTGGTAGTGGTGAAGCTGTCGACCTGCCTGTCAACTTAGTTGTGACGGCGAAGTCGCTCAGCCCGCACGCACTTCGCGTCGTGGACCTTCAGCGTGCAGCAGCGACTCAGATTCGACTGTTGCCGGGCCGACGCGTCGGTTTTGAGTTGGTTGATCCGGCAGGTGAACCGGTGAAAGGTGCTGAGGTGCGATCCGTCGCGTGGCAAGGTCGGCGTGGGTTGCAGCTAATCGGCGAATCGGATTCATCAGGGCATGTTGTTTTTCGCAATGCGCCGGGCAGCGACGTTTCTTATGTGATTCGTCATGACGACTACATTCCTGCTCAAGTAGTACTGACGGCAGGATCCAAGTCGCATCGAGTGGTGCTTGGTCCGTTGACATCATCGCCAGACTTGCAGATGAAGGACGTCAAGCGTATCGGAGAACAGGTCACGCGAAATCTACCCATCAGTCGCGTTGCCGCTCAGTTAGATCGCAACGCCAGAAAGCTCTCAAGTGTGGTTAATCTTGATTTAAAAAAGAGCGATTGGATGCAAACGAACAAGCTGAAGTTCATTCCGTCAGTCAATGCAAGCGGTGTTCAATCGAAGGATGGCTTTCGTATTCGTCACGCAAAGTCAAAGGAAACCGAGGTCTCCGAGCTTCGTTTTCAGCCGTCCGTCAGCGGCGATTTTGACGTCGAAGTGGGCTATGAGCTGTTAGTGTCCAGTACTGGCAACGCGAAGGCATCGCTGAAAATTCAGTTGGGCGAAGAGGTGATTGTTTTGCAAGCCAACTGCACGGCGTCAACTGACCCCCACGAGCGGACAACCCAAATCACTGCATCTTCTTTGCCGATCAAGAATGGTAGGCCAACGACGATCGATCAAGAGGGAGCAATTGGGACCTTTCGCATCGCTCGTCGTGGTGAAACGGTTTACGTTCTTTCTCGAACTCCCCAAAGCCTTGGGTATCGACTAGTCAATCAGTACAAATCGCAGCGAGCGCCTGTTGCGGGAGGCGGAATTTCTCTCCACGTTTTCAGTGAGCCGTCTGCTGAATCAAGCACGCAGTGGAGGCGAATACAAGTTCGTGCCGAGGCTATCAATGACGTCGTCAAGCTGGCGAAAGCGGAGCCAGATACGACTGTTCCGGCGATCGCAATTTCCAGCGAGCACGTTTCGATGGGGGGAACTTGGACGCTGCAAGCCAGTCCGGTTGATCGTCGACTTGCCTGCATCGGCAACTGGGACAGCCGGGGTGCCAATCTGCTTGTCTCGCCCGGTCAAGCAGGACCGCCTGAGAGTCTGTTAGAGGGAGACCTGAAGCGAAGGTATGAAAAAAATCGCGTACTACATGGCGTGGTCTTTCGATGGGAAAGAAATCGCCTTCGTCGCAAAACGCCGCGACAACGAATTACGGGAACTGGCAGTTGTTTCTGCAAGCGGTTCCGACGACGGGTTTGATGTGCTGGAAGTCGCATCGAAGCTGCAGAACGATATCGGTTGGCATCCAGATGGCAAACGACTGATTGTCGCCAAGCGAGACGGCCGCAGCGGCCGTCATCAATTGCACTGGGTCAGTCGGGAAACGCCACATGCCTATGAACGGGTGCCTGGACAACCGACTGACGCAGACAACCGACACCCACATTACTCCCGAGACGGCAAGTACTTGTATTTCGGTAGCCAGCCGGCAGCGCGTCAGCCTTAGATGTCGTGGAACTTGACTTCCCCAGAAAACAACGCCGCAGCTAATTTTCAAGGCTTTACTCTGGCTCCGGGAGAGTCGTACGCGGTAGCGGCCGGAGAAGGCTCCACGATTCGAAAGAGGGGACGATCTTTCGCTAGAGCATCGCCGGTCGGAGCATCGCATTCCGCTTAACAGCCTTAGAACTTCTTCTTGGCATTTTCATTCACGTGACAGCGAAATATCACACCCGAGTTTGCCGCGCCGTCAGCAAGGTAAATGTCAACACTTAGCCGAAAGCACGCATACTTTTCTTCGGTGCCCCGAAAGAACTTGTCACTGGCGAGCAAGTAAATCTCGTTGCCAACCACTTTGGTATCGCCGTGAGGGCACACACCGCCTGAGTTCGCTTCGCCACAACGAGGTAGCCGACTCCAAATTGATGTTCTTACACCCCAACCCACATCGGCTTTTGCTGGCGGCTGCGAGGAAGGTCAGGCGGTATTGGTAAAAGCATAGATTTTTCAAATCGACCTTCGTTGGCACCCTAATGGCAACCTTGAAAAGCCCTACAGGAACCGAAAAAAAAGACTGACATGGAAACCACGTCAGCCTTTCAATTTTCTAGATCGTAGTCTCAACTCGACTACTCATCCTTTCCGATCTCACCAGCTTCAGAGGCAGCGGCTTCATCAGCAGCGATCATTTCGTTGTACTTATCGATTTCTGATTGCTCGAGCCCTTCGGCCATCGAACTGTTTTCAGACGTCGAGCATCCGCCGATCACCGCAAGGGCGAAAAGACAAAGGAGAAGCTTTGATTTCATCAAATTACCTTAGAAGCTTTAGGAGGTGAAAGCCTTCGCCAATGAAGGCCCTCGAAAAAGCCTCGCCGCCCAAACAGGCGGCGAGGTGTATTACCACGTGTCGCGAAATTGCGCCCAGCAATTACTGGTTTAGCTGTTCTTGGATTGTCTCGCCACAAGCACGAGTACCGAGTGCACCCCATAAACCGTAGGGGCTCTTCTCACCCTGAACCGAATTTGGGTTGCCGTGGTAGGAAACCATATTGCGGTTACTGTCCCCCGCTTCGATCGAGTCGGTGATAAAGACAACAGCACCGTCACCCATCAAGACATGAGCTCCACCCTGGTGACGGCTGGAAACCGTGACCATGGAGTCATTGCTTGTGCGTCCGCCAGTACAGATCCCAGAGTTTGGCCCCAGGATCGTGTGCACCTGTGTGAAGAAGTGCTGCGAATCATGCCAGCGAAAGCCGCGTCGTAGTGTTGAACTCATGTTGTTGGTTGCCGCAGCATCCCAGAAGCTTGGTCGCTCCGGATCATGGAACTGAGCCATGTAGCGAGGATTGCGGCGACACTGAGCACGACCGTGTCCAGCCCTATCGTTGTATGCGTCTTCATGCGGGAACGAGGTCCGCACGTCATTGTCACCCAAGCCAGTCGCCAACTCGCCTGCCATGATCGTGTTGCTGAGCCCATCAAGAATGTCGCGGAACTTGGATTGTTGATTCATCACGAATGTGCCGCGGTGGCATTTATTCGAGCGAGTCGCCTGCTGTTGATTACTAACCGAGTACGGATAGGTCGCGCCCATGAAACCAGTTCGGTGTACGAAGACTTTTCCTTCACGTGACATCACAGAAGAGTCGCCCATGCATGCTCCGTAGTTGGTGCGTCCTAGTGATGGAAGGCCTTCACCCGGATCGCTTGGACAGCGGAAAGTTGGGATGCTAGTTGTCCAAGGTCCATAGTCGATTCGCGCCACGCCGGGGCCCATCGCGTTCCAAGGTGGAGTTCTGTCCATTCCATTGGCCAGCTTATTGTTCGGATTTGAAATTTGGTTCCACAATCCCTGCTGCTCAATCTGAGGAAGCAGTCCGATTAGGAATGAACCACGGCGATTAAGACTGTCCTGTCTGTTGTCGCCAGCATAGATTTGTTGACCTCCAACCCGGTCGGTTCCGCAACCGTGGATCGGCATGCTCTTGAACGCAGAGTGGTAGTTGTGAATCCCCAAGCCAATGTTTTTGAAGTTGTTGCTGCAGCTCATTCGGCGAGCAGCTTCACGAGCGGCTTGCACGGCCGGAAGAAGCAAGCCCACCAGAATGCCGATGATGGCAATGACCACCAGCAGTTCGACAAGCGTGAATGCGGATCGATTTCGATTCATTTGAAAATTCCAGATACGAAAATAGGAAAACTGTGCGTTTTGGCAGCGGCGGATTCGCCCGCTGTAAAACCTCATCGCGGTAGTTCACCCGGCTTTGGAGTGTTCCTTCGCGCGGTTTTCACGAAAATTCGATCCGCCAATTCGGCGTTTCCCCCGCTTTCTCAGGAAAAACCGGCGAAAGATCGCAAAATTATTTCTGGGAGTTGGGTTAAGTAATCGCCCCGGCCATTTCCATGTATGTCATAATCGTGCTAATACTTGGCACGATCGTGCTGAAGTGTATTTCAGCCATGTACCTGATGGGCGGTTTTATCGCTTCCCCATTACGTGGCCTGAGTCATCGAAACGGAACCAGCCCCAGACGACCCGAACCTAGACGAGCCATCCCAAGATGAGTTCGTTCGACTGCTAGCAACAAATTCCAGCAAGCTAATGTCGTTCATTCGCATCATCAGCATGAATCATCAGGCAGATGCCGACGAGATTTACCAAGTTACCTGCATGGTTGCGTGGCAGAAGTTCTCTCAGTTCGACTCCAGCAACTTTCTGGCTTGGGTTTGTCGAATTGCCCACTACGAGATGCTGAAGCTGTATGAATCGAAGCGTCGCGTCCGGATCCTGAGCGATCAAGCGATTGATTCTCTCGCCATGGAGGCGCTGCCAATCTCGGCTGAGATCAGTGAGCGCCGTGCCGCGATAGCGACTTGCCTCAGAAAGCTGCCCACGGCTGATCACGACTTAATCCGCCAGAGATATTTTGACGACTTGAGTGTTCGTCAGATTGCTAGCCGCGTCAATCGCTCAAGCCACGCAATTTATCGAGAGCTCAGCCGAGTGCATGGCATCTTATCTAGATGCGTCGAACGCACTTTGAGCGAGGGAAATCAATGAGTTCAGAGACGACTAAGTTAGATGCATTGCGGACTTTGATTCTGAAGTCGCAGTGCGAATCGTTGAGCGATCTTGAAATCGTTGAACTGAACGAACTGCTTCAGCTTCCAAGTGCAGCCAAAGAAGCCGCTGCGCTATTGGATCAGCTTTGCGCTTTCACGGATTCCGGCTCGCTAGACTCACTGCCGATGTCGGAGCTCTTGTCCGAAGCTCGCCTCCATCAGCGCGACAACTATGTGGTTCCCTACGACGACCGCTCGGCTGAAGCCAGACTAGGCACTCCCGTTGATGCTGCGTCTGACGCAAACAGCACAGGTGACCGAATCGGTACAAATGGGAAAGGCTATTGGCTGCTTGCATTGGCAGCGAGCCATGTCCTTGTTGCTGGCCTGGCATGGTCGCTGAGTCAGCGGCAAAGTGTGCCGCTGACTGAAAGATCGCCGGCTGAAAGATCGCTGAGTGAAAGAGCCAAGCCGCTTGCGATTGGGGCAGATGAATCCGGTGTCGCGCTCGTTTCGAAAACGACTTCCCCACAACTTGTTTCGATGACGGCGTGCGTTTGGCGGCCGTCGGGCAATGATGTCCCTGTACTGGGTGGGTTAATTCGACGCGGCGAAGTTCTGAATTTGGTCGAAGGTATTGCCGAAATCAGGATCGGTGAAGAAACACCTGGCGAAGCTCTTATTCGAATCGAAGGACCGGCGGGTATCTTCATTCACGACGACGGGCTGCTTGAACTTCGCCACGGTTCTCTAACTGCCAAAACACTTGGAATCGGTAGCGGCAAGGTTACGGTGAAGATGCCTTTCGGCGTGATCGCGCTGGACGGTCAGAGTTCGGCTGGATTTGCTTCGCGTGATTTAGTCGATGAAGTACATTCATTCGGTGGGCGAGCTTTGGTGAAGCACGCCAAGGCGACGACCACGTCTGCGAACATCGTTTTAGAAGAAGGAGACGCTGTTCGCTTTTCGACGAAGCCGGATGATGATTTCGAGATCGTCAGGTTCGAGGCTTCTCTCACGAGCTTTGCCTCAGCACGATCCAACGGCTTCGATCCATTGGAAATCGGCGAGAAATATGTCGATGCAGTGATGGAGTCGAAACCCAATATCTACTGGCGGTTTGAAGAGCTAAGCGGCGACGACACTCTACAGTACGTCCCTAACCAAGGCAGCGAACCCAATATGAACGCCCGCATCGTTGGCGAACCCGGTTGGCGCCAGTACGGCGGGAATCGTGTTGCTGAATTGGGAACTTCCGCAATCTCATCAGCGTTTCGTGCGACAGAACCGTGGCCGAAGGCGCCTCTGGATGAGTACACGATCGAGTTGTGGGTCAAGCCGCAACTCTATCATCATGGCGAAGTGATCTGTTTGCACGATGCCGAAGCTTTGAACGATGGTCGATACCCGCACACCATGATGCTGGAGTCAATTGCGCAGCATTTCTTCACGCACAAGTTGAAAAATCTTGAGCCCAACAGATTTCGGTTTGTCCATCGGACACTAAGATCCAGTGAGCCGATCGCCGCCACTAGCTTGCTCTCTCGTCAGCAATACCAGGCTCGTATCTGGCAGCATGTCGTTGCACAAAAAAGCGAGAATCGGCAATTGCTTTGGGTCGATGGACGCCTGGCAGCCGAAACAACCAACCTAGCTCCACTAAGCGAGAACGTGCAAATTCTTGTCGGACAAGTTTATCCCACCTCCGCCTACCGTCGATTCGTAGGCCAAGTCGATGAGATCGCAATCTACGATCGCTGCCTCACTCCGCAAGAGTTTCGCAAGCACATCCACGCGGCGGGAAGATCGGTTGCAGCGATCGACTCCAATTGATTTGGCAACACTCGATTCGGCATGATTTGATTCAATCTTGCCAAGCAAGTAATGCCTTTGCATTGGGCACTGCGTGCTTGAAGAAGTTAGACGCCGCACGGAAATTCAGCCTCCAACTATTCATCCGTCTCATCGGTCGCTTCATTCACCCCCGATCGACCGTGGTAGTCTGTTGTCATCTCCTCGGCAGAGTAGAGTACAGACGGGGTCGAAAAATCTAGGACGGACGACTCCGTGACGAGGCGAGTGTGCTTATCGTTTTCGGTGTTGTCCGGTCGTCCATTTTTGTTTCCCCCACCAGGCGTGTGTGTCAATTCGTTGTAATCGATCATCTCTTCGCCAAAACCGAAGTTCAGCGAATCGTCTTGAGAATTGAATTTCTCTGAGGCCAGCGTAGTGTCAGTTTGTGACCGATTTGTCGATGGCGCAAACCTTGAAAAAAACACGTAACTTGGCACGATGAGCAATAACGCGAACCCCAATACCTTCAAAGTAAGTCGCGTCTTCCAAGATCGCTTCCACCGACGCCGCACATAGGATTGTTTCCACCAATGCCACATAGCTTGTGTACTCAATTCAGTTAGGGTCCAGGAATCAGCTAGCCGCCCTACGGCAACTTACTTATAGACGAATCCTATTGAACCCTCAAATGGGGCGTTTGCAATAAGAGAATCGCTGGATTCACCGCATCCATGCATCATACTGACTCGATTGCTGGTAACAGGCCGTTTGCCGGCCTCAAGCACGCTTCTTGGCCGTTGATGCTCGACAAGGTACACAAGCAGTTCGTCGCCACCGGACTGCTCCCAATGTAAACCGGCTTCAGGAGACTACGAATCAGGGCCGGTCAAAATAGTGCCGTGCTTTCAAAATCAACGTGCAACTGGGAGCGTGCGTGATGTTGCTTCGCATGACGTTTTCAACGGCTTCATCGAAGGACATTTTGACTCGCTCGATGATCTCAGTTCCCTCGGGCTGGTCGTCCACAAACTGCAACTTTCTGGCGAGATACATTTTGGTGGGAGAATATATGCTCGCCGTAAATGGATCGCAGGTTCCCAGATCAATCCACTCATCGGCAACAATCCCGATCTCTTCCTGAAGCTCACGTTTACCCGATGTGAGGGCGTCTTCACCCGGCTCGATTCCACCGCTGACGGTCTCCAAAGTCACACGATCCACCGCATAGTGAAACTCACGCGTCAAATAGACATCTCGATTGTCGTCCATGGCTAAGACGGAAACGCCCGGCTTGATCGTGACGACGCTGTGAGTACCGGGTTTTCCATCAGGCCGGATGACATCGTCTTTGCGAACGCTGAGCCACGGGTCTTGGTAGACCTCGGCCGAATCGAGCACAGTCCAGGGTCCACGTCGTTGCATGAGACGATCCATTGTTCAAATTAACAGGCACTGTCGCAAAGCGATAAACTTAAGCGAGTAGATCACGCAATGAAAGAACTGGAAGGACGATCGACACTATTATGCATAAACCGACATTTGGAATTTTGTCGATTCTGTCGCTGGTGTTTGCCCACGATACCCTGGGCGAAACACCAAAGCGAATCAACGAAATTGTCTACGCGCAGGTCGATGGCCACGAATTACTGTTGGACTTGCACCTGCCGAGCGCCGACGATCCACCACTGGTTGTCTGGGTACATGGTGGCGCGTGGCGCGGTGGATCTCGCTCAAGGATGCCGCTGGGTTTTTTGGTGAAAGAAGGTTACGCGGTCGCGAGCGTTGATTATCGCCTAAGTGGCACCGCGCCATTTCCAGCTCAAATCCACGATTGCAAAGCCGCGATTCGATTCCTGAGAACCAACCAACGCAAATATGGTTTTGACGGCGAGCACATCGCCGTGGCGGGATCCTCTGCGGGCGGGCATCTGGTGGCTGAGATCGGCGTTACCAACGGACATCGGCAACTGGAGGGAACCGTTGGAACGGACATGGCAGCCGATTCAGAGGTGCAAGCAATCGTCGATTATTACGGCCCCACCAACTTCATGACCATCCTTGACCAATCAACGCCCCATGGTCTGGGCGTACGCGTGCCAGCGTTGGAAATGCTGCTTGGTGGTCGACCAGAGAAAAAACGTGAAATCGCGACGTTAGCCAGTCCTGTTTTTCATGTCGATGAAAACGATCCACCACTCCTTTTGATTCATGGCGACCAAGATCCGCAAGTCCCGATCAATCAATCGCATGAGCTTCACGCCAAATATAAAGCCAAGAACTTGGATGTGACGTTTGAAGTGGTCCACGGAGGTCAGCACGGTGGAAAGCTGTTTTTTGATGATAGTAGAAAGGCCATGGTAAAGGCGTTTCTGGATCGAACAATCATGAATCCAAAAAAGGATCGACCGACGTCTGAATCAAAGTGACCAACTCTGGATCCATGAAACGATATTCGTCGGGTATGTCTAGTACCTGGATCGATTTGAATTTCATCGCAGCAGGATAGTCGGCGAGCATCCTCTGCTTGTGTTTGTTTTCCATTGCGAAGATCAAATCCGCCCATTGAACATCATCTAAGCAAAGACGTCGCCGCGCGCTGCTGGCCGTGCCACGTGACCGCACGTTGAGACCAGCGTGACGACGGTATATCTCTTCGCCCGTCGGACTTCGCCATTGGTTTTTGCTACAGATAAACAGAATGTTCACTCAATCTTCCTGATCCGCATGAATGGCTTGTTGGATGATTTCTATGCCCGTCTGAGTGACTTGATTTCGCCAGCGTGTACTCGACGGACAAAAGCACTCGAACAGCGCCTCCTCTGATCGACGCGCAGCGGCGGAATCCGGATCGGCGAAAAAGAAAGCCCGGTTCTCGGCACGTAGTGCCGAGAGAACGCGAAGCGGCCCATAAGTTCCAAATTCAGCCAGTGCGAAACGAAAGCAACAATCACGATTGGTCCGACGTTTATCTTCGCAGAAGTTCTCGTGCAGCCATCGCCCCATCGATCCCTTCGTCGCATAGGCGGTTCCCTTGGCTTTCGCCTCGGCGTCAGGTTTCGACGCTTCCACAAAACTTTGGCCAAACGTTTCAACAAACCACTGGTAGGCTGGGCTCGACTCAGTTTCTTCCAGCAACAACTTGCAGGCTCCGTTACTTCCCAAACCGGTATGCAGATCCAAGTGAATCACGCTGTCCGACCCTTCGACCCAGTCCGCATAGTGTTGTTGAATAATTTGCGTGGACGCACAGGGCTCACGTCCGCCAAAAAAGCAACCCTTGGGAAACTCGTGCTGGCCACCAGCGACGGCTTGCTTCAGCGCCGGCATTCCACGCAGAACGATCTGCCACATCGCCTTTGCAACAAAAGGCTCCCATCGCGAGGGTGGTGATTTGGGATTCAATAACGGATCTAGCGCAGCATACGAAGGCGGCGCGCCATCGTAACGCTCTGTAGCAAGAACAAAGTTCCGATTCAAATCAACATTGTCTTCGTTCCAACGTCGGCGTTTGGCAAAGCCAACTGGATTGATCGCGTGGATGAAGACGATTCGAGACGAATGATTGCGGTCGGCGATTCGCCGTAACCAAGCCAGTTGAACGGCACTGCCAAAGAAGCCCTCGACACCGTGTAGTCCCGACGAAACGACAACCGTTTTACGCGAAAACCGATCACCAAGAACCGAAACATCGATCGCGTGCCCAGAATCATCGCCTATTTGGTAAGACAAAACCTCGCCGCCAACCGCTTTTGCCGCCTCGACAAATCTCTCTTTAGCGGTGGCGTAGTCTGACGAGTAAAACTGCGTCCACTGCGTCGAATCCATTCGATGCTGGCCGTTATCAGCCATCCGATTCGCGTTCCATCGAAATCCAAGCAGCCAACTCTTTCAACTCCGGCACCGTCATCGAACCAAGAAGTTCGGCGCGGTTTATACTGTGGATCGCAAGTACGTTGTTCTTGTGGAATAAGACTTCGTCGCCCAAATTGACACCGTGCAATCGATGCTCGACCAGCGGGTTGTCGACGACGCCGACAAAAAGCTCGTTTAGACTCGATTCGCAGCGAGCAACGATTTGCACCCAAAAATCCTCACCCCACCCTCGCGCCGGAACGTCCTGATCAGGAAGAGGAAATAGCGAAGCTGGATGTTCGTGACGCAAGATGGGACTACTCATGTTGCCATCACAGGACGGACATTTGCACTGCTGAGCATCTTCTTCATGAACAAAAAACCGCGGCGAGTCGAGTCGCAGCTCAACGAAATGACCGCTTGCAAGATGCCGTTTCAAGACTTCAGGTGGAATCCCAAATTGGCTTCCGTTCTGCGCATGCATCGCGACGCCATCGACCAGTTCGTAGTCGTTGTCAAAATGCTGTTGCGTGTATCGTTGCTGAAGATCGTGCATTCAAGCTTGATAGTAGATTGCAAGCCAAACCGTCAAGGGTTCCGAGCTAGTCCAATGCACCCGATGTCGCCTATGCGGCGGAATGTTCATCCAATCACCGGCTTTGAGGTGAGCCAACTTTGGATGGTCATCGAATTGTAGTTTCGCCTCGCCCTGCAGGATCAGAATCGATTCAGCTTCGTCCTGATCGTACCAAGCCTCTTCGTCGCTTGCGTGCCCGTCAGAGACGATTCGATCAATGCGAATATTCTTGCCCCTCGCGAGTGTTTCGTGAAGCTCGGCCGGCACATCATCCGGCAGCGGTCTAAGGAGATTCGGCAGTGGCTGATCGGTCATGGCTCGATTCTAGCAGGTGAGGTCGGATTGATTCGCCGAGTCGTCAACTCGACCACGGATGATCAGGAAAGTGACTTCGCCGCCTTCCCTACCGATAGCCTGAACTCAACTTATCAGCCGCGGATGCGGACGTTTTATCGGTGGATTGCCGGGCGGCTTTTCAGTTCACTTTTTGAAACGGCTGAGGCTTTCCAGGTTTCGGTGCTTGGGCGGGAGGTGAAGCAAACGGGAATAGCGTGCCCCATTTCTCAAAACCAGGCACTTTGGCACGCCCAATGCACACTTGTGCGACTTACACAGCCCGCCACCATTATCACCCGCTGGAATCCCGATGAGAAAGATCACCTCGTGCGTTGTTTTGGCCATCGCGTCGGCGCTTCTTTCTCCAAAAGACGTAGCAGCTCAGCGAGTCGACAATCGTGCGATTCATGCAGCCAGTGCTAGCTTCCGGGCTTCGGTCGTTGAGTTTGAAAAACTCGTCAAGTCAGTCCGTGGCATCGAGCGCCGCGAAGAACGGATCGTCGATCGGTTTGAAGAATCCACGAAAAGAGTCCAACTCTACGCGCGGAATCCCCGACAAACACAGCGGCTAAAGACCGAGTACGAGACGATGCTTGGATTGCAGGCGCAGGCGGAGATTGCGATTTTTGAGGTTTACACTCCCAACCGGGATCTACTGTATGCGTGGCAGCACGTTTTGTGGTGCCAGGCGCTCATGGAGCAAGAATTCGCATTCCACTTCGAGGACCCGAGACGCGGTAATCGCGTACGTCGCAGAGTTCCCCAATAGAGATCCGCAAAACCGTCAGACAAGTTCTGTTTGCCTGATGATTTGGAGAGAGGGGTCGGAGGTGAGGGGGTTTGCGATGTAAAAGCACGAACGAAGTGTTCGCCGTGTATGCGTCAGCCCCCTCATCCCCAGCCCTTCTCCCCCCAACAAGTTGGGGGATAAGGAAGACAGCGATCTTGTATAGACAGCAATGGCCAAGGGAGAGTGAAATCATGGTGCTATTCACCGAAAAGTGTCCGGTTTTTGGCTGGGGACGTGGGATCAGTTAGAATCGGCCGGTGGTTTTGCCACGTCCCTCCTCCAGCTGGCTGTCTAGCCGTAGACGAGTGCAACTACATTCGTTTTACCGGCTTGGCATGGCCACTCCCTCCGCCTGCCTGATCCCAGCGTGAATCCATCGTTTCACATTCCGTTGAGTTGTCGACTCAGCCGTTGCGCTGCGTTGGTCCTCTTGTTCTCCAGCTGGTCGTCGGTTTCTCTCGCAAACGAATCACCAAGCCCGGCTGGCATCGCGTTCTTTGAATCGCAGGTCAGGCCGCTACTTATCGAACACTGCTACGAATGTCACGCCAACAATGACATTAGTGGAGGGCTCGCGTTGGACTCACGTGACGGCTTGGCCAGCGGCGGAGATTCTGGCCCTTCGGTTGCGCCTGGCGCCCCCGAAAACAGCTTGCTGATTGCAGCGGTTCGGTACGACAACCTTGACCTTCAAATGCCTCCGTCAGGAAAACTGTCTCAGCATGAAATCTCTATCCTAGAAAAGTGGATTGAATCCGGAGCACCAGACCCACGCGTAGAAAATTCGTCGGGAGCGGCAATACCGACCGGCATGTCGATTGCGGAAGGGCGAGCGTTCTGGGCATTCAAGAGGATTTCCAACCCGCGTCCCCCTGAAGTTGAAAACCGTGATTGGTGCGAAAGTCCTTTGGACGCATTCGTCCTATCGTGGCTTGAAGCAGTAAGCTTGCAGACCGCCAAACTCGCTGACCGTCGTTCGCTCATCCGTCGTGTCACCTTCGACTTGATCGGTTTGCCGCCCACGCCGCAGCAGATTGAAGAATTTGTCTCCGACGAATCGCCCAACGCATACGGCAAACTGGTCGATCGCCTTCTCTCGTCACCTCAGTACGGCGTCCGATGGGGACGCCATTGGTTAGATGTTGCGCGCTATGCCGATTCCAATGGCCTGGATGAAAACTTGGCGTTTGGCAATGCGTGGCGATACCGCGATTACGTTGTCGATGCATTCAACGACGACAAGCCGTTTGATCAGTTTCTTATCGAACAGATTGCAGGTGACCTTCTGCCAAGTGCCACCGAAGAAACAAAGATCGCGACTGGTTACCTTGTGCTGGGTGCAAAGGTGCTCGCAGAGCCAGACCGAGAGAAACTAGAAATGGACACCATCGATGAACAACTCGATGCGATGGGGAAAGCCTTTCTTGGGATGACGTTCGGCTGCGTGCGATGCCACGACCACAAGTTTGATCCCATTAAACAGTCTGACTACTACTCGCTGGCAGCGATCTTCAAAAGCACTCGCACGTTCGGTGAATCGAAACAAGGAGCGATAAAGCACTGGTACGAGCACGATTTCGCGACGGAAGCAGAAAGAGTAGAGATTGCGAAGATTGATGCGTTGATCGCTGAAAAAAAGAAGCAGACGACCAAGCTCAAAAACGATTTCATGCTGCAAGTCAGTGAAAAGGCTCGAGCGCAGGTGGCTGATTACTTGGAGGCGGCAACGCTGTTCGACGTTACAGCGTCACTCGCGAAAGTCGCAAAGATCGCGGAACCAAGAAACCTGCATCCACGCATTCTTCACCACGCTCGAATGCACTTGGAATATCGCACCGACGATGATGTGCTAGGACCTTGGCACCGATTGCGAAGCGAACAGGGTGCGGTACATCGCCACTTTAGTTCTGTTTTTGATTCGGCTAAGGAATCAATGCAAATCGCTCGATCGGTGGATCCTAAAGCCAAAACGACAGGTGACAGGCAACACGATGCTGTTATGTCGGTGTTGAAGGACCCATCGGGTTTGATCTCAGTACCTGCGAATCCACTGCACGCATTGAATCCCGATCAACTCGAACTCTACAACCAATCGATGGAGGCCGCTCGCATTGTTGAGAGCCAGGCAGCAGATTTGCCATCGGCGATGGGAGTCACTGACGCCGCGGTCGTAGAGTCGCTACCTGTCCACATTCGCGGCAGCCATCGTAATTTGGGAAGTCCAGTGGCGCGAGAGTACCCGGCCGTCATGCGGACGAGCGTGCATCGTCCCATTTTCCCATCCAATCAAAGCGGTCGCCTGCAACTTGCTCGTTGGATGGCCGACACGCGACATCCACTGACAGCTCGTGTTTACGTCAATCGAATTTGGGCTTGGCATTTCGGACGCGGGCTTGTCGAGTCGACTGAGAACTTTGGAGTCTTGGGTGGACGGCCATCGCATCCCGCGTTGCTCGATTATCTCGCACGGCATTTCGTGCGAACCGGATGGTCGACAAAGGAACTCCATCGACTCATTTTGAAATCAAGCGTCTACAAAATGGACTCGGTAGCTAACTCGCGAGACGGTGAGGTGATCGACCCCGACAATCGCCTGCTGTGGAAATTTCCGGTGCGCCGACACGAAGCAGAATCCATTCGTGATGGGATACTTGCGGTTTCCGGCGGATTAAATAGGACTTTGGGCGGAAAGACGATCCCGCTTCGTAATCGGCAATTTGTATTCAATCACACATCAGTCGATCACACAAAATATGATTCGCAGCGCAGAGCGATCTACCTTCCTGTCATTCGAAACAACCTGTACTCGTTCTTTTCGCAGTTCGATTTCCCTGATCCAACGATGCCGACGGGGATTCGAAGCGAGACCACAGTCGCCCCGCAAGCGTTGTTGATGATGAACGCGGAATTGGTGATGAATGCGGCCGATCGGCTGGCCAAAAATCTACTGCGTGATTTCCAATCTGAAAGTCGCCGCATCGAACAAGCATATCAACTGACGTTGGGACGTGAGGCTACGCTAGCCGAAATAGAGAGAGCTAAACGTTTTCTTGACCAAGTTGCTCAGGAATCTCGTAGCAGCTCATCAGCCCCGCAGCATCGCGCGTTGTCGCTGCTATGTCAGAGTCTCTTTGCCAGCAACGAATTCATTTTTGTGCGGTAACCCATTTGAACCATCAAGATTTGAAATCCAGACGTAGGCTATTGAAATGTTCAGCCGTTGGCTTTGGGCACCTGGCTCTCCGCTCGCTGTTGCAGCAGGAGAGTTTCGCGCATGATTTCGGCAGCTCGCCATTATCAGCCAAGACGGCTCATTTTCCAGCTCGTGCAAGACGAATCGTCTTTCTCTTTATGAAAGGCGGGCCTTCGCATATCGACACGTTCGATCCAAAACCCTTGCTGACTAGAGACGATGGGAAACCACCGCCATTTGAGTTGCCGCGAGTCACCTTCGCCAAGCAATCAAATTTGCTTAAATCACCTTGGAAATTTCGCCAACACGGCGAGAGCGGACTGCCTGTCAGCGAGTTGTTTCCGAATGTAGCCAAGCACGTTGACGATCTATGTGTCCTGCGCGGCGTCCACGGCACGAACCCAGCGCACGGCGGTGCATTGCTGAAAATGCACACGGGCAGTGATCAGTTTGTCCGCCCTAGCTTGGGATCTTGGGTGTCATACGGCCTGGGCACGGAAAACGAAAATCTGCCCGCGTTTGTCACCATCTGTCCAACGCTTGCGCATGGCGGCGTGAACAACTGGGGCTCCGCTTTCCTGCCTGCTTATTGTCAAGGCACGCCGATCGGAAACGCCAGTCTGCCGGCCTCCAAAGCTAAGCTCAAGCACGTTCGCAATTCTCGAATCGATTTAGAAACGCAGCGGCGTCAACTCGACTTGATCGCAGCGATGAATCGCGATCACGCTTCCACGGTTGGCAACAACGCAGCCTTAGAAGGCAGGATCAACGCGTTCGAACTTGCGTTTCGGATGCAACGTGCCATGCCTGACGTTCAGAATCTGGCCGACGAAACCGCAGCGACGCAGCGAATGTACGGCATCGATAATCCGATTACGGAGGACTTTGGTCGACAGTGTCTCTTGGCACGACGATTTTTGGAACGAGGAGTGCGGTTTGTACAGGTAACGCACAGCGATAGCGAAGTGCAATGGGACCAACACAGCAACCTCTACAAAGGTCACGCCAAGAATGCTCTAGAAGTCGATAAGCCAATCGCTGGTTTTTTGGCGGACCTTAAGTCTCACGGCTTGCTGAAGGACACGCTGGTTCTCTGGGGCGGCGAATTCGGCAGAACTCCAACTGCACAGGGAAAGAACGGTCGCGACCACAATCCACACGGCTTTACGATGTGGATGGCTGGTGGTGGCGTCAAATCCGGATACGCCTATGGCGCGACGGATGAGTATGGCTACTACGCCATCGAAAACAAAATGCACGTACACGATCTGCATGCGACAATACTGCACTTGATGGGTATCAACCACGAACGATTGACCTATCGTTATGCCGGACGCGACTTTCGTTTGACGGATGTTGCGGGGGTCGTCGCAAAAGATATTCTGTCATAGGTGAGTAGGTTTATGAGACGCCCTCCAGCAATCGCCGTCCTGTTCTCAGTGGGTATCCTGTGCCTCGTTGCGTGTAAGCCAACGAACAGCGCTGAACCACCGAACATTCTGTTAATCGTCTCGGACGACCAGGGATACAATGACCTTGGCCTGCTTGGAAACGGAATCATCACGCCCCACTTGGATCGATTGGCGAAAGAGGGGACGCGGCTAACGAATTTCTACGTGGCCTGGCCTGCTTGCACACCGTCACGTGGTGCCTTGCTGACGGGACGGTACCCGCAACGCAACGGGATCTATGACATGATCCGAAACGAGGCACCCGACTACGGGCACAAATACACGCACGAGGAATATCAAGTTTCCTTTGAACGCATTGGCGGAATGGATTTACGAGAAGCGCTGTTGCCAGAATTGCTGAAAACGGCTGGTTACAAAAGCGGCATTTTTGGGAAGTGGGATCTTGGCACATTGAAACGTTATCTCCCAACATCGCGCGGTTTCGACGAGTTCTACGGATTCGTCAACACAGGCGTGGACTACTACACGCATGAACGATACGGCGTGCCCAGCATGTATCGCAATTTGAATCCAACCACCGAAGACAAAGGCATCTACTGCACGAAGCTTTTCGAGCGTGAAGCACTTCGTTTTTTGGATGCCTATGCTGGCGGCAGTCCATTCTTTTTGTATTTACCTTTCAACGCGCCCCACGGTTCGTCAGCCTTGGATCCCAAGATTCGCTCGACCGTCCAGGCACCTGAAGAATACAAATCGATGTACCCATCTGTTGCCCCGGAGTTCCGCACCAAAGACAACTACCGATACGCTTCTCCTGCCACAGTGGTCACGAAGGAAGCCCGGACACGCGATTATCGCGCAGCCGTAACTTGCATGGACGCATCGATAGGCAAAGTCCTTGATCGAATTGAACAGAAAGGCCAGCTCAACAATACGATCGTTGTCTTCTTTTCCGACAACGGAGGTGGCGGTGGCAGTGACAACTCGCCACTTCGCGGCAAGAAAGGAGATATGTGGGAAGGCGGTATTCGCGTGCCGTGTTTAGTGCGTTGGCCGGATGGAAAAATTCCGGCAGGAGTGGTGAATGATTCGTTCTTGACCAGCTTGGAGCTTGTACCAAGCTTCGCTGCCGCCTCACGAGTAGCTATACCGAAAGATACAACCTTCGACGGTTACGATTGGTGGCCAACCTTGCGAGGAGAAAAGCCTTCACCACGCAACGAAATGTTCTGGAAACGCAAGGAAACGGTTGGCGCTCGAGTCGGAAACTGGAAGTGGGTCCGAATGAGTGCGACGTCCGGCGGGCTGTTCAATTTGAACGATGATCTCGGCGAGAAACGTGATTTGTCGCAAGAGCGCCCCGAAGTTATGTCACGAATCAAGGGCCGCTACGAAAATTGGCGGGCTGAAATGGAAGCGTCCGAGCCAAGAAGCCCCTTCCGGGATTTCTAACTCACTTCCGGACGATCCACATCTAGATTTCACTCGTTGGATGCGATTGTCGTAAACAATTCCCCGGGACTCTCGGCTGCCAACAGACTTGCGCGTCGCGACTCCGTGCCGACCAAACGTGCGATTTGCGACAGGTTGCGAAGATGTTCATCCGGATTTCCCAGCGGGCTAATTAGCATGAAGACGATTTCGATCTTTGATCTGGTAAGCGGACAAACGACTACGCTTGTGGGCCGCGCGACCATTAACACTGACTTTTGAACCTGGGGGGTCCAAACATGAGGCAATGCGATGCCATGGCCCAGCAAACTGGTGTAGTCTTCTTCGCGTTTCCACATTTCTTCCAAGAGTTCGTCAGGGTCTAGCTTGGGAACCCGATCTTTCAGGTGACCGATCATTTCACCGTACAGTTCTCGCAAGTCAACGAGATCGGAGAAGACAACGTCATCTGCTGCAAGAGGAAGAATCAGTTGCTGTGATTGGGTGGGCGGAGTGTAGAGCAACCAAGCAGTGTCCTCTTTCTGAACTTCTTTGGACGCTCCAATGCGCAAGCCATCTGCCGTCGCGGCAAAAAGAATCTGTTCGTTTTCCCCAGGCTCACCTTCGGTAGCCTCGATTCGTCGCAAAGGCGTGGCGTCACCTTCCAGCGACATCCACCTGCTTAGCGGAACGTTGTCCCAGATCCGACGACCAACTAACAAATGCCGATTCTTGTCGGTTTCGTATCCGGCCGGTTCCCAACGATAGGGCATTTCCTCCAGTATCTCGGACCAACGTCGACACAGCATTCGGTTCAGGTCTGGATTCGGAGTGATTGCGAGTAGATTTCCGCAGCCGTACAGTTCGACGTGCCGATCCGGGTCCATCAGCATGGCGTCGTCGCTCAATGCAAGCAGTCCTTCACGTCGGGCGGTTCGCACGTCTCGCGCATTGGTATCGATAAGGACGACTTGAGTTTCGAACCGTTTCAAAAACCTCGCTACCTGTCGTCCAACAGCATGGGAACCAATGATGATCCACCCCTTCGATGGAGGACGTAGCACGCCTAGATATCGCCCCAGGGCTCCGGCCGTGAGACCTTGAACAATCACTGTCCCAGCAATCACCGAATAGGTAAACGTTTCCAAGAATACTGCGTTGTCCGCTCCAAGCGACTTCAGTTCCAAGGTGAATGCCGAAGCCATGGAGGCAGCGACAATCCCGCGCGGTGCGATCCAACTGAGGAACAACTTTTCACTGTGGCTGACACTACTGCCGTGCATCGAAAGAAAAATGTTCAACGGTCGCACGACAAGCATGATTCCAACGACAACCGCTAACAGTTTCCATCCGTATTCCAAAAACGCGGCCAGATTTAGATTCGCTGCCAGCAACACGAACAGCAGACCAATCAAAAAGTCCTTCAGTTCGACCTTGTAGGAGATGATGTTTCGCAAATTCGGCGTGTTTCGACTACCGAGCACAAGACCGGCAATCGTGACACTCAACAAGCCGCTTTCGGCGATCACCAAATCGGCAACACCGAAATTGAGCATCGCCATTGCCAGGACAAAAATATTGGTGTGATCCTCTCGAATCCAGCCGCGTCGCAGAATCAGGTCCAAAAGAAATCCGAAGGCAAGACCCAACAATGCTCCCGACAAAAATCGCATCAGGAAGTCCGAAATAATCAACTGATGTTCGACGTTGGTGCTTACGTAAAACTCAAAGGACAGCAGAGCGATGAAGACGCCGATAGGATCAATCAGGACTCCTTCCCAGTGCAGGATATGATGCAAACGCTTGTTCACGCGAATGCGATTAAGCAACGGCCCGATAACGGTTGGCCCGGTGACAATAATCAGACTTGCCGCAAACAAGCAGAAAGCGATGTCGAATCTAAAAAACAGCCGCAATAGCAGCGCGCTGCCGACCCACGTCACAATCACGCCAAGGGTCAGCACCCGAAAGATCTCTTTGCTGGCCGATCGATAACCTTTCAAGTCAAGCGTCAGCCCGCCCTCGAACAGGATGATGGCGACCGCAAGCGAGATAAGCGTACTTAAACCACTGCCAAGCGAATCGGGTTGCACGATTCCTAAGACTTGAGGTCCAGCAACGATGCCGCCGATCAAAAGGACAGCAATGGCCGAGACCCGCAGGTACTGTGCCAGAGTGAACAGGCACACGCCCAACGCCGACGCAGCCGTGAATGTTGTCAGTATCTCGTGCGAGTGCATCTAGCTGGTTCCAACTTGTCGAATCGATTTGGCAGCCGCCTGATGCTCACTTCACAGCAACTAACGGAAAAAGTCAATCACGCCCGTCTTAACGTCGTACATCGCCCCCAGAACAAGCAACTGTTGTTCATCGACAGCCGCTCGAATCGCATGGCTTCGGGAGATAATCTCGCGAACCGTTCGCTCGACATTCTGTTTCGCTACCTCGTCGACTTTTTCGTCCACGTTGCTTGACGGTGTCGCGTTGAGCGTCTTCCATTCTTCGGTATCTGCCGCTTGTTGAATTTCCGAAACGATGGCGTGCAGATTCGGGCAACCGCTTGCCTGTTCGACGCTTTGTGATGTCCCAATCAGCTTGACCGAAGACGATACCGCGTCGCAGCGTGTATGCCCCAGGACCAGCACCAGTTTGGCACGAGCAACCGTCACGGCGTATTCGATACTACCAAGCGACTTGGTGCCAATCACATTCCCTGCAACACGCACACTTGAGATATCGCCAATGCCAAGATCAAACACCAACTCGGTAGGCACTTGGGAGTCGACACAACTCAGCACGACCGCCAGCGGGTTTTGGCCAGTCGACGTCGCATCAATCTGGCGGCTGAAGTCCCTCGTCAAACGCTGACCTTTGTAGAAGCGCTCATTTCCTTCGGCCAGAACTTCCAATACTTGATCGGGCGTCAGGCGATCCTGCAACTCACGCGTCGAATAGTCTGCGAAAAGGATTTCGTCGTTCATGTCATACTTATTTCGAAAGCCTTGCAAGCTGACACTATGCCCACGTGCCGGTCCGATCGTCTCCTTGAACTCGCGAATCAAGCCAAGCACATCCGGATCGATGTAGTCTGACTCGGTTGCGTCAATCAGGAATTTGGTGCCAGGTTCGGCTTTGTTCAGCACGCTGTCCAGCGCTGCACGCTTGAGAAAGCTGACTTGATTGGCCAATTCAATGCGGACTACTTCACCGGTCGCATGCGTTTCGACGATCTGGCGAATCGGATAACGCAGCATGCTATTCAAAATAAACAAGATGCTGACCACCAGTCCAATCAAGATGCCGATCAACAGGTCGCTGAACACGATCGCCAGAATCGTCACGATGAACGGGATGAACTGATACCTACCTTGCTTCCACATTTGCTGGAAGAGTGCCGGACTGGCAAGCTTGAATCCCGTGTAGATCAGAATCGCTGCCAGCGCTGAGAGCGGAATCATATTCAAGTATTTTGGGAACAAGCCCACGCACAACAGCAACAAGATACCGTGCATAACGGCAGACCGTTTAGTTGTCGCTCCCGAGTCAACGTTCACAGAACTGCGAACGATCACGGATGTGACAGGGATTCCACCAATCAAGCCAGCGACAACATTGCCGGCACCCTGCGCCCACAATTCTCGGCTAGCGGGCGAGTTTCGACGCCGTGGATCCAGCTTGTCAGTGGCTTCTAGGTTTAACAAGGTTTCAAGGGAAGCCACGATGGCTATCGTCAAACCTCCGATGTAGACGGCAGGGTTGGTCCACTGCGAAAAGTCGGGACTACTTAGGAATCCTCTGAACTCCGAAAAAGTCTCTGCCATCGGAATCTGCACCAAGTGAGATTCTCCGATCAACCATCGCCCCCCCCAAGTCGAAAACAACAGCTGCAGGCCGACACCAATTAGAACAACAGCCAATGGCCCCGGCACGCCGCTCTTCTTGAGTGGCTTGGCATTCGCCCAGAGCATCATGCACAGGAACGCCACCAATCCAATCACCGCGGCACCCATATGAATCTCGCCGTCAAACAGCGTCAGAATTTCGGAAAAGGTGTTCTTTTTGTCAGGCTGCGAAAACGACATCTCGCCATCCGGGTCGGTGTCATGTCCGAGCAAGTGCGGGATTTGTTTCAGAATCAGGATGACGCCGATCGCTGCCAAAAGTCCTTTGATAACGCTTGAGGGAAAGAAAGCGGAAAGCGCACCAGCTTTCGCGATTCCCAAGCCAATTTGAATCACACCTCCAACAACCACTGCCAACAGAAAGGCCTCGAAGGAGCCTAGATTCGCGAGCTGAGTAGCGACGACGGCAGTCAGACCCGCCGCAGGACCGCTAACACTTGTGTGAGAACCACTGAGGCTACCAACGACGATGCCGCCAATGATCCCAGCAAGCAGCCCGGAAAAAAGAGGTGCTCCCGAGGCCAGCGCAATGCCAAGACAAAGCGGCAGCGCAACCAGAAAGACGACAATGGACGCCGAAAAGTCCTTGGGCAGACTCGTGTCGTTGTTTATCGAAACTTGTTTATCATCCATTACGAAATTCTGCCAAAAACGGTTTTTAAACGTGGTGTTTTAAATGAGTGCTTAAGATTCTAAGCGAGGTGCCTTGAGCACGATTGATTCAGTGAGGTGTAATTGATTCGCGGAAAAGGAAATAATTGGGAAACGAATTAGCTGGGATAGGTCCATTCGCCTCGATACGGTCGCCGCAAAAGCTGGTTGGCTTCTTCGTCACCAATGATACGCTCCTTCTCTCCATCCCATTGAACGCTACGACCAAGCTTCATCGACAACATACCCAGCAAGCTCATATTAGTGGCGTCATGCCCGACTTGGACATCGCACTTTGGTTTGCGTCCTGATTCAATTGAATCGATGAAGTCCGCCCACAGTCGGTCAATGCTATGACCATCTGGTTCCTTGTGCTGGGCATCTTCATGAATCTTCGGCTTTTTGGCGTCCGCGGGAAAAAATGTCCAACCATCGCGCCAGCCCATATGGAACGTGCCCTTCGTGCCGTGAAAATAGCACCCAACCGATGATTGCTGGGGTCCGTTTCCAGCGAAACGACGGTGCTCCCAAGTCGCTGTGAACGATTCAAATTGGTAAGTCGCAACTTGATGGTCAGGGGTGTCTGTCGTTTGCTCCTTGTCGTTCAAGACAGCGGCACCCTTGATCGGACGACCGCCTGTGGAATGCACCTGTTTGGGGTACTTTTCATCGGTCCACCAAAGAATTTGATCCAACCAATGGACGCCCCAGTCCCCCAGTGTTCCGTTGGCAAAATCTAAGAAGTGCCGAAAACCTCCCGGGTGAATTTTTCGGCAGAACGGACGCAGTGGCGCCGGACCGCAGTACATGTCCCAATCGAGTTGTTCGGGAGGCTCACTATTTCGAGTTGGTTTCTCTTCGCCGCCGCGATTGTGAACAAACGCTTCAACTAGACCGATGTCGCCCGCGCCACCATCCTTCAGGAATTTCATCCCGGAGACATAGTGTGGACCAATGCGACGATGAAGTCCGACTTGGACGGTGCGATGGTTGGCACGAGCAGCGTTCAGCATCGCGCGGCTTTCACCAATTGTATGACCCGTTGGTTTTTCGACGAAGATATGAGCCCCTTTCTCAATCGCAGCAATCGTATTGAGTGCATGCCAGTGGTCGGGCGTTGCAACAATCGCGATATCGATTTCGACTTGGTCTAGCAGCTCGCGAAAATCAGTGAACGTCTTGGGTTGGTCACCTGACAGATCGGTGACTTCCTCCGCCGCGATTTCTAATTTGTCCTGATCGACGTCACACAGTGCAACGCACGTCGTGTTACCCGCCGCCAGTGCTTCCTTCAGAATATTCATCCCCCACCAACCACTACCGATCAAAGCCGTGCGATACTTCTTGCCCTTGGATTGAGCATGAATGGCCGGCGCAGAGCACGCGGCGGCGCTGGCTGCTGCGGCGGCCTGTATGAATTGACGACGTGGAACAGGCATAAGCAGCGGATTGCTTGGATGGAAGGGAAAGTGCCGCTCTTGATTATACGCAGATTGTTAGCTGGATTTCTTGCTCAAGTCCACGCAAACAAGTTCTCCCGAAACTCCGCGAACGTAGAGCATGCCGCCCGAAAGGACTGGCGAAGTCCAGCATTTCTCAACCATCAACGGATGCGTTGACAAGACCTTCACTGCGTCAGACGACGCTTGCGCGATCACCAAGTCGCCTTGGTCGCTGATTGCGATCAGTCGATTTCCGGCAGCGGCCAGAGCGCTGGGATGAAAGGAATCTTCAG
This sequence comes from uncultured Pirellulaceae bacterium, assembly GCA_964444105.1. GTDB lineage: Bacteria > Planctomycetota > Planctomycetia > Pirellulales > Pirellulaceae > K23-9. The sequence goes on from CAYUGI010000026.1 coordinate 35,664, forward strand.
TCCATTGCACTTTACCTGACTGGAAGTCCATGCAACGAAGCTGCGTGCCCGCGTCAATGTCCCCATGGATGCCATAGACAAAATCATTGATTAGCAAGGATGTGCTGATTTGGTTTTGCATTTCCTTGTTCTTCCAAACTTCCCGAAGATTGTCCTCGGTGACATCCAGTAAAACGCAGCCACGGTTATAGCCAGACGAAAGGAAAACCTTGCCATCGGCAACGATCGGGTCCGCTGCGTTGCAACCAAACGTCGTCAGCCAGCGTTTGCGCCAAAGTTCTTTTCCTGTCTCGGTCTCCACGCAAACATACGATCGCGACGAGCCAAAAACGACCGCATCGACATCCTTGAACCGCATTGGCACCAAAGAAGAATAGCCGGCATCTTTGTCCGTGGACTTCCATTTCACCCTGCCCGATGACTTCTCGATCGCCATGCCTGCTTCACCGATATTCAGCAAAATCAAATCGCCAACGACCAACGGCGAACCCGCGAACCCCCAACCGGGCACACGAATCTCATTTTCTTCCGCAGCATTCTTGCTCCAATGAACCTCGCCGGTGTCTTTGTCAAAACAATGGAAATCCCCAAGACGACTAAGCGTGAAAAGCAAACTGCCGTCAACAGTTGGCGTCGCTGTTGGCCCGCCCTCAAATTCGTTGGGATCCAGAACGCATGGGTAAGAGTGCTTCCAAATCGTTTCTCCCGTGACCGAGTCTAGGCAATAGACGGTGTCAAAGTCGTCTGTGTTCCCATGGTGAATAGACGCCCGGCGCTCGTTACAACGCCCGATACTCCGGTGCCAACTTGTGTCGTCCATAACCGGATGAGCTCCTTACCGTCAGCAAGGCTCTGCCAGTTGGTCTCAGATGAGATTCCATTGAGCTGCGGTCCTCGAAATCGTGTCCAATCTTCGGCGCGGACGGAGAACGTGCCAGCAAGCAGACTTACGAGGGCGAAGAAACAGCAGGAACTAATGTGGCGGCGCATAGACGAAAGACTGATCCAGCCAATGTAGAAAACGCGTAAACTGTGGGTGCGACCACGATTGTACGCCATACGTCACGAAAAATCCGCCAGTACCGCGAGCGCATTTGCCATGCACGGGCTCTTTGAATCACTAGCTCTTCATAAGTTTCAGTCATTCGTTTCGACTCCCACCCCCAGGTCCGCGATGAATCCTTATCAAAATGGCTCGATCTTTAGGCGAATGCCACCGCTGGCGGTCTTGATGCTCGCCACCACTCTGCCGACGTTCATGTTTCAGTCGGCTGCCCAGGAGGTGAACGCACCTGTTCGAGCAGCAGAAAAGATGGATGAAATGCTGTTTGAGTATTTTTCGATCGATGTAGCGCCGTTGGTGGCAGCCTTCGAACAACAACACATCGTTTCCGACCCGCCTGTACTGAAAGCGAGTTACTACCAAAAGAACACGAATCCGCGAATCGTGGTGCCAACATCGTGCGAGGCCTATCTGCTGGAACCGAAGCAACGAAACAACCAGTACGAAGACTACCGAATTATCGGCCGCAAACCGAAAGGCCAGACGATCAACGGCGCGATGTATATGCTTCGCCGTCATCCCGATCAATCAAGTGAATCAGTGTTGGCGAAATTCGATTTTTCTGTCGATCGTGCTGACGAAGCGAAAACGTCTAAGACTGACTTCCACAAAGCAAAAGGGCAGTACTTCCAAACACTCTGGTCGCCGCAGTACGCCGGATCGGCAATGTTTCGTCACTTGGCGACGGAGTCGATGAAAGCGGCAGGACAGGAGGCAAAAGCTGTTGGACCGAATTGGCCATTGCGGCGCGACCAAGGCGTCAATTCGACAATCAACCTCATGGCCGGCGGTCGCGCGATCAGTGAAAACTTGGCACTCAGTAATGACTTGGACAATCCAGATAGCTACTTGGGTGAACTGGTCGAACTTTCCAAAGTCCGCGGGGTCCAGGTCAATGCAATTGAATGGAAAGATCGACTATCCAAAAAGCAGACCGAATTGGACCCACTTTCAACACTGGTCAGCGAAGATCAGTACGCGGTCTTTCTGCCTTCGTTCGACCTGCTTTCAGAAATGGTCAGTCGTGGAAGCGAGCGGGCACGACCCTTGGTCCACTGGTTTGAACCGCAGTCGCGCGTGACGGATGTCATGGGCATGTACCAATCGCAACTTGGGCTGCCGCTTAATGCGTTGACACGGCAAGTCGGCGGCGCCTTGGTTGGCGAAGTGGCCGTAACGGGATCCGACCCTTACTTTCGTACTGGGACGGATATCGCTGTGCTGATGCAGTCACAACAACCCACGCTACTCCACCAAGCAATGCTGACGCTGATAAAGGGGCAGTCAGCAAAGTACGACGACGTTGAACGAATCGAGCACAAAGTGGACGAGCACACGTTTACTCAGTGGGTGAATCCCAGTCGCAGGTTTAGCAGTTGCATCGCGATCACTGACAACGCCGTCGTCGTTAGCAATTCAGCGTACCAAATCAGACGAGTCCTACAGTGCAGCAGCGATCAAGTCGCAAGCATGCACGACTTGGACGAGTACAAATTTTTTCGGCAACGCTATCCACGCAACAGCGAAAACCAAAAGGCGTTGGTGGTCATTACGGACGCGGCGATTCGCCGATGGTGCGGACCACAATGGCGAATCAGTGCATCACGCCGAACACGGGCGCGCGCCACGATCGCGGAAATCACGATGCAGCATGCCGATGCATTGGTGAATCGCACAGCACCTGGCAAGACAGAGATCTATCGCGACAGTCAGATGCCCAATGCGGGCGTCTTAATGCTGACACCCGATGGCGTCTACAGTGACGAGTACGGATCGCTCGATTTTCAAAAGCCAATTGCCGAAATGAATCTGACTCACGCGACGCAAAAGGAAGTGGATCTGTACAGCAATTGGTTGAGGCAATACGAACGTAAATGGCGACGCGTTTTCGACCCCATCGCTGTCGAAATTGGCTTAGCCGAGAACGAACTTGCCGTCGATCTGACAATCATTCCATTGATTTTGCAAAGCGAGTATGCGCAGTATCGACGGATAGTGGGCAAAGCCCGCTTGAACCGCTCCATCAGCGATCATCATCCCGAATCCATTGCGTCAATCGATATTGCGATCGACACAGAAACGCCGATGTTCAACATGGCTCGGATGTTTGTGCAGAGCCAATTAAGCGGCATCGATTTTGATCCGCTTGGATGGATCGATGGTTCGGTGTCGCTGTACTTTGACCATGACGAGGCATGGATGAAGCGGTACGAGTCGCGTGACAGGTGGTCGTTTCAATTCTCTTCGTTGGCCGCAGATCTTCCTGTCGGCATACGCATCCCATCAAAGGACTCGCTTTCGCTGACCGCGTTCATGGTGGGCGTTCGTTCGCTACAAAATCAGTACGCACCCAATATGATTCGTTGGGGAACCGCCAAGCATAAGGACTATGTGTTCGTCACTGGCACCTGGGACGCCCGTGGGACGCTGGGCGACGAAGCAGAAAACCCAACGCTGTATTATGTCACCCTGCCCGACGGATTGACACTGAGCGGTAACCAGCAAGTCGTTGAAAGAGCAATCGATCGATACATCGAGCGTGAAAAAGATGGCAAGACAGTCGACCGATCTAAAGAGAACGACAAAGCCGAACCGATTGACGTCGACCCAGCCAGAGTATTGAGACCACAAATGATCCTGCAGACCACCGGGCTGGCAGCCGAGGCGATGTCACAGACAAACTATCGCAGCGGACTTTGGCGAACGAATCAATTGGCCTGGGGCAATCTGCCTATCCTGAACTACTTGCGGCATCGATACCCTGATCGAGATCCAGCCAAAGTCTACACGCAGTTGTTTGGCCAGACTCTGGTCGAACCGACCGGCGGCCAATACGCTTGGAATGCGCAGCGGTCGACTTACGAATCAACTCACCACGGGTATCATTTAGAACCCAAGGCTGGCCCGATTTTGGAAAAAATGTTTGGCCCTACCGACGAAATTAGGACCACAATTTCGTTTCAGGATGGCGGACTACGTGCGACGCTAAAAGTGACGGACAACGAGTGACCTCAAAGATTGAATCGACCATTGCGGAGTTGCCCGTCGTTGACTGTAACGGTTGCGGTGCCTGCTGCCTGCACATGGGGTTTCCCAGCTACGTGCAAGAGGGCGATCACCAAACCGCCGAAGAACCCTGGCTCAATATGCCGGATGACCTGAAAACGGAATTGCTTGGCTGGATGGAATCTTATGTCCACCCAGCAAGCGGAGAACTGGACGGTGTCTGCTGCTGGTACGATGCCGATTTGCAGCGTTGCAAACACCACGAGCATCGGCCCAACGTTTGTCGCGACTTCCAAATCGGAAGCCAAGACTGCTTGGGCTGGCGCGATTTGTACTTCCGCTGAATAGAATCCATCCCGAAAACGAGCCATGCGATCACTCGTCCTATTTTTTGCCGCCATTGCAACGATGAATTTCCCCACCACCAGCGACGCTGAACCTCCGGTCAATTGGTCGATCGCCATCCATGGCGGCGCGGGGGGGTCTCCTGACAAATGGGACGACGCCAAGAAACAGGCTCGTACCGTCGGACTTGAAAAAGCCCTCACTGCTGGCAAGTTGGTGCTAGCCAAGGGAGGAGCCGCGATCGATGCCGTCGAAGCGGCGATTCGGGTTTTGGAAGATGATGCCAGTTTCAATGCGGGTCGCGGCGCGGTGCTGACTGAAGATGGCACCGTCGAAATGGACGCGTCGATCATGAACGGAAAAACGCTGGCATGCGGAGCGGTTGCCGGGGTGACTCGTACAAAAAATCCGATTGGCTTGGCTCGCTTGGTCATGACCAATACCAAACACGTCTTGCTGGCCGGCGCGGGTGCAGACGAATTCGCGCAAGAGCAGGGTGTGACCTTGGTGAAACCGGACTACTTCAAGACATCGTTTGACAATTCGTACAAACGCGGCGATCAGAGCCGGGCAAAAACCAACGACAACGAGCCGCATTTCGGGACGGTCGGATGTGTTGCGTTCGACCAACACGGAGACTTGGCCGCTGGCACCAGTACCGGTGGCACGGCGAAGAAGCTTCCCGGGCGTGTAGGTGATTCACCGATCATCGGGGCCGGCACCTATGCCGCAAATAGTTCTTGCGCGGTCTCGGGTACCGGAATTGGTGAAGAGTACATTCGTCTTAGCGTGGCGTATGACTTGGCAGCACAAATGCTCTACGCCGACCGACCACTGAAAACCGCCGTCACAACAGTCATGAATAAGCGTCTGGAACGTGGTGTGGGCGGCGTGATCGCCGTCTCGCGCACCGGGGAGATTGTGATGAAACACAACACACCTGGGATGAGCTGCGCAGCGGCAGATAGCAACGGGAGATTCGAGACGTTCCTGTCCTTGCCAGATGACAGCACAAACGACGCGGAATCAACCAATGCGTTTTCGGATGACGCAGAAAGGCAGATTTCCACGATCATTCACCAACAGGCCGCAGATTGGAGTGCTGGCGACATCGACGCGTTTATGCAGCCCTATTGGAAAAACGAGCAACTGACTTTTTCGTCCGGCGGCAAAGTCACGCGAGGCTGGGATGCGACAATGGCTGGCTATAAAAAACGCTATCCCGACAAGACAACGATGGGCCGGACGACGTTTTCACAGCTAGAGTTCCTGCGTGTTGATGACAAGGCAATGCAAGTCATCGGCACATGGAAGCTCGATCGCGATGAAGATCCCATCGGCGGGAAATTCACATTGGTATTCAAGCGTTTTGATGAAGGCTGGAAAATCGTGCACGACCATACTTCGCTGCTCAAGAGCGAGTAGGGCCTTGCTGGTAATCGGTGCTGCCGACTTTACGACAGCGTAATAATCTTGCCGGTCTTGGCACTTTCGTAGATCGCTTCGATCACTTGAACGCTTTTGCGGCCTTCGTGCCCGTCGATGATGGGCGTGCGATCTTCGTTGATCGATTGCACTAAATCTTCAAAGAGCAGCGTGTGACCGTGGTGGCCGATTGCCGATGGATCAGCGGCGCCGCCGCCCGTTTCATTCTTGCCAGACATCTCGGTGCGGATCTTCTCGTCTTCCTCGGTTTCTTCCGCAAACTGCCAAGTATGAAGATCCTCTTCTTCCAGTACCGCCGTTCCCTGGTTGCCACAAATTTCGATGCGTTTCAACGCACCCGGATAGGCCGTGGTTGTTGCTTCGATCACACCAAGTGCACCGTTTGCAAATCGTAGCGTGGCGACAGCGACGTC